>JAPOKO010000020.1 GCA_029977615.1 bacterium
ACGATCAATGGTTTGAAGGAATTGCAAAGCCCTGACGAAGTTGCAAAGCGTCGCGGAATTCCAGCTGACTCATTTGTTCCAAAAGGTCTCCTTCGTGCGTTCAACGAGCGTAAGAAGTCAAACGGAGGTGCTCACTAGTCATGGCAGCATTTAAAAAACCAGGTCGCACCACTCGCGACCGTAAGCCAGCAGCTAAGAAGGCTGCAGCAGAACAACGTGCAGCAGCCGCTGCGCTGAAGGCTGCATCTGGCAATACGTCAACTCGCAAAGTAAAGCGTGTGAAGGTTGAACCAACTGGTGCAACCATCACCGTTACTCAGGTGCGTTCTGAAATCGGCAACAAACCAAAGAACCGTGCAACATTGCGCGCTCTTGGATTGCGTCGAATTGGCCACACCAACACGCTGCCTGATCGTCCGGAAATTCGCGGCATGATCGCACGTGTACCTCACCTCATTGAAATCAAGGAAGGCAAGTAAGCCATGCGTGTAGATCAACTCGCCCCAGCAAAGGGATCAACGAAGAAGCCAAAGCGCGTCGGTCGTGGTATCGGCGGTAAAGGCGGAAAGACTGCAGGTCGCGGTACGAAGGGTCAATACGCTCGTAACACCGTGAAGCGAGGCTTTGAAGGCGGTCAGATGCCGTTGAAGCAACGCGTACCAAAGTTGAAGGGCTTTAATAACCCGTTTCGCGTTGAGTACTACGCAGTAAACCTCGATGTCATCGAAGCTTTGGGTCTTGCAGAAGTAAATCCAAAGGTTCTCGTTGATAAGAGTGCTGCTCACAAGAACACACTCATCAAGGTTCTTGGTCGCGGAAAAATCACCAAGGCCGTCAACGTTTCAGCACATGCTGTATCAAAGACTGCTGAGCAGGCAATTGTTGCTGCCGGTGGATCTGTGACCATCTTGCCAATGCCGCACAAGGGCCCACGTCCAGCCGCTAAGGGCAACCAGTTCACCAACCGCTAATCGCGTCGCGACTTCTAGCCCGACGTCAACAAGGAGTACCACGTGTTCTCAAACGTGAAGAACATCTTCAAGGTGGAAGACCTTCGTAACAAGGTGTTGTTCACCTTTGCCATGATTGCTGTGTACCGCTTTGGCGCGTCCCTGCGAGTTCCTGGTATCGACGCACAAGCAGTTCATCAATTGCGTGAAGCATCCAATTCGCAAGGTGCACTTGGATTCTTGAACTTGTTTTCGGGCGGAGCCTTTGGAAGCTTTTCCATCTTCGCTTTGGGAATCATGCCGTACATCACGGCAAGCATCATCATGCAGGTGCTTGGTGTTGTTATTCCAAAACTGGAACAGTGGCAACAAGAGGGTGCAACAGGTCAACGCAAGATCACGCAATGGACTCGCTACGTAGCAATCGGTATTGCAACTTTGCAGGGTGCCGGACTTACCTTCATTTTCGGACAAGGTAAAGGATCCGCTTTTTTCAGTGCAGCTGCAACAGCGCCAGACGTGGTGTTACTCGATCCGTTCATGCCTCGCGCTTTGCTTGTCATTCCAACACTGGTTGCAGGTACTGCATTGCTCATGTGGATTGGTGAATTGATCAGCCAGCGCGGAATTGGCAACGGAATGTCGATGTTGATTTTCGCTTCGGTTGTCAGCGGTCTTCCGTACAACTATTACTCGCTCTTGCAAAGCAAGAAAACCATCACGTTCATCGTGCTGGTTGCAGTGTCAATCGCAATTTTGTTCGCAGTAGTTCGTGTCGAACTTGGTAGTCGCCGAATTCCTGTGCAATTCGCAAAACGTGTGGTCGGTCGTAAGCAATACGGTGGGCAAAACACGTACATCCCGTTGAAGGTAAACCAGGCCGGAATTGTGCCAATCATTTTCGCGAGCTCTGTGCTGTTGTTGCCAGTTCTGTTGTCGAACATGCTCGGCAGCGGTGAAGGTTGGCGAGGTTCTATTGCCTCATTTGTAAACAACTATTTGGTGAACAGCCAAAATCTGTTGTACATCTCGGTGTTCTTTTTATTGATTATTGCGTTTGCATACTTCTATAACTCCATTGCATTCGACCCAATTCGTCAGGCAGACCAACTGCGCAAGCAGGGCGGATTCATTCCAGGTATTCGTCCAGGACCACAGACGGAAAGTTTCTTGGCAAAGACGGTGAACCGAATCACGCTCCCTGGAGCAATGTTCGTTGCATTCATTGCCATCTTGCCGTACATCATTTTGTGGGTAGGCGATGTGCAGTCATTTCCATTTGCAGGAACTACCGTGTTGATTGCTGTTGGTGTTGCGCTTGAACTCATGCGCCAAATCGATAGCCAGTTGATGCAGCGCAACTACGAGGGCTTCTTGAAGTGACGTTTCCTCTCTAGGAAACACATTTCACGATATTCACGAAAGAGTCACCGCCATGTCGAATGCAATTCGCATCATCATGCTCGGCCGTCAAGGCGCAGGGAAAGGCACGCAGTGCGTTCGTATTGCTTCTGAATTTGGTGCGCCACACATTTCCACTGGCGAAATGTTGCGTGCTGCAGTGCGCAAAGACTCACCACTTGGTCGCGCCGTGAAAGAGGTGCTCGACAAGGGTGAGTTGGTCAATGACGAACTCATGATCAGCCTGGTGCAAGGTCGCATCGGCGAAGAAGATGCACGCGTGAACGGCTTCATATTGGATGGCTTCCCGCGAACAGTGGCGCAGGCGCAGGCGCTTGATCACATCAGCGAAGTTCGCCCAATTAACTTGGTCATTGACTTAGAGGTAAAGCGCGAGTTAGTACTCAGCCGATTGTCGGCACGTCGCGTATGTGAGCAGTGCCAAGCGAACTATGTGGCTACTGGCAGCGAAGCCAATCCATGGGTATGTGAAAAGTGCGGAGGTTCAGTAGTGCAGCGCGCCGATGACACCCCCGAAGCCATCAACCACCGCCTGGACTTATACGACGCCATGACCTCTCCATTGATCGCCTATTACAGAGACCAGAACAAACTGGCTGTAGTGGATGGTCTAGGTACCCCAGATGAGGTGTTTACCCGCCTCCGTTCGGCTGTCGCCGGCATCAAGAATCGCTAATCATGACCCTGCCGAATTCACCCATCTCCTTGTGTTTTGGGGTTTTGGGGCAGGGGAATGCGGCGGTAGCATAACCCTTCGCCTTTTGGAGGGATTTCCTTCCGACTGGCTCGTATGTCCGTGTGTTTGAGGAGAAAGCCCTGCCAAAAAACAAAGAAGATGCAATTGTGCTGGAAGGCACAATTACAGAGTCGCTGCCTAACGCAATGTTTCGCGTCGAACTCGAAAACGGACACACAGTGTTAGCTCATATTTCAGGAAAGATGCGAATGAATTACATCCGTATTTTGCCAGGGGACAAAGTCCAAGTAGAGCTAACGCCATATGACCTCACACGGGGTCGCATTACATACCGACATAAATAGATTTCATTACCCAATAATCGAACACCAATCACGAGGCTCGAAGTGAAAGTTAAACCAAGCGTCAAGAAAATTTGCGAAAAGTGCAAGGTCATTCGCCGGCACGGTCGCGTGATGGTGATTTGCGAAAACCCTCGTCACAAGCAACGTCAAGGCTGAGAAGGAACATCAGATGGCACGTATTTCAGGAGTAGACATCCCACGCGAAAAGCGTTTGGTGATTTCGCTTACCTACATTTTCGGCATTGGTAACACCACTGCTCAGAAGATGTGCAAGGAACTCGATCTCAATCCAGACACCCGTGTTCGCAATCTCACTGACTCTGAGGTCAACAAGATTCGTATGTATATCGAACAAAACCTCACGGTTGAAGGCGACCTTCGCCGCGATGTGCAGACCGATATCAAGCGCAAGATTGAAATTGGTTCATACCAAGGAACGCGTCACCGCAAGGGTCTCCCTGTACGTGGTCAGCGCACACACACCAACGCTCGTACTCGCAAGGGTCCGAAGAAGACTGTGGCCAACAAGAAGATGGCAGTGAGGAAGTAAATCATGGCAAAGGCACCAGCACCACGTAAGCGCAAGCGCGATCGCAAAAATATTGCGACTGGCGTTGTGCATATTAAGAGTTCGTTCAACAACACCATCGTGTCCATCACCGACACAGAAGGCAATGTCATTTCATGGGCATCGTCCGGCGGCGTTGGATTCTCCGGTTCGCGCAAGTCCACTCCATACGCAGCACAAATGGCAGCCGAAAAGGCTGGTCGTGCAGCAATGGAACAAGGTCTTCGTCGCGTTGAAGTGCATGTAAAGGGCCCGGGTTCGGGTCGCGATACCGCACTGCGTTCTATTCAAAACCTTGGCATCGAAGTGTCTGGCATTAAAGATGTAACGCCAGTTCCACACAACGGTTGCCTCCAGCCAAAGCGAAAGAGGCCGTAAGTCATGGCTCGCTATACAGGACCAAAGGTGCGAATTTCGCGCCGTCTCGGTGTCAACATTTACGAAAACACCAAGGGCTCAAAGGCTCTTGAGCGTCGTCCATTCCCACCAGGAACACACGGCCGTACACGTCGTCGTGGAGCTGGCAGTGAATACCTCTTGCAATTGCAGGAAAAGCAGAAGGCTAAGTACATCTACGGTGTACTCGAGCGTCAATTCCGCAAGGCGTACGAAGAAGCAACGCGTTTGGCTGGTCCAACGGGTGAAAACTTGCTCCGTTTGCTTGAGTGCCGCTTGGACAACGTGGTGTACCGCGCAGGTTGGGCAAACACACGTCCACAGGCACGTCAGTTCGTAAGCCACGGCCTCGTATTGGTCGACGGCAAGCGCGTGAATATTCCTTCGTACAGCGTTGGTCGTGGACAGGTTGTCACGCTCTCCGAGAAGGCCGCAAACATGATCGTTATTCAGCACAACATTGACACCCTCGACCACAAGATGGTTGGTTGGATCGATCGTGCAGAAGGTGGCAAGCAGGTCACCGTTCGCGAACTTCCATCACGCGAACAAATCGATGTACCAGTACGTGAACAGCTCATTGTTGAGCTCTACTCGAAGTAACCCCTAAACGAATTGGCAATAGGAGATATCAATGCTTGTTATTCAGCGCCCATCAGTTGAAGCGATCGGTTCACCAGAAGGCAACCGTCAGAAGTTTTCGATTGGACCACTCGAGCCAGGCTTGGGTCACACCATTGGAAACTCGCTTCGCCGCATGTTGTTGTCGTCAATTCCTGGCGCAGCAATCACCTCAGTCAAGTTTGAATCAGCTCTTCATGAGTTTGATGTCATCGAAGGCATCACTGAAGATGTCACCGAAATCATTTTGAACTTGAAGGACATTGTTGTCGTCTCTGAAAGTGACGAACCAGTGGTTATCACACTTGATGTGAAGGGCCCAGCAGACATCACTGCAGCAGACATCGTGTGCCCAACCGGTGTTGAAATTCTGAACAAGTCACAGCACATTGCAACCTTGTCAGCAAAGGGCCGTTTGGTTGTAGACCTCACGATCGAGCGCGGCAAAGGTTATGCATCAAGCGACCGCGACACGCGCAAGGTCATCGGCATCATTCCAATCGATGCAATTTTCTCTCCAGTACGTCGTTGCACCTACCTTGTAGAGCCAACACGTGTTGAGCAGTCAACTAACTACGACAAGATCATCATCGACATCGAAACCGATGGAACTATTGAGCCACGTGAAGCACTTGCATCCGCAGGCGCAACACTTCGTTCATTGGTCGACCTTGTAGCAACCATGAGCGATGCGCCAATGGCACTCGAACTTGGTGAGCTTGCGGGAACGGGTGCTGGTTCACCAGACCTCGACTTGAGCATCGAAGACCTCGACTTGAGCGAGCGTCCACGTAACTGCTTGAAGCGCGCACAGGTCAACACTGTTGGCGAATTGCTGCTTCGTAGCGAAGAAGATCTTTTGAACATCACCAACTTCGGTCAGAAGTCGTTGGATGAAATCAAGTTGAAGCTCGACGAACGCGGATTGTCACTGCGCATCTGATAGCGCACCAATACGCACCACTTCATAGGAGACGATGAGACATGCCAGCAACACCAAGACGAGCCCGAAGCTTCGGACATAGCGCACATCATCAAAAGTTGTTGATGGCGAACCTCGCTGCATCACTTTTTGCTGCAGAGGGCATTGTGACCACCGAAGGCAAGGCCAAGGCGCTTCGCCCAATCGCAGAGAAGTTGATCACGAAGGCAATCAAGGCGCAAGGCGAAGGCCCAATGCGCATTCACCGCATTCGTCAGATCCAGTCGTACTTGAATGACAAGGAAATGACCAACAAGTTGGTCAACGTTGTTGCACCTCGCTACACCGGCCGCAATGGTGGATACACCCGCGTGCTCAAGCTTGGTCCACGCCATGGTGACAATGCACCAATGGCGCGCATCGAACTCGTCTGATTCATCATGGCCATGCGTCGCGCACGCATGACGATTGCCTACAAGGGCGATCAATTTCATGGCTTTGCTACCAATCCTGGTGTTGACACTGTCGCGTCCACGATTGAAGGAGCACTCGCTCAAATTCTGCAAGAAGAAGTAAAGATCACTCCTGCTGGTCGCACCGATGCAGGTGTACATGCGTGGGGACAAATCATTGGCGCAGATCTGCCAGACCGCGTGAATTTGCCAGTGTTAATGAAGCAATTGAACTCGTTATGTGGCCCGTCAATTGCCGTGCGTGAAGCAGTGTGGACAAAGCCTGATTTTCACGCTCGATATACCGCACTGTGGCGCTCGTATCGCTACACCGTGTTGAACACGGAAACGCCAAACCCATTTATGGTCGACTCGGCCTGGCACATCATGAAGCCACTCAAGCTCCGAGCAATGCAGCTCGCATCCGATGCGGTCATTGGCGAACATGATTTCTCGGCATTTTGTCGCAAGCCAAAACCTGCCGATGAAAATGACACGTTTGAGCACTCCATGCGTCGGCACGTCATGAATGCTGATTGGCGCGACCTTGGCGAGGGAGTGTTGAGGTTCGATATTCGGGCCAATGCGTTCTGCCATCAGATGGTGCGGGCGCTAGTCGGCACCTTCATTGAGATCGGCCTGGGCAAGCGCCCGCCAAGCGATATGCGCGGACTTATTGTCTCTGGAGACAGGGCACAGGCGGCACCCGTGGCACCCCCGCAAGGCTTGATTTTGTGGGAAGTTGGCTACCCGGCCGATTGTGATTAGGCCCTCTAGACCCCTATCCTGAAACGGTCCATAGGGGCAGCGTTTGGCTGATTTTCTGGCCAAGTCCTCAGTTTTCGAAAGTAGTTTTTTATGATGCGCACGTACAGTCCAAAAGCAAGTGAAATTAAGCGCGAGTGGCATGTTGTTGATGCCGACGGCTTGGTACTTGGTCGCATGTGTACAGAAGTTGCATCCATTTTGCGCGGCAAGCACAAGCCAATGTTCTCCATGCACATGGACACTGGTGACCACGTTGTCATCGTCAACGCTTCAAAGATCGTGATGACCAAGGGCAAGGCTGACAAAGAACTCGTTCACGACTACAGCGGTTACCCAGGTGGATTGCGCTCACAGACTTACGCCAACTTGTTGAGCCGTAAGCCAGAAGACGCAATTCGTCGCACCATTCGCGGCATGTTGCCTAAGGGACCACTTGGTCGTCAGATGATTAAGAAGTTGAAGGTTCACGCAGGACCAGAGCACGGTCACGAAGCACAAGCACCAAAAGTTTTGAACATCCCGCACGCAAAAGCGCGCTGATTAGCAAAGATCGAATAGAGGAGTAAACGTGGGAACAAAGCCACTGACACAGACAACCGGTCGTCGCAAGGAAGCAGTCGCACGCGTGCGTTTGCGTCCAGGCACTGGCAAGGTAGTAATCAACGGACGTGAGTTTGAGGATTACTTTCCAAACGCATTGCAGCGCGCTGCAGCAACCGAAGCATTTCGCGTTGTAGAAGCAGAAACCGCATACGACGTTGACTGTGACATTCAGGGCGGCGGAATCGCTGGCCAGGCTGGCGCACTTCGCATGGCGATCGCTCGCTCCATTCTTGAGTTGGATGACACGAAGCGCTCAGTGCTTCGCAAAGCCGGCTTGCTTACTCGCGACTCGCGCAAGAAGGAAAGCAAGAAATACGGCCTCAAGAAGGCGCGCAAGGCGCCTCAGTACACGAAGCGTTAATCACGTGTTGGTTCGCGCGATTTTCGTCGCGCGGATGTGTGTGTAAACGATGCTTCGATTTGGCACCGACGGTGTGCGTGGAGTCGCCTTCACCGAACTCACCGAGCAATATGTTGCAGAACTTGGGATGGTTGCTGCGCGTGAACTTGGCGTCACCAAAGTTTTGGTTGGTCGCGACACTCGCGAATCTGGCAAACAATTGGAGACTGCGCTCGCCAATGGGTTGCTTGCTGGCGGTGTTTCAGTCGAATTACTTGGCGTAGCCCCAACACCCGCAATTGCATTTTTGGCTGCAAAACGAGGCTGTGCCAGCGCAGCAATTACCGCTTCGCATAACCCGTACGTAGACAATGGTGTGAAGCTGTTTGCCAATGGTGGCCTGAAGCTAAGCGATGCGCAGCAAGACGCAATTGAATCGCATATGACTGGTACGGCGACAGTGCCTACTTCTTCGGCTCTTCAAGTTGATTTGCTTGGTGAGTATGCGTCTCACATTGTTGGACTATTTCCAGTTTTGGCGTTTGCCAACATTCGCGTGGTGTTGGATTGCGCCAATGGGGCAATGAGCGATGTCGCGCCAGAAGTATTCGCGCGTCTAGGCGCAACGGTCATTGTGTTGAACGATCAACCAAATGGGAAGAACATCAACGAAGGTTGTGGTGCAACACATCCAGAAGTTGTGAGTGAAGCAGTTCGCTTGCACAAAGCGGACTTAGGTCTTGCTTTTGATGGCGACGGAGATCGCGTTATTGCCGTTGACCATATTGGTGATGTTGTAGATGGCGATCATTTGATTGCGCTTGCAGCAATTGATTTGCACAAACGTGGAAAGTTGAAGTCAAACACGGTTGCGGTAACGGTGATGACAAACGCGGGTTTCCATCAAGCAATGACCAAAGCGGGAATCAATGTGATCACCACGCCAGTTGGCGATAGAAACATTCTTGTCGCATTTGATGAACACGGTGTGGTGCTAGGTGGAGAGCAAAGCGGTCACATTATTTATCGTGACCATGCAACAACAGGCGATGGCTTGCTGGCAGGGGCAATGCTTGTGGACTTAGTTCGACGAGAAGCTAAACCGCTGGCAACACTTGCGCGCAATGCAATGACGTCGCTTCCACAAACGCTGATCAATATTCGTGTTGCGCGAGATGTGAAGAGCCCAGCAGAAGATCTTGCTGATGAAATCGCAGATGCAACGAAGCGTTTGGATGGAATTGGCCGTGTGCTGTTGCGAGCAAGCGGTACCGAACCAGTTGTTCGTGTGATGGTGGAAGCTGCAAGTCAAGAAACCGCAGATGCTGTGGCACAAGGGCTTGCCGAGGTTGTATCGCAGCGCTTCGGCGGGGTTCGGTAACCTAGTAACCATGTGCGGCATCATCTGTGTTGTGTCGCGGCCCTCGGCAAGACCATTGCCACTTGCCGCCGACATTCTGGATGCCCTCGACCGAGCCATTGCTGTTGGAGCGGCGGGAAACATTGCTGAATCTGGTCGTTTAGTAGCGGAAGCCGATGCTTCGTTGCGCGGTGAATCTGGGCTTGGAACACTGATTGACAACATCGCATTGGTGAGTGGATTGGTTTCTCGTGTTGATCAACTAGATGGCTTGGCAAGTGGGGCCGAAGCGCAATTGGAGGCTGAATCTGGGTTGTCAACCCGTGAAGTTGAACGCCGCAGCAACGAACTCATTGCACTGCGCGACGCCACGTGGTCGTTGCGAAACGATCGCTTGCGCACAGCAAAAGCAGTTGGTGAATTAGCAGGCAAAGACGCAAGTGCTAGCGCACGCAATGCCTACTTCTCAATTCAGCAAGCATTTTCTGCACTCGATCGCATGGAAGTTCGAGGTCGCGACTCTGCTGGCGTGCATGTGCTGGTGTGGGGTCATGGCTTAGATGCAACTGATAAGAGAGTTGCTCCGTTACTTGCCGGTCGACTTGATGACACGCTGTTCACTAACGGCTCGGTACGCGTTGGCGCTGGCAGTCGAGCATGGTCGTTTGTGTATAAGGCGGCGGCAGAAATTGGCGAGCTTGGTGACAACACGCGTGCCATGCGCACAACGGTTTCCGACGATGCTTTGTTGCGGTTGCTCATTAGCCAACCGAATGCACGAGTGTCCATTCTTGGACACACACGTTGGGCAAGCGTGGGAATCATTTCTGAACCAAACGCACACCCAGTAAACAGCGAAGAGGTGGGTGGCAATTCAGTTGCTCCGTACATGCTTGCCGCACTCAATGGTGACGTCGATAACCATGCCGACATCAAGGTGCGCAACGGACTGCATATTGCAGAACCAATTACCACCGATGCAAAAGTCATTCCAACGGTGGTCGCGCGTAAGAACGCAGCGGGAATGCCATTCGTAGATGCCTTTAGAGAGACTGTTGCCGAGTTTGAAGGCAGTGTCGCAATAGCTGTTGCAAGTGCTGATGAACCAAACTCGATGATGCTTGCACTCCGCGGAAGCGGACAAGGTTTGTATGTCGGTATTGCCGAAGACCGTTTCATCGTGGCCAGTGAGCCATATGGAGTTGTTGAAGAGACATTGCAGTATGTGCGCATGGATGGCGAGTCACTTGCCGATGCGAATAATCCATCAAGTCGGGGACAGGTGATTGCGTTAGATGGCGACAATGCAGGATCGCTTGCCGGCATGCGCATGCTTGCCTACGACGGAACGTCAATTCCGCTAGTAGACAGCACCGTTTCAATTGCTGAAGTAACCACACGCGATATTGATCGTGGCGAACATAAACACTTTTTATCTAAGGAAATTGCAGAGGCACCGCTGAGTTTCCGCAAGACCTTGCGTGGGAAAATCTCTGAGCGCAATGGTCAGCTTGAGGCAACGCTCGACACAACGGTGTTGCCAGACGATATTCGCGCAAAACTCACGGCAGGAGTTTTCACGCGGATTCGTGTGATTGGTCAAGGAACTGCAGCAATTGCCGGACGTAGCCTGGCGCAATTGTTGCGCACGATGGTTGATCACCGCGTGCAAGTAGATGCATTGCCAGCAACGGAGTTGTCGGGATTTCAATTGCAGCTCGACATGACCGACACGCTCATCATCGCAATCAGCCAGAGCGGAACAACTACCGATACCAATCGCACTGTTGACTTAGCGCGCACACGCGGCGCTTCTGTTCTTGCCATCGTGAATCGCCGCGGCAGCGAATTGTCTGCAAAGGCCGATGGTGTGTTGTTTACCTCCGACGGTCGCGACGTGGAAATGAGTGTTGCCAGCACTAAGGCGTTCTATTCGCAGGTTGCTGCAGGCGCCTTGCTTGCATGCGCAATTTCTGCCGCTCTCGGAACCGGCACTAACGCCGAGCGTCATGAATTGCTTGCTGCGTTGCGCACTATTCCAGATGCGATGTTCCAGGTATTGGCACTTCGCCCACAAATAGCTGAGGCTGCTCGTCAGTTCGGACCAGCACGTCGTTATTGGACGGTTGTTGGTAATGGTTTCAATGCTGTTGCCGCAGAAGAAGTTCGTATCAAACTTTCTGAGTTGTGTTACAAGTCAATTGCTTGCGACATAACCGAGGATAAAAAGCATATTGACTTGTCTTGCGAGCCAATGATCATTGTGTGTGCCACGGGGTTGTCGGATGGCACCGCATCGGATGTGGCAAAAGAAATCGCCATCTACCGAGCGCATAAAGCACTACCGATTGTCATTGCGCAAGAGGGAGAGCAACGTTTTGATGCGGCTGCTGCTGTTATTTCAGTGCCACGCGTTGATCCGCGTGTCGCATTTGTTTTGAGCGTGATGGTTGGTCACCTATTTGGATACGAGGCAGCTCTGGCAATTGATGCACTTGCACGACCATTGCGCTCGGCGCGTGAAGTTGTTGAGCACGCAGTGGAACGAGGCGGAGTTGGCAGTCAACTGTTGTCCAAAGTTCGCTCTGAAATCGGTGTGCCGGCAACGAGATTCTTTGACGCTCTTACTACTGGCATGTATGACGGAAACCTTGAAGCAAGTACTGCAGTTCGAGTAGTCACGATGTTGCGCGATGCAATGTCAAGTGATCCATTGCAGGCTTACCAACAGAGCACGGGCAAGATCAGTTCCCCAGAGGCAATTCTTGACGATCTGACCAGCGCTCTTACACGTTCAATTGATGAACTCACTCGTCCGGTTGATGCCATTAAGCACCAAGCAAAGACGGTGACCGTGGGAATTTCGCGAAGCGACGAGGGCTTGCTGGACCGTTCGTTGGTGCAAGAAGTGCTGAAGGCTGGAGTGTCGCGCGACCGATTGTCGTATAAGGCACTGAAAGTAATTGCCGATCTTGACCCAGCAGTGGCGTCTGTTGTTGGCTTCACTCGTTATGCCATTGAGGGTGATGTTGAAGGAAATACGGCCACGGTAAACGTGATTGATCGCGGCGGAATAGCTCGTGAACTCACGTCACGGGTTGACCGCAACTCCACGTTGGTTGGAACTAAGCACCGCGTTGCAACCGATCGCAACGTGCTGGTTGCTCGAGGTCGTCGCGATAGCCGGACAGTTATTTTCGTTCCAGAAACCAAGGGAACCGAAACAACGGGAATCACCTTGCTGCACGTGCTTTTCCATGATCGCTTGCCTTCGTCAACGATGAAGAACGTGTTGCAGGGCTACGACGACAGATACAACCGACTGGTGGACTGGGTAACGGAAACCGAAGGTTCATTCCGCGAAGACCGCCTGGCGGAAGTGTCGGTTGCAGACCTTCTTATTTTGCCTATCAGCGAATCGGCAGATCATTGGCGCACCTCGCAAAACGGGGCATAGTCATGCAGGGTATTGGCATTGATGCTGTAGATGTAGAGCGATTTCGTACCGCTCTTGAGCGGACACCGCAGCTGCGGAATCGTCTGTTTACACACGAAGAACTGCAATCTGTGAGCGCTAAGTCGGACCCCGCATCCAGTCTCGCGGCACGCTTTGCCGTGCGTGAAGCCACGATGAAAGCACTTGGTGTTGGGCTGGGAGCATTTGATCTGCACGACGTATCAGTAACGAAGTTGAACTCAGGACAACCAACCTTGCGCATTGAAGGTAGAGCCAAACAACTTGCCGATGCTCGAGGCATTACCTCGTGGCAAGTTTCAATTTCTCATACGGACAGCGTGGCTATCGCTGTTGTTGCTGCCGAGTAGTTACCAATGAACGCACAACGCTGGGCGTGGGCGCAAATTGATCTTGGCGCACTTCGCCACAATGTTGTAACGCTGGCAGCCCACATGGCTCCGCAACAGTTGTGGGCTGTTGTCAAGGCAGACGCATATGGTCACGGTGCTGTTGAATGTGCGCAAGTTGCATTGCAATCAGGTGCGCAAGGGCTCTGTGTTGCGTTAGTGCAAGAAGGTATTGCGCTTCGCCGGGCCGGAATCAACGCACCAATTCTGATTATGAGCGAACAGCCTGAAGAGCAGTTTCGCGACATTATTTCGTATGGACTGATTGCCACGTTGTACAACGAAGCAACGATTGTTCGCTTCGCGCGCACAGCAAACGAACTTGAGATCATGGCTTTAGTTCATGTGAAGGTGGACTCGGGAATGCACCGCGTGGGTGTGCAACCAGACAATGCGGTGAGAGTGGCGAGTCTTGTTGCCGAATCACCGTGGCTCACACTTGACGGCATGTTTACTCACTTGGCTACTGCAGATGTTGCCGATACTCAATTTGCACAACAGCAAGTTTCTACATTCATGCGTGCTGTTGAACTGGTTCGAGCATTAGAAATTGAAGTTCGTCACGTTCACATATCAAATTCAGCTTCTGCGATTCGCAGGCTAGACACTGGCGTTGCCTGCACGATGACGCGAGTTGGTATTGCCATGTATGGAATTCCAGGAGATGCAGCAACCAATTCTTTTGGTGGAGCCCATCAACTTGACCTTCGCCCTGTTATGTCGGTGCATGCGCGTGTTTCTCATGCGCAACGAGTTACTGCGGGGCAAGGTGTGTCATACGGTCTGAAGCGACCACTTGATAGAGATTCAACAATTGCCACTCTTCCGCTTGGCTATGCAGATGGAGTGCCACGGGGCATTTGGGAAAACGGAGCAGTACTTTTACATGGGGCTCGTCGTGCTTTTGCCGGTGTGGTCACGATGGACCAGATCATGGTGAATTGTGCAGACGATGCAGTGAGCGTTGGTGACGAAGCTGTCCTCATTGGCGCACAAGGCTCCGAACTCATTACGGCCAATGAATGGGCAAACAAACTGGGCACTATTGGCTATGAAATCGTGTGCGGTATAAGTGCTCGAATGCCGCGTAACTACATCAATTAGTTCACTCGCGTTACTACCTAGGCTGAATACGGCTTTCCCTCATGATTACCTTGACTGCACCGCGCCAAACAGACACTGCTGACATTGCTGGGGTGATTGCTGGCTTGGCAAAACCAGGAGACATGTTTGTGTTGATAGGAGAAATGGGTGCGGGGAAAACCTTTTTTGCACAGCAGTTTGGTAAGTCACTTGGTGTGTCTGAACCAATCACTTCGCCAACGTTCAATTTGTTGCACAGCTATTCGGGCGGGCGAATGCCAATACATCATGCAGACTTGTATCGACTCGAGCGCACCGGCGAACTTGCTGATTTAGGTATTGCTGAACTTGTTGAGGCAGGCGGGGTCGCACTTGTGGAGTGGGGTGATGTTGTGGGTGACGATATCGGCGACGGACTCACCATCACATTGAGCCATGTTGATGGAAGCGAAGACTCACGACACATTGAAATTGGCTGGCGTGGCAAGCAGTGGGAATCGCGATGGGACAAACTCCGCAGTTCGCTAGCGCGGTGGTCAGCATGATTATTTTGGGAATTGATACAGCAACCGATGCTGTAAGCGTTGCGTTGCACGATGGCGATGTGGTTCTTGCAAGTAGTGAAATTCGCAGCGATCGTCAACACGCCGAAGCGCTCACACCAATGATTGATTTTGTGTGCAAGCAGGCTTCAGTTGAATTGTGGGATGTAGGTGGAATCGCTGTTGACATCGGGCCTGGCTTGTTTACAGGCATGAGGGTGGGTATTGCCTCTGCCCAAGCAATCGCGCAGGTGATTGACGTGCCGATTATCCCGGTGACCAGCCTCGACATTTTGGCTTCTGCGATACAGACCTCGAACGATGTCATTGCTTCAGTAGTTGATGCTCGACGCGGTGAAGTGTATTGGTCGCTCTATCGCATGACAGACGGAAAACTGAAACAAGTAGGCAAGCCACAAATTGGTTCTCCAGAAATGTGTGCAGTGGATGTGCTTGATCGCGGACAGTCAACGTTGCTTGTTGGTACTGGCGCGCTGAAACACGAAACAGAGTTTCGCGAGCGACTGAACCCAGTGTTACCTGCCCTAGAAATCGCAGAGGACAAATACTCAATGCCCCTTGCGTCGACTCTTGTTGAAATCGCTCATGAGCGCGCATTGCGTGGTGAGTGGGTGCAGGTTGATGAAGTAGTTCCAATGTATTTACGTGCACCTGACGCGGAAATTAATTGGGCCACAAGGAGTGCGCAATGAGCATTCTTGACCGAATAATTAAGAAGGTGGATGCTGGAAATATTCAGCAATCACAGGCTCATCCGGTGCTAGAGGTTACGCAAATGCACCGCCGCGACATTCGCGACATCATGCCAATTGAAGAAGTGGTGTATCCGAAACCATGGACGCAAAAAGTGTTCGCAGACGAAATTGAAATGATGAATAGAGGTCATCGGTATTACGCGGTTGCTCATATCGGCCGCGAGCTCGTGGGGTATTGCGGGCTGTTGTTTGCCGACACCGATGCGCACATCACCAATATTGCGGTGCATCCAAACTGGCAACAACGAGGCATTGCAACCGAGCTCATGCTCGAACTTGCGTGGCATGCACGTCAGCGTAAATGTGAAGCACTCACGCTTGAGGTACGTCATACCAATACCGCTGCGCAAGAGTTGTACCGACGCTTTGGATTTGTTCCTGCTGGTGTGCGTCGTAAGTATTACGAAAACACTGACGATGCCATTGTGATGTGGTGTCAAGACATTCAAGACGATGCATTCCGCGATCGCTTGCGCAGCATTGAAAAGACCAGACCATGATTCGCGTCAATGAAGCAACGGTTGTGCTCGGCATTGAGTCAAGTTGCGATGAAACTGCTGCTGCAGTAGTCATGGGTGGCAATGATGTGTTGTCGTCTGTTGTTGCCACACAAATTGAGCAACATGCTCGGTTCGGTGGAGTGGTGCCAGAGATTGCAAGTCGCGCCCATGTTGAAGCAATGACTCCTGTCATTCGCAAAGCTCTCCAGGATTCAGGAATTGGTTTCGAGCGCATTGATGCGGTTGCTGCAACAGTTGGCCCCGGACTTGTTGGCGCGTTGCTCGTTGGAGTTTCTGCAGCAAAGTCAATTGCGCTTGCGTTGAACAAACCTTTCATTGGTGTGAACCACTTGGAAGCGCATTTATACGCAGCGCTGCTCGATGATCCACATGTTGAGTTTCCCATGTTGGTCGTGTTGGTGTCGGGTGGAAACACGTTGCTCGTAAACATGAAGTCACACGGCAAGTACTCCATCATTGGCCAGACCATTGACGATGCAGCAGGGGAAGCATTCGACAAAGTTGCGCGTTTCCTTGGACTTGGTCATCCCGGTGGACCAGCGATTGATCGCGAAGCAAAGTTGGGTAACGCACAAGCAATTGAATTTCCACGTGCAATGTTGCACGACGGTTTTGATGTGTCGTTTAGTGGATTGAAAACTGCAGTGGTCAACTACGTGCGCAAGAATCCAGCAATCTCAACGCAAGATGTAGCGGCATCATTTCAAACTGCAGTGGTAGACGTGCTGGTGGCAAAGTCAGTAAAGGCTGCAAAACAGATCGGTGCAAAAACCATTGCTCTTGGCGGAGGTGTGGCTGCTAATTCGCTGTTACGCCAAGAAATAACTACAACGTGTGCTCAGCATGGATGGCGCTTGGTGTTGCCCAGCATGGCAATGTGCACCGACAATGCAGCCATGATTGCCTCTGCTGGTTGGTACCGTTTATTGCAGGACGGACCAAGTGAATTGAGCATGGGCGCCATGCCAAACCTGAAGTTGACCGACCGAACCACCCCGTAACGCCATGACTGCAACCGACACCCCAACAAACGCCACCGCAATAGTTCCTGCATTGCAACTGGGTGAGCGCAGCATTTGGCCACCTGTTGTGCTTGCTCCAATGGCTGGTGTAACCAACGCGCCATTCCGTTCGCTATGTCGAAAGTTTGGACCGGGCCTCGTGTACGTCAACGAAATGATCATGGCTACTGGGCTAGTACATGGCAATCGCAAGACCGACACCATGTTGAAGTTTGGACCAGATGAAGACTTCCGCTCGTTGCAACTGTATGGAAGTGATCCGGAAATGCTTGGACGAGCAGTACACAAATTGGGTCAGGCAAATGCAGTTGATCACATCGATTTGAATTTTGGTTGCCCAGCGCCCAAAGTGACGCGTCGCGGTGGTGGAGCCGCTGTTCCGCTGAAGCGCCAATTGTTGCGCGCGATTGTTAGCTCTGCGGTAATTGCAGGCAAAGAGTATGGCATTCCCGTGACATGCAAATTTCGCATGGGCATCAATGATGAGCTCATCACATTTATTGAAACTGGATTGATTTGCGAAGAAGCCGGTGCAGTTGCGGTTGCACTGCACGCTCGTACTGCGCAGCAACACTATGCACCGAGCGCACATTGGGAAGCAATTAGCCAACTGAAGCAAGCGGTGAAGACCATTCCCGTTCTGGGTAATGGCGACATTTGGGAAGCAAGTGATGCCTTGCGCATGGTGGAGCAAACTGGTTGCGACGGTGTGGTGATTGGTCGAGGTTGTTTGGGCCGCCCATGGTTGTTTCGCGATCTTGTTGATGCATTTAGTGGCAGACCAATATCAGAAACGCCAAAACTTGGTGAAGTGTTATCGGTCATGCTTGAACACGCAGAAGGTTTGTGCGGACACCTCGATGAAGATCGCGGTATGCGTGATTTCCGTAAACACACCAGTTGGTATCTCACGGGATATCCAGTTGGTGGCGAGATGCGTCGCAAGTTTGCTGAAGTGAAATCGTTGGCTGAACTTCGCGCGCTTGCTGCACAGTTGGATGCAAACGCTCGAATTGTTGATGGTGGAGAACGAATTGCTCGCGGGCACACCAATGGTCCGATCAAAGTGATTTTGCCAGAGGGCTATTTAGACGATCGTGACGACATGACGGTTCCTGATGATGGCGATGTCATGCGTTTGAGTGGCGGCTGATCTCGAAATGGAACCTCCGAGTAGTACTCAACCACGAATTGTTCTTGCATCGCGTTCGCCGCGACGAGTTGATTTATTGACAAAGTTGTTAGATGAAGCGTTTGGCGAAGGCGAAATGCCATTTGACATCGAGCCGGCTGACATTGATGAAACACCTCTCGAATTTGAAACGCCGCTTGCACACGTGCAGCGACTTGCACAACGCAAAGCACATGTCGTTGCGCAGCGTTACAAAGATCTTGATGTCATCGTGATTGCAGCCGACACCACGGTCGACGTTGAAGGTGAAATTTTCGGCAAGCCAGAAAACCTTGAAGATGCCCGCCGCATGTTGAGCGAAATGTCTGGTCGCACTCATCGCGTGCATACGGCCATTTCGGTGGTTCGCGGGGATCGACAGGCTCATACCGTGGACACAGCCTCGGTGACTCTGGTGCACATCACTCCCGAACTGATGGAGTGGTACTTGGGAACAGGGGAATCGCTGGATAAGGCAGGGGCGTACGCCCTGCAGGGAGATGGCGGAAAACTGGTCGAAACGGTGCAGGGCAGCTTTACGACGGTTGTGGGACTGCCTCTCGAGCCCCTTTCTGACCTGCTTGCAAAATGCGGGCTCAGTTGGAAAATTGGGGCTTAGGTCCGTATCATTAGCACTCGCACTCGTTGAGTGCTAATCGAACAATCAAACCGCGTGGACCAGCCGGGACACGCCAAACGGAGGACCTCACATATGAACTTGAAGCCCCTAGACGACCGCATTGTGGTCAAGCCAAGCGAAGCAGTGCAGACCACCGCATCTGGTCTCGTTATCCCAGACACCGCCAAAGAGAAGCCACAGCAGGGCACCGTACTTGCTGTTGGACCTGGCCGCTGGAGCGATGACGAAGGCAAGCATTTCGCACTCGACATCAAAGTTGGCGACGTTGTTCTGTACAGCAAGTACGGCGGCACCGAAGTCACCCATGGTGGAGACGACCTTCTTATTCTCACCAGCCGCGACGTACTCGCAGTTGTTGCCTGATTTTCTAACCATTTCCCTCCAACACGCAAAGGACCAAAACAAACATGGCCAAGCAATTGAAGTTTGACGAAGAAGCACGCCGCGCTCTTGAAGCCGGTGTGAACAAACTCGCTGACGCAGTAAAAGTGACACTCGGACCTAAGGGTCGCAACGTAGTGCTCGACAAGAAGTTCGGCGCACCAACCATTACGAACGACGGTGTGTCGATCGCAAAGGAAATTGAACTCGAAGATCCATTCGAGAACATGGGTGCTCAACTTGTTAAAGAAGTTGCAACCAAGACCAACGACGTAGCTGGTGACGGAACAACTACGGCAACCGTTATTGCACAAGCAATGGTGCAACACGGAATGCGCAACGTTGCTGCAGGTGCAAACCCAATGGGTTTGAAGCGCGGTATCGAAAAGGCAGTTGCTGCAGCAGTTGAGTCAATCAAGGCACAAGCAAAAGAAGTAGATGACAAGGGCGACATCGCCAACGTTGCAACTATTTCTGCAGCAGACGCTTCAATCGGCAAAGTAATTGCTGATGCGATTGACAAGGTTGGCAAAGACGGCGTTGTAACTGTTGAAGAGAGCAACACTTTCGGAACAGAACTTGAGTTCACCGAAGGTATGCAATTCGACAAGGGCTACCTCTCGCCATACTTCGTCACCGATGCCGACCGTCAAGAAGCAGTT
>JAPOKO010000021.1 GCA_029977615.1 bacterium
CCACAAGTACCCGTCATCATCAAGTTTTGCTCCATCTCCCGCAAAGTATCGATTACTAAAGCGACTCCAATACGTTTCTCGATAACGCTTTTGGTCACCCCAAATGCCACGCAACATTCCCGGCCATGGTTTAGTCAGCGTCAAATAACCACCGCCTTTAGCAACTGGCTGACCCATTTCATCAACAAGTTCGGCACCAACTCCCGGCAATGGCCGCGTTGCAGAACCAGGCTTTGTCACTGTTGCGCCAGGAAGTGGCGCAATCATGATTCCACCAGTTTCGGTTTGCCACCAGGTATCCACGATTGGACAATTTCCGCCACCAATATGTTCGTGATACCACATCCAAGCTTCTGGGTTAATTGGTTCTCCAACACTTCCCATTAAACGAAGCGACGATAAATCGTGCTTGGCTGGTTCCTCCGTTCCCCATTTCATGAAAGTACGAATTGCAGTTGGTGCAGTGTAGAAAATTGTTGCTTTGTATTTTTCAATAATTTACCACATGCGATCGTTGGCAGGAAAGTTCGGAACGCCTTCGTACATCACCTGAGTTGCGCCGTTCGCGAGCGGGCCATACACGATGTAGCTATGTCCGGTAACCCAACCAACATCAGCGGTGCACCAAAAAATGTCAGTCTCTGGCTTGTGATCAAACACATATTTAAAGGTGTATGCAACATGGGTGAGATACCCACCCGTGGTGTGCATAATGCCCTTTGGCTTTCCGGTTGTTCCTGAGGTGTACAGCAAGAAAAGCAACTGCTCAGAATCCATCGGTTCTGCAGGGCAAACGGCATCTGCGTTTTCCATAAGTTCGTGATACCAGTGATCACGACCGGTTTGCATAGCAACGTCGTTTCCACCGCGCTTCACCACGACAACATGTTTGATCGTGCTCGTGAGCTTGACTGCATCATCTGCTTGAGACTTCAGCGGAAATACCTCGCCTCTGCGCCATCCACCATCTGCCGTGATTAACACTTTTGCTTCGGCATCGTTAATACGGTCGGCAAGTGCCTGCGATGAAAAGCCACCGAACACAACACTGTGAGCAGCACCAATTCGTGCGCACGCCAGCATGGCAACTGCTGCTTCAGGAATCATCGGCAAATAGATATTTACTCTGTCGCCCTTTTCTACGCCCAACGACTTCAACACATTTGCGAACTTCTGAACCTCATCAAGAAGCTCCGAATACGTCACTACTCGGCTATCACCTGGCTCACCTTCCCAGAAGAAAGCAACTTTGCTTCCGTTTCCGGCAATTACATGACGATCGAGGCAGTTAAAGGAAACATTCAGTTTTCCACCAACGAACCACTCGGAATACGGCAAGTCCCATTCGCACACCTGTGTCCATGGCTCATTCCAGTCCAAGAGTTCGCGCGCTTGTCGATCCCAGAATTTCTCATGGTCAGCAGATGCCTCGCTATACATTGACTCGTCTGAAACAAGTGCGTTAGCAACAAAGTCGCTTGAAGGCGCAAACTTGCGCTGCTCATACGACAGCGCTTCAATTCCATTGAGATCTTCGTTCATATTCGCTTCACCCCTATATGCGCGATGGCCCGAGCACTAGATGCGAGACTAGTGCCCGACATGAAATCAGCCAATACAGCAGATACCCAAGCATCATTTACTTCACTTGATTGGCTTCTTTCTATTGGTATGGCACTTACTTGGGGTTCGTCATTTTTGCTTATCAAAATCGCAATCCGAGATTTTGATTCCGCTCTTATCCCTTTTGGCCGCACAGCATTTGGTGCAGCTGCATTGCTTTTGATTCCAGGTGCCCGACAGAGAATTGCAAGAGAACATTGGCCACGACTGCTGGCCCTTGGATTCGTGTGGATGGCATTTCCATTCTTCCTCTATCCACTAGCGGAAGAAACCGTGTCAAGCGCGATTACCGGGATGATGAATGGTGGTCTACCCGTGGTTGTCACTCTCGTTACTGCAATTTGGGTTCAGGTAATGCCGAGTCCGCGCAGAATTGTTGCCGTGTTGGTTGGGTTCAGCGGAATCGCCCTTATCGCCATTCCATCAATCAGTGATGGTTCAACCGCAGATGCTCGAGGAATCGCTCTCTTGCTAGTCGCGCTTTTCTCCTATGCCGTAGCCATCAACATCGCACGCCCGCTGCAATCCGCATACAGCCCCGCAACATTGATGCTGCATGTTGAACTGGTTGCGTGTGTGATTTCGTTGCCACTGGGAATCTGGGGAGCAAAACACTCCACTTTTTCATGGCCGGCCCTCAGCGCTCTCGCGTTACTAGGTGTACTTGGAACTGGTTTTGCATTCGTATTATTTGCACTACTCTCAAAAAGAACAGGTGCCGTGCGCAGCATGATCCCGACCTATTTCACCCCAATTGTTGGAACTGTTCTAGGCAGGGTTTTTAACAATGAACCAATTATCTGGATATCGGTAATTGGCATGTTGATTGTGATTGCTGGTGCTTGGCTCACGAGCTTGCCCGAAAAACAGAAAGCTACCGATGAAGTTCCAACACGCTAAACCCACCAAGGCCATCTAGGGCAGTAAGTGCCAGTGATTCGTTTGCGCGGCTGCGCATTTTAAGTGCAGCAACATCTGGTGCAGATTTGTGCTCTTCCCAGTATCGATCGCCTTCCGCAACGAGTTCACCAATTCCCCATATCTGCAACCACTCTGCTTGTGAATACACCGATAAACCAGAAAGAGTGTTTGATAATTGATCGATCATCACCTGCGTTGTGATGTCTTGCGAACCTGGGTCAAGCAAATAGTGCACCCCGCGCTCGTGTTCTTTGTAGGTGCGTAACCATTCGCGCCATGGTGTAACCGCAATCTCACTTGTTGATTGGCTGCAATAGTCAAAAATTAATACTCGCCCTCTGCTCACTTTCTGGGAAACATCACATATCCATCGCGTTGCAGCAGTCTGAATTGGTGCACGAGACCCGAGCGGCACCGATTTCGGCAGAAATTCAGGTACTTCATCAACATGTCTCAACACTTCAACAAACTTGCTGTCATCCCCAACTGAGACAAAAGCTTCTTTCCATGCACCGTCAAAGACAAACAGCCTGAATGGCAGATTGTCGAGCAGTTCGTTCGCAAGAACTACACCTTGAATACTTCTGTCTGGAAATGACTCTACTGATTCGACAAAATCGGGGTGCATCGCGCGTTGGGATTCAGAAATCTCAACCGCTATATATTTCATTGCCAACAGGCATTTAGGTTGCGCATCAAAGATTCCTCGCGCCAACGTTCCTGGCCCTGCCCCAACTTCAACAACATCGAAAGAATCCGGGCAACCCAATTCATTCCAACAGTTATCTAGGTAACGAGCAACTACCGCTGCAAATAGTGGCCCAACTTCGGGAGAGGTAATGAAATCTCCTCGTCTACCGGCTTTGCCACCGTCTTGATAAAAACCACCTTCGCCATACAGGGCAAGGCCCATGTATTGCTCAAATGAAATTGCACCACCTGCTGCCGTTATGGCAGCAGTAATCGTCTCAGCCGCCGAAGGCACCGGTGATACGAGCAATGTCTCCGAAGTGTGTTGCTACACCTGGCAAAACACCAAGAACCAAAGTGGCAACAACGGTCATTGCTAGTGCAAGAGAAAGCGATCCTGGAATACCAACTCGAGTGTTATCGCCGTCGGGAACTGGCTTCATCCACATTTCACGCATGATCGTTCCGTAATAACCGAACGCAATTACTGAGTTCACCGCACCGATGAGTGCAAGCGCATAGCCCCAGCCCGTTCCTGAACTGAGCAGCGACTGAAATGCCGTGAACTTACCGATCCAACCTCCGAGTGGCGGAATTCCTGCAAGTGACGCAAGGAAGATGGTGGCCAGTACTGCCAAACCTGGAGCGTATGAAAAGAGTCCGCCCCAACTGGAAATCTCACCACTTCGTGTCTTGCGCGAAACCGCAATGATCACTGCGAACATACCGAGGTTGGTTGCTGCGTACACCAACATGTACACCACAACAGAGCGCAATGCCGAAGCAGATACTTCAGTCATTCCTGCAACTGCTAGCGGCATTAAAACGAACCCGCCTTGGCTAATGGATGAGTACGCCATCATGCGGACAATGTTGGTTTGACGCAAAGCAATGACATTTCCAACGGTCATGGTGAGTGCTGAAAGCACCCACATAAATGGTTGCCACACACCAGAGGCCTGAGGGAATGCAACCAATAAAAGGGTTAACAACGCAACGAAGCCAGCTGCTTTAGACGCGACCGAAAGGAATGCGGTAATCGGACTTGGTGCACCTTCATAGGTGTCTGGTGCCCAGCTGTGGAATGGCACCGCAGAAACCTTGAATGCGAAACCAACGATGACAAGCACGATGCCAAGCGCATGCAAGGCACTCAGGCCACCCGTTGCAGTAATGCTCTTTCCAAGGTCGACAAGCAAGGTGCTATTCGCAGCACCAAACAACAACGACATTCCGTACAACATGACAGCGCTAGCGAACACTCCTAGCAAGAAGTACTTCATACCGGCTTCGTTGCTCTTGATGTCACGCTTGCGCCATGCAGCGAGCATGTACGCAGGAATGGAGAGGAATTCGAGAGCAACAAAGATTGAAATCAAGTCACGCGATGATGTCATCATGACCATGCCGAGAATGCTCGATAGCAAGAGGAACCAATACTCTCCCTGCCAGTATTCATCTTCTTCAACATGCTTTGTAGACAACAGCACCACGACGTAACCGGCAATGAGGAACATTGCTTTCATCACAATGCTGAATTCATCAATGACGTATCGACCGTCAAACATTGAACGAACTGAAGATTCGTCTAAACCAAGCGTGAGCACTGGCAGCATTGCGCCGAGCAAAGTGAATCCCGCGAGAGACGAAAGTATCCACTTACGTGATTCGTCCAGGAATAAGTCTGCAAGTAACACAATGCACAGGCCTGCGGCCAGAATGATTTCTGGTGCGAGCGCGTGGTAGTCAATCTGCGGGCTAACCCACTCAGTTGCAGCGGCGAATACGGAATGAATCACGTGATCAGCCCTTAAACCCTGTCAGCACTACTTGAACCGCTGGGTCGAGCACCTTGAACATGAGGTTAGGTACAACACCAAACACCAAGATCGCAATCAATAGCGGAGTCCATGCGAACCACTCAAACTTGTTCACATCGTGGAAGGCATGATCGTCGTGACCGTGGCCATCTCCAGCAAATTCTGGCTTAGGTTCGCCAAACGCAACGCGTTGGAACAACCACAGCAAGTACGCTGCGGCCAATACGGTGCCAAGTGCCGCAATCACCATGTATACGCGGAACGCAGTTTCATTGAGACCTGCAGCAGGGCTGTACGCCGACAAGATTGCTGGGAATTCACCCCAGAATCCAGCAAGACCTGGCAAGCCAAGTGATGCCATGCATGAGAATCCCAGAATCCAACCAAGGTGTGGCATTTGCTTCAAAATGCCGCCAAGGCGAGCAATTTCTAGCGTGTGATAACGCTCCTTCACGCTTCCCGCCACGAAGAACAACATGCCGGTGATTAACCCGTGTGCAACCATTCCGAACATTGCTGCGGTCATACCGAAACTCGTGAGTGTTGAAATTCCGAGCATGACAAAACCCATGTGAGCAACTGATGAGAACGCAATCAATCGCTTCATGTCAGTTTGCGCCAAACAACCGAGCGCACCGTAAATGATTCCGATTACCGCTAGCGCACCAATGTACGGCGCCCAGGCCTTTGCTGCTTCTGGCAATACAGGAATTGCAATTCTAACGAATCCGTATGTTCCAAGCTTCAACAGAATTGCTGCGAGGATAACTGAACCTTGTGTAGGAGCTTGCGTGTGAGCGTCAGGCAACCACGTGTGGAATGGAAACATTGGAACTTTGACTGCAAAGCCAATGAACATTCCGGCAAAGATCCACACCTGGACGTTCTTTGCAAGCGCTCCACCATTTTCCACCAAGTACGGAATTGCAAAACTTTCTGCTCCGGTCTTGAAAAACAACGCGAGGAAAGCGACCAACATGAGTGCCGACCCGAACATGGTGTACAAGAAGAACTTCAGCGATGCATATTGACGATTTTCCCCACCCCACACACCGATCATGAAGTACATCGGCAACAGCACTAATTCGAAGAACACAAAGAACAAGATGAGGTCTTGTGCAATGAATGTTCCTGCCATGCCGGTTTGCAGAACCAACATCAGCGAGAAGAACGCCTTCGGGTTTCCTGGTGAAGGAATGTGATCAAGGCTGTAAATCACTACGAGCAACGTGATGACCATCGACAAGAAGTACAGCGGCAAGCTGATGCCGTCGAGGCCGATGTAGTAACTGCTCTTGATTAACGGAATCCATGTCTTTTCGTCCACGAACTGCATAGTTCCCGCATTGCCGAAGTCAAAGCGGAACAATGTCCACACGCCAACCGCAACTGTTGCAATTGATGTGAGCAAAGCAACCTTCTTGATCAATTGTTCATTTGCCTTTGGTACAACCAACAGCAACAGCACGCCGAGCAATGGCAAAAATGTGCCAACACTCAACATCCAGTTGTGGTCACGGAGCATTTCCATGTTGTTGTCTCCCTTGATTCTTTCTTGTTACGAATTGATAATGACGAGTACGAGAGCGGCAACAGCAGCAGCGCTAAAGAGCAACGCGCCATATTGGCTCACTTTTCCTGATTGGACTGGCGCAAGGACACCACCGGCGCCCTTGGTTGCCTTGCCCGAATTGTTGACCGTTCCATCGACCACACGTTGGTCGATATTGCGATACACCCAGCCCGAGAACACGCGACTTACTGCAGCAACTGCATGCAAAATTCCGTCGAGCACGTTCTGGTTGAACCAATACGCAGCAGCAGCAATTGGTCCAGCAATGGCCTTAACTATTACTTTTTCGTAAAACGCATCGAGGTAGTACTTGTTGATTAACAAGTTGTAACCCGCACGCAGAACACCGTTGCGCTCAGTAAGGCCAACGAAGCGCTTGTCCTTGCGCGAGTACAACATGGTGGAAACCATCCAGCTCAACGCAATCCCCAGGAACACAATGCCAAGCGAAAGCATCGCCTTTGACCATTTGAATTTTGCATGCACTAGCTGCGGCGCGTAACACACACCTTCTTCAGGTGTTTCGCTGCCACATGGAGAATCATGGTGACCTTCTTCTCCAGCCGCAGGAACACTCAATACGTTGCTATGACCTGGACCACCAGGAGCAGTTTCCATTACTACTTCAGCACTCGGTTCAACCCATGTTTTGATGCGTTCCCACTTTTCGCCAAAAGGTGTTGCGTTCAACAAACCCGAACTCAGCGCCAAAACAGCAAGGAGTACTAGCGGCAATGTAATGCGCCAGCCACTTTCATGTGGACCGTGGTCGGCATGATCGGATGCATGATCGTCATGTGCATCGTGGCTGTCGTGCGAATCGTGAGAGTCATGCGCTGTTGCGTGCTCGTCGTGATGTTCGCCTGCTGATGCGCCACGCGGTTCACCAAAGAAGGTGAGATATGTTGCGCGCGTCATGTACGCAGCGGTCATGAATGCACCGATAAGACCAATGATCATGAACATCTGGTAACCGTTATTGCCAACATTGTCGATGATTTCGTCTTTTGAAAAGAACCCAGAGAATGGGAACACTCCGCACAATGCGAGCGTGGAGATAATCCATGTGGTGAACGTGATCGGCATCACCTTGCGCAAACCGCCCATGTCCTTCTTCATGTCAAATGAGTGATGCGATGCACTGTGGCTAATTGATCCAGCACCTAGGAACAAGCAAGCCTTAAAGAACGCGTGGGTGAAAATATGGAACACCGCGGGCAACCATGCTCCAGCGCCAAGACCCAACATCATGTATCCCAACTGACTTACTGTTGAATATGCAAGGACCTTTTTTAGATGTCATTTTGCACGAATGCCAGTGCAGCAGCAATCACGATGGTGATTGCACCAATGATCATGATGAAGTTGCCACCCGTGCCAAGAATGTCGAAACCAGTAAAGAAAACTGGGTACAGCCGCGAAACGAGGAACACACCTGCCACGACCATGGTTGATGAGTGCAACAGCGAACTTACCGGCGTTGGACCAGCCATCGCGTCTGGTAGCCACGTGTGTAGCGGGAATTGACCGCTTTTGCCGATAGCGGCAATAAACAGTGCAATAGAAGCAACCAAAATCACCGTGCTGTTTGGTTCGCCTGAAAGCGCCCACGCACTAATTCCCCGAATGGAGAAACCGGAAACGCCCAGATGTTCGGTTGTCCAGTCGTTGGAGGCAAAGTACAACATCGCCACACCAATGAGTAGACCCATGTCACCAGTGCGCACGGTGAAAAACGCCTTCAATGCTGCGCGACTGTTTGCGCCATCTTCCCACCAGTGACCAATGAGCATGAAGCTGCATAGACCCATGATTTCCCAACCCAGCAAGAACAAAATGGTGTCTTCAGCAATCACCATGGCGAGCATGCCTGCAGAGAACAACGTCAGTGCGGCGAAGAAGTGCGTGTAGCGACGATCGCCCTTCAAGTACTCGGTTGAGTACAACTGCACCAGTGTTGAGATAAACGCGACGACGACAAGAATGATGACTGCGAGTCCATCAATGGATTGCCCGATGGTGAAATTCATACCACCGATTTGCCACCAGTTCCACGTACGCACAACAGGTGTGATGAACTGTCCTTCCGCGCCGCTGCCAACACGATCAATCCACTGCATTGCAGTTCCACCGGCCAACACCAAGCTGGCGATCATACTGAGCAGACCAATTTCGCTTCCCTTCATTGGCAGCTTCTTGCCAAACAAAATGATGATGGCAAATCCAATGGCCGGGACGATTGGAATGAGCCAAGCGTGCTCGAGGAACCAACCAGACGACAAGGTCTGCAGGGCTTCTGCTGCTGCAATCATGATTAGCCCTTCATCCCCGAGAGGTCATCAAGCGAAATCGTTCGACGATTGCGGAAAATGAGCAACACCAAACCAAGTCCAACGCCAACTTCGGCTGCCGCGATGGCAATGATGTACAACGCAAACGTGTGACCGTCTGCGTTTCCATTACGCAACGCAAAAGCAACAAAGTTCAAGTTGACCGCATTCAAAATGAGCTCGATTGACATCAATACCAGTACGGCATTCTTGCGAGCAATTACGCCATACACACCGATGCAAAACAGCAGCGCTGCGAGGAAGAGGAACTGATTTACCAACATGGAATCAATCCTTCCTTGCCAAGACAATTGCGCCAATCACGGCGACAAGCAATACAAACGAAAGTGCCCAGAACGGAAGTAAATACGGTCCAAAAATTTGATCTGAAATTTGTTGAGTGGTCACAAGTGATCCATCGGATGGCAACTTCTCTGTGCCGAATGATTCGCTTAGTGCAAGCGCCATAGCTGCAAACAGCACCACGGCAACTGGAATACCCAACTTGGCGTACGAATTGTTCAGACCACTATCGCGACCAATTCGCGACCGTGTGAGCATGGTTCCGAAGAGGAAGAGAACCATAACGGCGCCGATGTATACGAGCACCTGGGTAACTGCCACAAACTCGGCTGCGAGCAAGATGTATTGAGCGGCAGCACCTGCAAGCACCACGACCAACCACAGTGCTGCGTGCACCACGTTGCTTGTTGTTACAACGCGTAGAGCGCCAACAATCATCATTGCTGCGATGATGGCGAAACCGATGTTTTGAGCGACCATATCTGCCTTATTTCTTCTTCTTATCGGCGCCGACTTCAAGTTCTGGCGCTGCAGGAACAGTTTCCATCCACTCACCAAGCTTCGACTTATCGTGCAATAAGTCGGCGATGCTTGGCTCGGAGTATTCGTATTCAGGGCTCCAGAACAAGGCGTCGAATGGACATACCTCAACGCAAATTCCGCAGTACATGCACAGTGCGTAATCAATATCAAAGCGATCAAGTTTGTTTACAGCGCGAGGCTTTCCACCTTCACGACGTGGTGGAGCAAGTTCTTTGTGGGCCTCAATGTAGATGCACCAGTCCGGGCACGAACGTGAGCACAACATGCACGATGTGCAATTGTCTTCATGCAATGCAATAACACCACGTGCACGAATTGGTGGAGCTTCTTTTTCGCGCGGGTACTGCACGGTGTTCGAACCATTTTTGAACGTGCGCATCATCGTGTTGAACGTGACCGCAAGGCCCTTGATCATTCCGGGAATTTGAGCCATTAGAAAGCCACCTTTAACACTGCGGTCACCATGATGTTTGCAAGCGAAATTGGAATGAGAACCTTCCAAGCAAACCGCTGCAATTGATCTTCACGGAAACGTGGGTACGAGAACCTGATCCACATGATGAGGAATACCAGCACCATCATCTTGGTGAACACGATGAGTGGACCAGCGACGTTCATCCAGTTATCGACGCTGTCCATGGTTGTCCAGCCAAACCACGAGAACGGAACGCCCCAACCACCGAGGAACAATGTGCTGGCGATCATGGCGAACACACCAGCAGTAGCGAATTCACCAATAAAGAAAATGAGGAAGCGGAAACCCGAATACTCGGTCATGTAACCCGATACCAATTCCGATTCGGCAATTGGCATGTCGAAAGGAGCCTGAGTGAGTTCGGCTTGCACGGCAATCATGAACACCACAAACCCAACAAACTGCGTGAGAACGTATGGGTTGCCAACGATGTCGCTCCCAAAAATGGAACCAGCATTTTGTGCAACGACGATCTGTTGCAGGTTCATGGTTTCTGCCTGAATGACCACGCCAATTACAGCGAGCACCATTGGAAGTTCATAAGCAATGAGCTGTCCAGCAGCGCGCAAACCACCAAGCAATGAGTACTTGTTGGCCGATGACCAACCGGCCATCAAAATGCCAAGAACAGAAATCGATGAAACGGCGAGTGCATAGAACACGCCAGTTTCAAAATCGGTGAACCATGCGTCTGGACCAAACGGCACAACAGCGACAAGCAGGAACGTACTCATCAGTACAACGATTGGAGCCATTCGGAAAATGCGCTTGTCTGCATTGTCCGGCTGAATGTCTTCCTTTTGCAACCACTTGCCTACTTCAGCAAACAATTGCATCGACCCGTATGGGCCAGCTTCCATTGGCCCAAGTCGGCTTTGCATGAATGACATCATCTTGAACAAGAACACATACACGATCGTTCCTGCAGGAAGAAGCACCGCAACAAGTCCGCCCAAAACGCGAAGCAGCGACTGACCCCAGTACGGAATCTCGACAGCGAGCAATGAAAGCATCAGCGGTCAATGTCTCCGAGAATGAAGTACAGCGACGCAAGAATGGTGATGATGTCTGGAACATAGACACCACGAAGCAACCACGGTGTAATTGAAATGTTGTTAAAGCTCGCTGAGCGAATCTTGACGCGGAACGGACCAGAGTCACCGCGAGAAACTACGTAGTAGCCCATTTCGCCAAGTGGGTTTTCGGTTGACACCCATGCTTCGCCTTCAGGCACTTTGATGATCTTGGGAACCTTTGCCATTACAGGGCCAGCTGGAATTCCGTCGAGCAACTGATCAACGATCTTGGTTGCTTCGCGAGTTTCCTGCAAGCGGACCCAGCAACGAGCAAAACTGTCGCCATCTGGGTGCGTCCACACTTTGAAATCAACCTTGTTCCATGCCATTGAGCTGTCTTGATCACGTCGCAAATCCCAGTCAACACCACTAGCGCGAAGGTTGGCGCCAGAGAGTCCGTATTGCATTGCAACGTCGCGTGGAATCACTCCTATGCCACGCGTACGTGATTGGAAGATTTCGTTGCCGAACAACAGCGACTCAATTTCATCGCAGAAGTTACGCAACTTCTTCATCACAACTTTTGTTTCGTCGATCCAACCAGCTGGCAAATCATCTTTCAATCCGCCAATGCGGTCAAAGTTCGGATGGAAGCGTCCACCTGTTGCCGATTCGATGAGATTCAGCACATATTCGCGGTCACGGAATGCCATGAACACCGGAGTGATTGCACCTAGCTGCACACCAAGGTCGCCCAAGAACAGTGACACGTTTGCAATGCGTGAAAGTTCAAACAAGATGGTGCGAATCCACTGTGCACGTGGCGGCGCTTCAACGCCCATCAACTTTTCTGCGGCCAGGATGAACGGCACTTCGTTGGCAAAACTTCCCAACCAGTCAATGCGGTTAATGAGTGATGTGACCTGCGGGAAACTACGAACTTCGGTGAGCTTCTCGTAACCGCGGTGCATGTATCCGCACGATGGTTCGGCCCACAACACTTGTTCGCCATCAAGGCGAGCAATGATACGAAGCGTGCCGTGAGTTGCAGGGTGCTGAGGCCCGATGTTGAGCGTCATTCCCTCGGTTTCAAGTTCCACGTTGAGGCGCGCATCGGCAGCTTGCGAGGCGATGTAACTGAGTTGAGCACGGTCGCCCAACTTTGCACTTACTGGATCATTCAGAATGGTCATGATGCCTCTTCCGATTCTGCGTCGCCGCCTGGCAACGGTTCAACATCAACAATTCCTGGCCATGGCTTCACCATGCGCGCAAGCAATGGGAAATCTTTACGCATTGGGAAACCTTCAAAGTCTGTTGGCAAGTACATGTTTCGCAAGTCAGGATGGCCAACAAAACCAATGCCGAACATTTCATGTGCTTCACGCTCATGCCAGTTCGCACCAGCGAAAACATTGGCAATTGAATCAACCGTGTACACCTCGTTTGGAACGTCGGTTTTCACGTTGATACCTACATGCGTGCGTGAATTCACTAAACGAACCAGCAATTGCATTCGCGTATCTCCACCCGTATAACCAGGACGAATGGTGGTGTCACGTTCGGGTGCTGGTTCAGTCGGATCATCTTCGCCGCGACCATATGGCGATGGCATCCAGTCAATTGCAGACAGGAAGCAGAAGTAATCGAAGCCCATCGCTTGCAATTTTTTCATGCTTTCGTTCCACGACAACGTGGAAACACGGATCCACATGTCGTCGCCGGGCTTTACCAACGAATCAACAACAACAGCACCAAGCGTTGCTTGCACATCGGCAAGCACTTGATCGCGCACGGTGTCAACGACGGGAGTGGTTTCAGCGGGAGACGACAACTGGTTCACCACGCCTTTCCGCTTCTGCAGAGGCGTCAATTGAAACGGTTCCTTCACCGCGCCAACGCGCACCCATGTCTTCGTTCTTAATGCGTTGTTGCAACAACACAATTCCTTCAAGCAGTGCTTCTGGACGAGGTGGGCAGCCAGGCACGTACACGTCAACAGGAATGATTTGATCGACGCCCTTAGTTACTGAGTAACTATCCCAATACGGACCGCCGCAATTTGCACAACTGCCCATGGAAATGACGTACTTCGGTTCTGGCATTTGTTCATACAAACGTTTAATGGCTGGGGCCATTTTGTCGGTCACTGTTCCTGAAATAACAACAAGGTCTGCCTGACGTGGGCTTGCCGGCAATGGAATAACACCTAGGCGCATCACGTCGTAACGCGGTGAACCAAATGCAGCGCCCATTTCAATTGCGCAACATGCGAGTCCCCACTGGTACACCCACAATGAATATGAGCGACCCATGTTGAATAACGAATTCAATGGCTTTGGCAATCTGCCACGATCTACAAGTCCCATGTTGTTACACCCACCGCAGAACGCGCTTGCGCCAGGCATACACCAAGCCAAGAAGCAATACGAATACAAATATTCCCATTTCCACCAACCCGAACATTCCATAACGCTCTAGCTGTGTTGCCCACGGGAAGATGAACACTGCTTCAACATCGAAGATGACGAACAACAAAGCGAATATGTAATAGCGAACCTGGCTTTGCGACCAACCTTCACCAACAGGATCGACTCCGCTTTCGTAAGTAAGCATTTTTTCGCGCGTTGGCTTAGATGGGCGAAGCAACGACGAGACCCACAGCAACAGGCCGGCAATAAGGACGGCCGCTAAGCCAAACCAGACAACGACAAGGAACGACCTAAGGAAGGTGGACATCAGAGAGAAAAACTACTACTTGGCAGATATGAACCCCGAAACCTCGAGGCCTTGTGCGATCGTGACTACCTATCTCGATTTTGGCATCGGGGTCGATGCGACCTCGCCAAGAAACCAGTCAACAATCTGGGCAGCAGCAGGCCCTGATCGCTCCACCTCACGGCGGGTTTCGTCCATAAGGTCACTTGGCGAAATGCCGGCATTCACCAATTCCATGGCCCCTTCGCCAGACATCCATCCCGCAACAATGGCTTCATTGGCTTCTGGGTGAAATTGCGTGGCAAAACTACGCCCAATACGGAGAGCCTGAGGGCCAGCGTCGCTGAGCCCTAAAACCTCTGCTCCCGCCGGAGGGGTAAATGTGTCGTAATGCCATTGCATCCATTTGCCCGCCAGGCGTTTATTGGTCTCAGTTGTAATCACCTCGTGCCAGCCGATTTCCGCTTTTCGAGCCTTCTCGGCGCTGCCACCCAAGGCATGGGCAAGCATCTGTGCCCCAAAGCACACTCCATAAATGGGGATTCCTCGACGATGTGCCTCGCGCATGAGATCAGCTTCGGCTTCTACGTTGCGCGCAATATCTGGCCAATACACCGACCACGCCGAGCCTAAATGCACCACTAGGTCGATGCCATCGATTGAGCGCCACTCGTTCGGATACTCACGTGCGTAATGCGTAAACGAAAAATCGTGATCTGCAAAGCGTTGCCCAACAAAACCTGCATCTTGTTCATTTGAGTTAGCGATTAGCAACGCGCGCATAACAACTACGGTAGACGGGACATGGCTGAAAACAACCATCCAATCGAAATCTCACTTGCTGATATTTCTGCTGCTCGTGTAGCTGGCGCCGCAGTTGTTCAACACACCCCCGTCATTCCTTCTGCATATTTGAGCGAGTTGCTGAATGCTCGAATCGTACTGAAGGCAGAAAATCTGCAGCGAACAGGTGCGTTCAAGATTCGTGGTGCAATGAACAAGATTGCACGTCTAGGAGAAGTAGCAAAAAATGGCGTCGTTACTGGTAGCGCAGGAAATCATGCGCAAGGCCTGGCACTTGCAGCCAAGCACTTTGGCATTACATGCGAGATCTATGTTCCCAAGGGTGCTTCGCTGTCAAAAATTGCCGCAACAAAACACCATGGTGCAACGGTTCTTGAGGGCGGCGATAATGTCGATACAGCGATCGCGGCTGCAAAACAACGAGCCGCTGAAACCGGAATGACTTTCTGTCACCCGTTTGACGACACAGATGTTGTTGCAGGTCAGGGCACTCTTGGACTTGAACTCACTGAAGACGTTGCAGACTTATCGTTGGTCATCATTCCACTTGGTGGTGGTGGATTATTAAGTGGAACTGCAATTGCGTTGAAGTTGCAAAACCCCCGCGTTCGAGTAATTGGTGTGCAGATTTCTTCGTGTGCTCCTTACATTCATGGACTGATGCCAGAAGGCCCTGTTCCAACACTTGCTGATGGAATTGCTGTGAAAAAACCTGGTGAAATAACTGAGCCACTTGTGCGCAAGTGGGTTGATGAAATTGTTGAAGTGACAGAGGATTCAGTTGCCGACGCAATGATGGTGTTGCTCGAACGCTCCAAGTTGTACGTGGAAGGCGGTGGCGCTGTTGGGCTGGCCGCGCTCATGACTGGAAAGATCGCTCCTGCCGCTGTTGGCACAACTTGCATCGTGTTATCAGGCGGAAATGTTGACATTGGGCTGGTTCCCAATTTGGTACGACGACATGAAACAGAAGCGGGTCGACGATTAATCGCCTTTATTCGCCTACCGGATCGACCTGGAGCATTTGCTGGACTCTTGCAGATTTGTGCAGGAACAGGAGCGAATTTGATTGAAGTACAGCATGTTCGTGAAGGCATTTACTTGCATGCGCGCGAAACAGGAATTCAAATCGTTCTCGAAATTCGCGGACGCGATCATGCTGATCAGTTGTTAGCCCTCGCTAAAGAACAGGGCTACGACCTCAACGAGTCAAAGTTCTACTAATTACAACTGATTTGTAAATTGCAACAACAGGCTTGGGAAGAACCCAATAAGCACAGTTGCTCCTACACACAGGCCGATTGCCAAACGCGTGCTGAGAGCAACAGAAATATCTCGCGAATTTGTGCCTTCTGACAGCCACATACTGACCATGATGCGCAAATACAAAAACGCTGCGATTACTGCAGCAAGCATGGCAACTACGGCCAGTGTGTAACTTTCAGTTGAAACAGCAGCGCGAATAATTCCAAACTTGGCAATAAAGCCAGACGTTAACGGCACGCCAGCTTGGGCAAGCAGCAACACTGTCATACCCATTGCCAAAACTGGGTTTGATTTTCCAAGGCCCTTAAACGCACTAAGCGAAGTCTCGTTGTCGCCCTTGCCAGCAACAACAGACACAATGCCGAGTGTTCCAATAACGAGAATTGAATAAATGAACAGATAGCTCAATGTTCCAGATGTGCCTAGGCCGGCATCTGCTGAAGCACTGTGACCTGCAGCAACCAGCCCTACGAGGATGAAACCCGCATGGCTAATTGATGAATACGCAAGCATGCGCTTCACATCGGTCTGCACGACTGCAAGTACCGATCCAACCACCAAAGTCAATACAGCAAGTACGAACACCACTGGGCGCCAATCATCCGACCGACTGGAAAGTGCATCCGTGAACACTCGCAGTAGAGCAACAAAAGCAGCCGTCTTTCCTACCGAACCCATTAACGCAGTTATGGGCGTTGGCGCACCTTGATACACGTCTGCAGTCCAAGTGTGGAAAGGAACAAGCGAGACCTTGAATCCAAAACCAACAAGTAGAAGTGCGATGCCTGCGAGCAACATTGCCGAAGATCCGCCAAGCACCATGTCTTTTGAAAGACTCGCAGCAATTGCATCAATGTTGGTTGAACCAGTAGCACCAAACACAAGCGCTACGCCATACAAAAAGAAGGCAGAGGCAAAGCCACCAAGCACGAAATACTTGAGTCCTGCTTCACCGCTTGCCGATCGACTACGGCTGCTCGCTGTCAGAAGATAGAACGCAAGACTCAACGTTTCGAGTCCGAGAAACATCACAATGAGATCGTTTGCTTGCACCATGACCATGCCGCCAATTGCAGCGCAAAGTATGAGCGCAAAAATTTCGGGGCCATCTTCATTTTCGCGTACTAGGAAACCAGACGTGACCAAAATGGCAAGCAGTGTTGCGATAGCAATGCTGAATGTGGCAAACATCGTGAACTTGCTGAACGTCAAAGCGTTTGCGAGCAACGTGCTTGGAGAACTCTCACCAAGGTCGCGCCACAGAAGTGCTGTGCTCACTGCAGCACCCACTGCGGTAAGCGCTCCAACTAATCCGTACGCACCCTTTTTCCACTGTGGTGTGAGCGATCCGCCAAGAATCAGCAACAGCACTCCACCGAGCATGACAAGTAGAGGCGAGATCTTGAACCAGTCAATTTCTGGTCCAACGAACATATTTGCGGCCAACATCATTCGCCTGCCTTGATTTCTGGTTGCTTGTAATTCGAACGAGATTCGACATGTTCAAGCAGCGACTTCACACTTGGCTCAATGCGATTCAGCATCGGCTTTGGATACACGCCGGTGAACACAATTGCAGCAACAAACACCGATAACAACATCGCTTCCCGCTTGGTGATCTCGGCAAATGACTTATTTGCTTCATCGGGCTCACCGTGGAACACCCGTTGGTATGCCCACAGTAAGTACAGCGCAGCAAGAATGACTCCGGTCGTTGCAGCAACCACCCACCAACGAGCAGTCGAGAACGATCCAATGAGAATGAGGAATTCACCCACGAAACCATTCAGACCTGGAAGTCCAATTGACGACAACATGACCAACATGAAGAAGCCAGCAAAGATCGGAGCAACGGCTTGGATGCCCTTCAATTCTGCGATCACACGCGTGTGGCGACGCTCGTAGATCATTCCCACCATGAGGAACAAAGCACCAGTAGAAATTCCGTGGTTCACCATTTGCATGACGCCACCGGTAATTGCCTGGTTGGTAAGTGCAAATGTCCCCAACACAATGAATCCAAGGTGAGCAACCGACGAATAAGCAACCAATCGCTTCAAGTCTTTTTGCATGGTTGCCGCAATTGCACCGTAAATGATTCCAATTACAGCAAGTGTTAAGAGAACAGGCTTTGCCCACACTGCTGCTTCGGGAAATAGGTACACGCCAAAGCGCAACATTCCGTAGGTACCCATCTTCAGCAGCACACCAGCAAGAATGACCGAACCACCAGTTGGTGCTTGCGTATGTGCGTCGGGCAACCAGGTATGGAGTGGGAACAACGGCACCTTCACTGCAAATGCAATGACAAACCCAACGAATAACCAGCGACCTGTACTGCTGGAAAAATTGGATTTCTCTGCAATTTCAATGAGGTCAAATGACAAGTGGCCAATGTCTCGGCGCGCAAGAAACGCGGTGGCAACGATTCCTACCAACATGAACGCCGAACCAGCCATGGTGTAGATGAAGAACTTTGTTGCGGCATAAACGCGCTGGTCGTATCCCCAATTTCCAATGAGGAAGTACATCGGTACTAAAACGATTTCAAAAAATACGAAGAAGAGGAACAGGTCGAGGCTGAGGAAGCTGCCCATGACTCCAGCTTCGAGCACCAGCATCCAAACCAAATACTGCTTGTGATCGTGATGCGGATCGATTCCTGCAATTACTAACGGGAACAAGATTCCGGTGAGCACCACAAGGAAGAGTGAAATTCCATCCACTCCTAGATGCCACGAAATTCCCCATTCACTCACCCATGAATACTTGGAGACAAACTCGAATCCGGCCGAACCAGTTGGAAACTTGATCAACATCCAAACGCTGAGCAAACCGGTAGCGATTGAGCTCACTAATGCGACATTTTTTACGAGTAATTCATTCGACTTTGCGAGAAATGAGGCGACAGTTGCTCCAACGAGTGGAACAAGTACAAGCAGCGTAAGAATTGGAATTGACATCAGGCAACTCCCCTAAACAAGAACCAGGCAAGAAGTGCAACTGCGCCAACGGTCATGAGCGCGGCATACACACGAGTGAAACCATTCTGTGACTTACGCACTTGACCCGCAATATTTCGAACCAGGGTTGCTGTGCCATTTACCGCGCCATCAACAATGCGTGAATCTGCCCACGCAACTGCATTAAATGCTGCACGACCAGGACCGCCAACCAATTTTGCTGCTCCGGCATCGTAGAACCAGGCCTGCTCAAGCACACGTGGCTCCACTGCTTTGACCTTCTTTTTTGCATACACTGCGAACGCAGCTGCTATTCCTGTTGCGGCAATCAGAATTGCAATGACCAACAGCACGTACTTGTTTTCGTACGCCCAAGTTTTATGAATGTCTGCTTCGGACTCTTCAACTACTGGCGCCAACCAGTGCTCAAGAAAGTGCAGCTTCTTTGTGAATGGCAGTTGCATTGCCCCACCAATGACTGACAAGACGGAGAGCACGATGAGTGGGAACAGCATAATCTTTGGGCTCTCGTGCGGCTCAAAATCGCCGTGCGCGCAATGGTCGTGCGCATGGTCTTTCCACTTTGCTTCACCGTAAAACACCATGATTACTTGTCGAGTCATGTAGTACGCAGTGAGCAATGCGGTAAGCAAGCCAAC
>JAPOKO010000022.1 GCA_029977615.1 bacterium
GGTCGACCAGCACCTCCACGTTCATGGCGGTCTACTGCTACTTCCAGGTATCCGCCTGCGGACAACTTGTCGAGGTGATGTCGCGCAACGTTTGGATGAACGTCAAATTTTTCTGCGACCTGGGCAGCAGTGACACCTGACTCGCTTTCGCGCACGAACAGGTACACCGCGCGACGGGTTGGATCGCCAAATGCTGAGGTAATTGCAGACACCTGTGCGGTGAAGGATCCCGAGGTGAGGTTGGCAGACTTACTCGACACACAGGTATTGTACCTATGGCCATAGTGGAAATTATTGGAGCCCCATGTCAACCCCCACAACAGATCAGATCATCGAAGCCCTCCGCCCTGTAGAGGACCCAGAACTACACCGTTCCATTGTCGACCTTGGGATGGTGCGCGACGTAGAGGTGAAGGGTGGCGTAGTCAGTTTGACTGTGGTGCTCACCATTGCTGGATGCCCATTGCGTAATGAAATTCAGAATCGTGTTGGTACCGCGTTACGCGCACTTGATGGCGTAAAAGATGTTGCGTTGAACTTTGGAGTGATGAACGACGAAGAGCGCGCAAAGGTGCGCGAAATGTTGCACGGTAACCCAGGTGCCACTGCAGGTTCGCAACCAGCACAAGGACACGCATCTGGTCGTGAAATTTCGTTTGCGCAACCTGGTTCTAAGACTCGACCCATCTTGGTGTCATCCGGTAAAGGTGGTGTAGGGAAGTCGAGTGTCACCACCAACCTCGCAGTTGCTCTTGCAGCGCAGGGATACAAAGTAGGAATTGTTGATGCCGACATTTACGGCTACTCAATTCCGCGCATGCTTGGTACCGATCGCGATCCAGTGGTGATTGACAATATGTTGTTACCTCCAGAGCAATGGGGCGTTCGTTGCATCAGCATCGGATACTTCGTTCCCGAAGGACAAGCAGTGGTGTGGCGTGGACCAATGTTGCACAAAGCTCTTGAGCAATTCCTTACTGATGTGTATTGGGATGAACCAGACTTCTTGCTCATTGACATGCCGCCAGGAACTGGTGACATCGCATTGAGCCTCAGCCAGTACTTGCCGCGTGCCGAGGTGATTGTGGTAACCACTCCGCAGGAAGCAGCACAAAAGGTGGCCAAGTTGTCGGCTGCAATGGCCACGAAGGTGAACCTACCTGTTCGTGGAATCATCGAGAACATGTCTTGGTTTACGGGTGACGACGGAGTCCGCTACGAACTGTTTGGTAGTGGCGGCGGACAATCGTTGGCTGATGAACTTAACGTTCCGTTGCTCGCACAAATTCCACTCATGTCCGCGTTACGCGAAGGCGGCGACGATGGTCGACCAATTACTGCAGTCGCTCCAGACAGCGAAATTGGTCAAATTTTCGCCGCACTGGCAAAACGAATAGCAGAAGAAATGAAGCCAAAGAAAATTTTCAGCGCAGCGCTGAAAGTGAATTAGCCTGCAAGTACTTCACTTAAAGGAACGGAACAACAATGGAAATTCGCATCGGAATTCAGCAATCAGTACGTGAACTCATGGTGGAGATCGACGACGAAAAGGCCCAAGCGAAAGCCAAGGCAGCTGCTGAAGCAGCTCTCACAGGCAAGACCGAAGTATTTTCATTGGTCGACAATCGTGGTCGCGAAGTAATTGTTGCCTCGGCGAAGCTTGCGTATGTGGAGTTTGGCGCACCGGAAGGCGCACGCAAGCTCGGCTTTGGGAGCTGACGCTGCCACAATTACTTGATCACCGCCTGCTCTTTGTAACGGGTAAAGGTGGAGTGGGCAAGACAACATTTGCAAGTGCTCTCGCCAGATTTTCTGCATCTACAGGCAAAAAGACGCTCATTGTTGAAATGGACGACAAGGGTGCATTGGCGCACGCGTTAAACACGTCCGAATTGCAATTTGCTGCTCGTGAGGTTGCCCCAAATCTGTTCGCGATGTCCATGAACACTGAAGATTCATTGCGTGAATACATTCGCTTGTTTGTAAGGAACCCACTTGTCAACACATTTGGCCCACTCGCCAAGATTCTTGATTTCGTTGCTAATGCCGCCCCAGGAGTGAAGGAAATTCTTGCTGTTGGCAAATTGTGCTGGGAAGTCCGTGAACATAATTACGACATCGTCATTGTTGATGCTGAAGCCACTGGACACATTGTTGCTCAGGTTGATGCGCCATCGATTCTGTCCAACTTGGTGCAGGTTGGAGTCATTCGTGAACAAACGAAGTGGATGCAGGAAATTTTGCATGACAAGGCAACGACTGGAGTTGTCATAGTGGCAACACCTGAAGAAATGCCAGTGCTTGAAACCATGCAACTGCTTGACACGCTGCAAAATACAACAAATGTTGGTGTTTCTGCGGTCGTGGCAAACCGAGTGCACGACGATGTTGTGCAAGGTGGCGATGTGGCGGTATTTAATTCGCTCTGGCAAGCAGTGCAGTCGAACAACATGGTGAATGACGTTTCCGAAGCGTTGCGTGCACCAATGCGGCTGCTCAACGTGGCAACCCAGCGACGTCGAAACGAAGTGGAAAACCTTGAACAGTTGGTTGCTCGCTCGCGTCAAGGTGGAGTGATGTTCATGTCAGTGATAGACATTGACACCCGCGACATTGATGTGGTGACGGCCATGACGCAGGTATTGAAAGACGAGCTCCAATGAGTGCACTGCGCAGCGTGCTGGAGAACGGCCGTCTTGTAGTGGTGACGGGTAGCGGAGGTGTTGGAAAAACGACTATGTCTGCTGCACTAGGTGCATTTACTGCCTCGCAGTACAACCGACGCGTGCTTGTGCTCACGGTAGACCCAGCGCGCAGGCTTGCCGATGCTCTTGGACTTGAATCGTTTGGCAATGCAGTGGTGGAAATTGAAGCATCAGCTCTTACTCAAAACGGAGTACCCGCTGCTGGTCGCTTGTTTGCCGCCATGATCGACACCAAGGCAAGCTGGGATGAATTGATTGAACGCTGTGCACCGAATGCCGATGTGCGCGACAAAGTGTTGTCGAACAAGTTGTACCGCAATTTGACTGAACGATTTGTGCATAGCCACGACTACATCGCGATGGAGCGATTGTTTGAAGCGCAACAGTCGCCGGACTACGACTTAGTCATAGTAGATACACCACCATCGCGTAATGCACTCGATGTGTTGGATGCACCGCGACGTATGAAAGAGTTCTTTGCTTCGCGCTTGTTGAAATTGCTCACAACACAAGCTCAATCGCGATTGTTCTCTCTTGCTGCTAAACCCTTTTTCTTAGTTGCCGATCGCATTCTTGGTGCACGATTCCTTACCGACATCACCGAATTCTTTACATTGTTCCGCACGATGGAAGATGGGTTTGTGAAGCGCGCGAATGAGGTGGAAGCTGTGTTGAAGCAAAATGACACTTCTTTCATGGTGGTGACCACACTCGAATCTGCACCTCTGCATGAGGCAGAATTTCTCATCGACGCATTGCGGGAGCGTGGTTATTCGCTGAACACGGTGATTGCCAATCGGGTGACGCCGCTTGCTCTCGTCTCGCAGGCTCAAATTGCCTTGAGCAAGCTAGAGACATCTATTCAGGACCCTGCGTTCGTGCAGGCAGTGGTGAAGGCCACAGAGGGCGTTGAGCCATCTGCAGAGCAGATCTCACGGGTGGTGAGCAGCATTGCCCGCAAGTCGGCTGAAGCGGTGCGCAAAGGTGGGGCAGAGCAAGTCACACTTGATGCCTTGCATAAACGAAGCGCAGATTCGCAAGCCGAGCTGTGCATTTGCACGATAAGTGGCGCAGAAATTGCGCGGGCTTCAGCACTCGTAGCTCTGGGTGAATCCGTACACCCTGCATAGGGCAGACTAGTTGCACGCTATGCCAACGCTTGCAGAACTTGCCTACGAACACACTGATCTTGAATCCGATGCGGTGAACCATTTAGGAGCGTTGGTTTCTGAGTGGGGAATGCTCGCAGACTTTTGTTTCGCAGACATGTTGTTGTATTTGCCAATTGATGAGGACTCATGGTTGATTGCTGCTCAAGTGCGCGCTGCAACTGGGCAAACGTTGTATCACCAGGACTATGTGAATACATGGGCAAGTGACTCTGAAAAGGTTTTGCTCGCACGCTGTTACTCAAGTGGCGAAATATCTCAAGGCGAGATCTTCGTGCAAGCAATTGGTGGTCCAGCAAACATGCTTACGATTCCGGTGCGCTACGACGGGAAAACTATTGCTGTTTTGTCGCGTGAATGGGTAACGGACAATGCACGTCGCGCGGGTCAACTTGAATCTACCTATGCAGAAATTTTCGGAAAGCTTGCCGAAATGGTTTCACAAGGTTTGTTTCCATTTGAAGGGCGTGTCGCTGATGCAAGCGTTGCTCCGCGGGTAGGAGACGGTGCAATTGTTCTTGATGCACAGACTCGCGTTCGATACGCATCACCAAACGCCGTGTCGGCGTTGCACAGAGTTGGTGTCAGCACTAATGCAATTGGTCAAACGCTTGCCGAATTAGGAGTTGCTGAAAGTGCTGCACGAAATGCGTACGAGCGCAAAGAACCTGTGATTGAGGAAATTGAACAGACTGCTGAAGTCACTTTGTTAACGCGAAGCATTCCGTTGCTTGTAGAGCGTGGAGATGCCGTAGATGTCATTGGTGGAGTGTTGCTTCTGCGTGACGTTTCAGAGCTTCGTCGCCGAGATCGTTTGCTCCTTACGAAGGATGCAACCATTCGCGAAATTCACCACCGCGTGAAGAACAACCTGCAGACCATTTCGTCGTTGCTTCGCTTGCAAGCGCGGCGACTGGAATCTGCAGAAGCAAAAGAAGCTGTAGCCGAATCGGTCCGCCGCATTCGCACTATTGCGCTGGTTCACGAAACGCTGTCGCGTGAACCCGGGGAAGACATTGCATTCATCGAAATCGTTCGACCGCTGCTGCGTCTTGTTGAGGAAGGTTTGCAGTCGGCAGATCGACCTGTGCAATTTGCAGTGAAGGGTGACGGCGGTCGTATGCCAGCAACTGTTGCAACACCGCTTTCAGTGGTGATTCTTGAACTGCTACAAAACGCGGTCGATCACGGATTCCCAGAAGGAAGTGCAGGTGGATCTGTGGTTGTCACGCTGAGTCACGATGACGACGCGCTGTATGTACGCGTGTTGAACAATGGCATTGGTCTGAATCCGAACTTCGACTTCTCTAGCGCAACAGGTCTTGGGCTTTCCATCGTGCGAACACTGGTGACCACAGAACTCGCCGGAACTATTGCTATGCGCGCAGGATCAAAGAGTGATGGCGATGCAACAGGTATTGCGGGAATGACAGACGGTCAAGGGACCGTGGTCGACTTGCGGGTTCCGATTACGAACTAGTTATGCAGTTGCGCGTGCTGCGCGACGTGCTGCAGCCATTTTGCGACGAATGTCGCGACGCTCTTCTTCAGAGGTTCCACCCCAGATGCCACAGTCCTGGTTGGTTTCGATTGCGAATTCAAGGCACTCGGTTTTCACGGTGCATTCTCCACACACTGACTTTGCTGCAGTAATTTGCTGGAGAGCTTGTCCGGTGCTTCCTACGGGAAAGAACAATTCTGGGTCGGTGTCTTTGCACAGTGCTTCTTTGCGCCACGAGTAATCTGCGGATCCGAGGGCAAGGCTTGTTGCGAGAATTGACACGGTAGTCACCTTTGAAGTTCTTCTAGAGCCAGTAGGACGTTGTCACGATAGACACCGAGCGGGGCACTTTCAAGTGGAACAAGAAAATATTTTTATTTTTTTATTGTGACAATTTTGGCTGTACCCTTCGCCTGTGACCATTGCTCGTTGGGTGCCACATAATCGCAACAGCGCTCCAATGCGCGTGCAGGTTTTGGCCCATCGTGGTGCTTCTGCGGCTGAACGCGAAAACACAACAGTGGCATTTACGCGTGCTCGCGAATTAAATAGCGATGCCGTCGAACTCGATGTTCGGTTGTGCGCATCGGGCGAAATGATTGTGCATCACAACCCGACACTAAAAGATGGAAAAGTCTTAGCAACGCTGAACCTTGCTGACATTCCAGATCACATACCAACTCTCGCTGATGGTCTTGATGCATGTGCGGGTATGTGGGTGAATATTGAAATCAAAAATGATCCGTCCGAACCAGACTTTGATCCAGAAGACAAATTGGCAACACTCGTTGTTGACTATCTGCGCACGCGCGGCGCACCAGATCAGTGGCTGATTTCATCGTTTAGGCGTGAGACGGTTGATGCCGTGCATCGTTTGTGGCCCGAGTTGCCAACTGCATGGTTGGACATGGCGGTTGCTGATGAAGACGCAGATGCGTTGGCTAAGGATTTGTTGAACTCAGGTCATCAGGCCTATCACCCGTACGTGAAAACGCTGTCGCGTGCAGTTGTGGATGCGATGCATCGAAATGGAGTTGCGGTAAACACCTGGACATGTGATGACCCAGTGCGGATGGCCGAGTTGGTGTCGTGGGGAATTGACGGCATCTGCACCAACGTGCCCGATGTTGCACTCCACGTTATTGCTAACGCCAAATAACGTTTAGAAATCGATTGTTGGTCGCACTAGGCGAAGTGCTTCAGGGCAGTGCTTGATGTCAATCGTTGTAGTGTCGCCTAGGTAGTCGCCATCCAATTGATATGGAAATGGCGCAGGGAATTCAATCTTCACGTGCTCAACATCGGTTGCAATGTCGATGCCTGAAGAGGTTTCAAGTCCGCCACGACGCAATGCGGAGTACAGCGTCTTCAAAATAAGTGGCGTGGTCATTTTGCGGAAGGTGACTACAACCAACTTTTTTTCCAATGACGCAGCTGAAGACAAGTGAATAGGGTGCTTGCCAACGAAGGTGTACGGGTTGGTGTTCAGCACCACTGAAAAGAATCCGTTTGGAATTGCACGGCCATCAATGTTCAAAGTGAAGTGTGGGTACTTGCGGTCATACGACCTAAACCATGAATGCAATGCTGAATAGGCAAACAACGGTTGACCAACGAGACGCTTCAGCGATGAGCGACGCTCAACTTGTTCCACTACCGCAGCGTCGTAACCGATGCCAGCGTGGAAGGTGAAGTAGCGACCATTTGCTTGTCCAAGACTGACGCGCTCAATTTCGTTGCGATCAATGCCAGCCATCAACTGAGTGAGCGCAACCATTGGGTCGTTTGCAATGCCGAGCGTGCGAACGAATACGTTTGTCGAACCGCCAGGCAACATGGCAAGTGCGGTGTCACTACCTGCAAGACCTGTGGCAATTTCGTTCAAGGTGCCGTCGCCGCCAAAACCAACCACGACGTCAAGCCCACGGGCAGCCGCATCTTGGGCAAACCGAGTGGCGTGGCCGCGTTCATTCGTTTCCACCACCTGCACGTCATGGTGCTTGGCAAGGTGCTCATGGACGAGCACGATGTTGCGGGGTGTGACGGACGACGCGAACGAGTTGACAATAAGGAGAATTCGCACGGGGAATGAATTTTATCGGTAAATCAGTCCGCACAGGGTTGGGTAAATCCTGTACTCATCGGTAACAATGGAGGGCATGAACATCGTCGTCTGCGTCAAGCAAATCCCTGATCCAGCCACCCCTGGAGCCCTTGATGGCTCCACCAACGCATTGAAGCGCGACGGAAAACTCATCCTCGATGAGTCCGACGCTTATGGCGTTGAGATGGCGTTGCAACTCGCAGCCGCAAATGGTGGTGGAGATGTGAACATCGTGTCAATGGCACCAAATGGTGAAATGTCGGGCATGCGCACTGCACTTGCAATGGGCGCAGCAAAAGGAGTGCTCATCAGCGATCCAGCACTTGCAGGTTCCGATGCACTCACCACTGCAAAAGTTTTGGCTGCAGCAATTCAGAAAATGGGAAGTGCTGACTTGATCATCGCAGCAACCGAATCATCCGATGGGTACACCGGAACTGTGCCAGAACAAATGGCAGAGGTTCTTGGATTGCCATCAGTGACATTTGCAAAGAAGCTCACCATCAATGGTTCGAGCTTGAAAGCAGATCGTCAGACCGAAGAGGGATACGACGAAGTGGAATGTCCGCTTCCAGCAGTCATCAGCGTGACCGCTGGTGTTGTTGAACCGCGTTACCCAAGCTTCAAAGGCATCATGGCTGCAAAGTCGAAGCCAATCGACACCTTCACTGCAGCAGACCTTGGCGTAACGCCAACTGGTTGGGCTGGTGCAGGGCAAAAAGTTGTTGCAGTAACACAAGCAGAAGCACGTCAAGCCGGCGAGGTTATTGAAGACGACGGCAATGCATTTAACAAAATTGTTTCATTCCTTGAAAACCTGAAAGTGATCTGAGGTAGAACGTCATGGCAATCAACAGCATTTGGGTATTCGCGCAAACTGCAGGTGGCGCACCAACAACAGGAACTCTTGAACTGCTCACGAAGGCACGTTCACTTTCTTCAAACGTTTCAGCATTCATCGGCGGAGACGCATCAGCAGTTGCTGGCGCACTCGGCGAGTATGGCGCAACCAAGGTGTACGCAACTGGCGATCTCGCTGGCAAGTTGCCTGGACCAGCAGTGTCTGCAGCAATGAAGGCAGTTATTGACGGTGGAGATTCACCATCGGTCATCATGTTCCCGCAGAACTACGAAGGTCGCGACGTAATGTCACGTTTGTCGGTGAAGTTGAACCGCACGGTTCTCACCAACAACACCGACATCGCCGATTCATCTGACGGTGTTGTCGCAACCACACCAATCTTTGGTGGCAACACACTCGTCAACACCGCATTCACCGGCGAAGGCCCTCACTTGGTGTCGTTCCGTCCGAAGAGTTTTGCTGCAGAGTCAGCAAACGGAGCAGCAGCAAACGTTGTTACAGCATCGGTGCCAGATACTGGTGCAACCGGTTCAGCGCGCGTCACTGCAGTGCATGTTGAAGAAAGCACTGGACCAAAGTTGGACGAAGCAAACATCGTTGTTTCGGGCGGCCGTGGTCTTGGCGAAGCAGGCAGTTATTCACTCGTTGAAGACCTTGCCAAGTTGTTGAAGGGTGCACCTGGTGCATCTCGCGCAATTGTTGACGCTGGTTGGGTTCCTTACAGCTACCAAGTTGGTCAAACGGGCAAGGTTGTAAAACCAGCCGTTTACATTGCAGCCGGTATTTCGGGCGCAACGCAGCACATGGTGGGCATGAAGGGCTCAAAGAACATCATCGCCATTAACAAGGACAAGGAAGCACCAATTTTCGGTGTTGCAGACCTTGGCATTGTTGGCGACGTTCACAAGGTGTTGCCACAGCTCATCGAGCTTCTCAAGTCGCGCGGCTAACTCGTTAAGCAATATCGTTCAGGCACAATGCCCACGAGCGATTGCGCTCAGCGTGATGCACACACAGTTGTACGCTCCAACCCGTAGTTGGGTCGTTTGCATCCCACCAGAACCATTGCAATGAATTCGCTGCAGTTTCAAAACCATCATTGCTGAGTGGCCAGTGTGATGTCTGTCCGGTGAGTGCTGTGATGGTCCACCATGCAGCATCGCGGCCCAACGCGTTGCCGCGTCGACGTCCGTGTGCGCCACCGTTTGCACCTGCCCACGCAAGCCAAGCGAGCGCTTCGCTTGTGGTGAACAGTGACAGTCGTGCTTCGTGAATGTTGAGTGCGGCTAGTGCGTCAAGCACCGAACCTTCAACGCAAGAGATATAAAGTTCACCGTTGGACTGCGTGGTCCATGCATCAGCAAGTTGGTGTAACGCAGTCGATGAATTTGGGTCTTGAATAACTGTTGCCGTTGATATAGGAACGGAAATAGCGCTTCCCATTTCTGGAATTGCAGGAGCTGGAAACTTGGCCTCATTGTCGTGATATTCCGCGAGGGCGTAGTTCGTTTCAATTGGCAAGAGCGTGCATGGTGATTCAAGTGCGGGGAAGAGTTCGTTGTTTACTCTTTGACCGCGGATGGCGCATTCGTAAGCAATGTAAGTAGATGTAGGTGAAGGGTCGAGAAACTCGCTGAGTTCCGACCATTGGTGATTCTGTGCAATGACTTCCGTCAATGGACCCATGGTGAATCGGCCAGCTTGTTCGCCAACAACTTGAACCGCAATTTCTGTAGGTGCAAGTAACGCAAGACGGTATTCGGCAAGTGTCGATGCCGGCCATACCTGGCGACCATTGGCAACTGCTGCTCTGCATGCATCGCGCAAGCCAAGCAGGTCGTGCCAACTACGTGTCTCGCAGTAATCGTCAATGAGTCGAACAAGACCATCGAGGTCTGCACGGTTGATGAGGTCGTACTGCGATTCGCTCATACCAGTGGCCACGGGTAGCGCGAGCCGGTTTTGTCAATAGGGAAGGCTCCGCCTTCGCAGATCCATTGGGCGCGTTCCTGCAATGCAATCACTTCGTCGCTGTTGAGTAGGGCGGAGACATTTAATGGAACGGATTCAACAAGTGGTTCAATCACTTCACGCAAGTACTGCGGGAGTTCTTCGCCGCCGAATTCCCAAATGACTGTGCGCAGTTTGAAATCTGCAGCAAAGCACACACCATGATCGATGGCCCAGATGCGTTGTTGGGTATCGAGCAAGCAGTGGCCGCCTTTGCGGTCGGTGTTGTTGGCAACAATGTCAAACGCGCACATGGCTCGCAAGCGTTCGTGGAGTTCTGGACGATTTTCGTAAATGCTGAAATAGTGCTCGTCCAGTACGGCATCGACAAAGAATTGCACCGACCCTTCGCCAAACTGGCCGTCGCGCAACACGGTTGGCGGAACAATGTCGAGCGACATTGCTTCTGATAACTCATATGCGGCGACTTCACGCTTATGTAGACCAGGTTCGAAGTCCCACAGTGGTCGTTCACCCTTAAGTGGTTTGTAGATTCCCTGGCATTGGGTGTCACCAGAAGTGATATTCACCAAAAAGGTCGCGTTACTGCTGTAGGGCATGCGCGAAACGAGTTCCATCTCGCCCTGCTTCAACAATTGAACGAGGTCGTTCTTGGGAATTAGTTCATTCGCGGACACATGTGCCCATCAATATTCATTGGACGGCCACAGAAAATGCACGGTGGACGACCAGCTGCAACAACTTCATCTGCATGGTCGCAAAATGCCATGGCCTGACCACGAGTGATGTTCATGCGAATGCGCGTAACTTCGGCATCCAGAATTGGCTCATCGTTTTCGTCAAACGGAACAAGTTCTTCAATCTGAATGACCATGCGATCGTTGCGCGGGTCGTATGCAATGCCAACTGTGCCAATAGTGAAATTCACTTCCATCGGGTTTGATAGCTGCAACATTTCATCCATGGGACGTTCACGAACTTCAGGTGCATCGGCGAGCAACTGGCGAATGTATTGCGACAGCGCAGCAACTTGTTGCTTTTCGCACTTCATAGTGAAGCGACTGCTGTCGGCTCGTACTTGAATGACGAATGTGCGTTGACCTGGTTGCCCAAGTGCGCCGGTGGTGAATGCGTCGGTTTCGTCAAATTCGTAAAAGTCACTCATAGGTAATTCAGTTCACGAAGGGCGAAGATCGGCGAGCGATCCACCCGTTGAGTTAACAGTAAGCACAACTGGGCCACTCGGCGAATATGCAACGGCGGAAACTGAGCATGTGCTGATGACAATGCGTTGGAAAAGGTCGATGTGCGTGCCCATGGCATGTGCAACTGCTGCCTTGATGGGGTCGGCATGTGAAACACATACAACAATTCCGCCTGGGTGTTTTGAGCGAATGTCATCGAGAGTGCTCACCATGCGCTGTTGCATTTCGGTAAAGCTTTCGCCATGTGGAAAGCGGAAGGTGCTTGGTGCTTTTTGCACGGTTGTCCACTCTGGCTTCTTCATGAGTGAAGTGAGTTGCGCACCAGTCCAGTCGCCAAAGTCGCACTCAAGTAAACCTTTGTGAATGTTCACCTTCTGGCCAAGAATTTTGCCGATTGGCGCTGCGGTTTCGCGAGCACGTTCAAGCGGCGATGCGTAAACGGCGGACACTCCCTTAATTTCGGCAATGCGCTTGGCAACTGCCTCAGCTTCGGCCTTGCCCGAATCGGCGAGGTGCAACCCTGCGGCTCTACCAGGAAGTACTTTGCCCGTTGTTGGCGTGCGCCCATGCCGAACCATCAAGATCAAAGTTGGAGCGTTTTTCGTTGAGCGTGCCATGGGGTTGTGTTCCAAACTATCGTGCCTTGCAGTGACGAAGCCATCTCAGACCACCAATGCGCGGGCACTTCGTGTTTTGCAACAGGAAATTCACGATTGCGAGAAGTGCTCACGGTTGGTGAAGTGGTGTCGGCAAGTGGCAGTCGAAAAACGCGCGGCGTATAAAGACGAAGATTATTGGGGTAAGCCAATTTCGGGATTTGGTGACCCAGCTGCACGAATTGTTGTGCTTGGCCTTGCACCTGGAGCACACGGTGCGAATCGCACAGGCCGAGTATTTACTGGCGATCGCAGTGGCGAATGGTTGTTCCGCGCAATGCACAAAGCAGGGCTTGCTAATCAGCAGTCCTCTGAAAAACGGAACGATGGTTTGCAATTGACTGATGCGTGGGTGACAGTTGCTGTTCGCTGTGCACCGCCACAGAACAAGCCGACTCCCGCAGAGGAGAAGAAATGTGCTCCATATTTGCAGCGCGAACTTCAGCTACTTACAAATGCAAAAGTGATTGTGTGTCTTGGTTCAATTGCCCTTCGGGCAGCGTGTGATCAGCTAGGTGTGAAGCCGCGACCAAAGTTTGGTCACGGGGTGGTGGTGGAGGCGGGTGAATACACGCTGATATGTAGCTATCACCCAAGTCAACAAAACACGTTCACGGGAAAACTCACCGAGAAAATGTTGAACGATGTGTTTGCGAAAGCAGTGCGCTTCGCAAAGAAATAGTTAGTGGGCAGCTGGTGTCGAACCGTCTGCCTTTTTCTTCGGTGGCGGAACACCAACGAGTGGGGCAGGGTGAGCATTTGCTGGCCAGCGCCTGCGGCTTACGGTGCTGAGTAACTTCAACAACTTCATTGCGGTTGCGTCGGTTTCTGCTGGGCGCGCGATCACGCTGCCATCAGCAATCATGCGATTCATTACTTCCTCGCCAAGTTCGGTGCGCACGACGCACAATGTCCATGCGTTGTCTTCACCAATTCCACCGGTTGAAATGTCGGCGTGTTCTGCAGCGAAGTCGGGGCAGGTTTTGCAACCCTCACGTGTCCACTGATGGCATTCCTTCAAGTCGATTTCGTGGAACGAGCCGTCCTTCATCCAAATCTGGAACGCACCCTTGATGTTCATCTTGACCATCTCTTCTTTTTTCAGACCGTATTTTGCCAAGAAGAGCTCTTCAAAAATTGCATCGTCAAAAGTTTTAGAGCACAACAAACCGATGTTGAACAAGAACGGCTTGCTGACTTTGCCAATCTTGCGTTTCCACATAATTGGAGGAACTGATGACTGGCAGCTCATGCCAACAAGAGCCAGGCGGCTGAGGCCTTCTTCTTGAGCTTGCTTCAACGCAAGCGTGTTGGCTGAGTAGGTGTAACGGCTTCCCGCTGCACGCAGAACATCTTCAGGGTTGCGCGCAATTCCTGGAAGCGCTTTCCACGAGGTTCCGTCGCCTTCCAAGAAACTGGTGAGCGCCGCATCGATGTAGTCGTTCTTCATGAGCCAAATGAGCATTGCGCTCACAAAGCCGCCGTCTTGACCTAGCTCGTGCACCTTGTCATCGGCTGCTCGAACCAGCAACAACTGCTTGTACTGGCCGTACATCTGGTTTTCTTCGCGAACTTTGCCGAACAGATGCGTGTCGGCTTCTGGCTCCCATGATCGGAAGCGTGGGCAAGCGCGAGTGCAACTAGTGCAACCTTTTTCGCCGTGCGTGCAATTGTCGATGCCAAGTTCTTCTTCAAGATGGAAAGGCTTGTAGTTGCCTTCTTCGTGCTTGTAACCGATTACCTCGTGTGGGCATGAAATTACGCAGCCAGCACAACCTGTGCACAGACCCGTATTAATGACTTCTTCGTAGAGCTCTTTCCATTGGTTGGTCCAGCGCTCGGTTCCGATTGGGGCAGTTTCAGTAACGGTCACGTCACGACTCTACGCCATATTTACTGCTTGGTTCTAGGTAGGGCTATGTGAATGATCGAGCGATCTTGTCAATTTCATTGCTGGCAAGTTTGCGACCATGACGATCAGAAATTTCAAACTTGTTCTCCACTACGGCATTGTTGGTGCAGATGAGGGCGTGGTGGATAACTATTTTCAAGTCGGCAAGCGTTGCCGTGACATCGCGAAGAAGTCCAGGTCGGTCTAAGCCAGTCACCGTGAGTACGGAGTGCCAAGGATGAGCACTGTTGTCAACAATTGCCGTAAGTGAAAGTTTCTGCCCAGACACCTTCACACGACGACCTCCAAGTGCATCGATCACCGCCTTTGTCACTTCAGCGTGATTTGGGGGAGACGCTGACTGAACAGTGAAGATGTCGAGTACTGCGCCATCGCCCCAAGTAGTGATGTCCGCACCAAGCACATTCAAGTTGAGTGAAGTAAGAGCACTGGAAAGTCGCGCCAAAAGTGCTGTTCTGTCACGACACGCAATATTGATTAACCAAATATCTGGCTTGTCAGTTGCATGAACGGCAACACGAGCTTGACCAGGTCGTGGCGATGGTTCAACAAGTTCTGCATGCTGCACCATTTGCTCTGGCGAGTGGCTAAGTGCATAAGAGGCTGGCGCATGGGTGATTCGTGATCGCACCGATGAATTTGAGGCAAGCGCAAGTGCCGCGTTCACACGTGTTTCGAGAAGCGAATTGCTCGCGGAGTCAACAAGATCTGGGTGTGCGAGGAACTCTTGAACCTCAGAAATCACCTCAATGAGCGCCATGTACTTGGAGTCACTGAAGTCGCTTCGTGCAACGCATAGTTGTCGACATTGTTCAACTATTCGAGGAGTCTTCAAGTGCGTTGCAATCTGGCTCAGTAATCGACTGTTGATATTGAGCGGCTCGGTGCTGACAACCGAACGAAGTAGCGATGCGCCTTCAACAATGAGTTCAATGTTTGACATCAGTGTGAGGTCGAGGCCAAGTCGACGAATAGCAGCGAGACCGTTTGCGCCTGACTGTGAAATGTCGTGCGCAAAAGCGGCAAGAATCAACTCATCGCCCTCAATTGATGTGGCTGAAGCATGTGCGACTACAGCTTCGACCGTTGGGAAATGCAATGCATGCGTTGGATCGAGTTCGGTCGAGTCGCTGGCGCGAGCAGACATGGATTCGGCAAGTTCGGGAAGTGCGCGTTGCACCATTCCTATGGTGTCAAGCAGTCGCCATGAACGCGCGTTTCCATAGCGCAGTACGTTCAGCAAGCGAACAACAGACTCGTTTTCCCAACTGAGCGTGGCGTTTCGATGCATTGCAAACCAGTCCAAAAGTCGTGCACTTGGCCGGGCTTCAGCCGCAAGTAGTGCTGAATCGAGGCCGATTTCAACGAGTAATCGAACAGGCGGTATCTCACGCAATTCAATGATTCCGTTCTCAACGTCGACCCAACCATTTGCAGGACGCTCCGCATGTTCGGCGTCTTCAACAACTACCGACTCCTTGCCGAGTCTCCAGCGAAGTAGCGGTGGAGCAAGCAGTGTTGTAAGCAGAACCACAAACAAGATTGATCCGTACATCTCCTCGTTCAACGCACCAACCTTCAGGCCAATGGTTGCAAAGATGAGTCCCACTTCGCCGCGTGGCAACATGCCAAAGCCAATTACAAGTTTGTCGCTCTTTGTGCCAAATGCACCGACTGCCGCGGCAACTTTGCCAATGATGGCTACTGCAGAGAGCAGAAGTGCAATGGAGATTACTCGCACATCAAACATTGCTGAAAGATCGGTAGTGATACCGATGTATAGGAAGAAAACAGGCACAAAAATATTGCCAAGTGAGGCAACGTCGCGTTCCACGCGTTCGTGTGCGCTTATTCGACGAAGCGCCAGCCCAGCAACAAATGCTCCAATGATTGGCGCAAGGTTTGCCTTGTCTGCAAGAACCGAGAATGCAAGCGCTACACCAATTGCAGTTACTGAAACTGTGGCAGTTGAACGGCTGTATTTTGTGATTGCTGCAAATACTTTTGGAAACGTGGCGAATCCAATTACTGAGGTGAGTATCAGGAAGCCAAAGGCCAATCCCATTGTGGTCGCGATTGTGCCAATGCCCACAGATCCCTGTTCGACAATTCGAACTACAACGGTCAGAATGATGAGACCAAGTACGTCATCGACAACGGCTGCACCCAACACTGTTCGTGCTTCAGATGTTGCTAATGCGCGTAAGTCTCCAAACACGCGAGCGGTAATTCCAATACTGGTAGCGGTAAGTGCTGCACCAACAAAAAGGGATGTATTAGTTGACTCACCAATTGCAAGGCCAACTCCAACTCCAAGTGCCATCGGTAGCGCGACGCCAATGAGCGCAACCAGCATTGATGCGCGACCAACGCTTCGTAGTTCAGCAACATCGGTCTCGAGACCAACTTGGATGAGCAAGAAAATCACTCCAAATTCGGCGAGAACAAACAGCATGTCGCTACCAGAAACCAAGCCGAACACTGATGGGCCAATCACGATGCCGGCAGCAATCTCGCCAATGACTGCTGGTACCCGAATTCGGTCCGATGCTTCGGCGGCCAGTTTTGCGACCAACAAAATGATGGTTAGGTCAAGAAGCACGCGGCCAAGGTTTACCCCTTCAAGGGCTGCGGAGACCATAGCCATCATGGCTATCAGGTTATGAGACCTATGTAACGGCAGGATTAACTCTGCACAGCGATGTTGTTTCTCGACATGGACGCAACAGGTGGCAAACAGGCAGAATAGGGAGATGTTGACTTACACCCCTGAAGCAGAAGCATTCCGAGTTGAAGTAAAAGCCTGGCTCAAAGAGAACTTGCCGAAGGGTTGGTTCGACGAAGGTTTTGAAATGACCAACGAAGAGCGCAAGAAATTCAACCTTGAATGGCCAAGCAAGTTATTCGCCGGTGGTTGGATCTGCGCAACGTGGCCAACTGAATACGGCGGCAAAGGATTAAGCACGCTTCAAGGTGTTGTGCTTGCAGAAGAGTTCGCAAACGCGAAGGCTCCAATGCGCGCAGACTTCTTTGGCGACACTCTCGTCGGCCCAACATTGTTGCAGTGGGGAACCGAAGAGCAAAAGAAAGAGTTCTTGCCACAGATTTTGAGCGGCAAGATGCGTTGGTGTCAGGGATTTAGCGAACCAAACAGTGGAAGCGACCTTGCAAGCTTGAAGACCACCGCAGTGCTTGATGGTGATGAGTGGGTAATTAATGGTCAAAAGGTGTGGACCACACAAGGTCACCACGCCGACTATTGCTTCTTGCTCACGCGCACCGATTCGACTTCTGCGAAGCATGCTGGAATTTCATACCTGCTCGTTCCAATGCGTCAGCCTGGTGTTGAAGTGCGTGGCATTGTTCAGCCAGACGGAACTGCAGAGTTCTGCGAAGTGTTCTTCACGAACGCTCGTTGTCCGAAAGACAACGTTGTTGGAGGAGTGAACAACGGCTGGAAGGTTGCAAACTCCACGCTCGCGTTTGAACGTGGTATGAGCGCCACCACCGGTTATCGCCGCTTCGAAGAAGAGTTCCGCATTATGTTGACTGCCGCAAAAGAAAACGGTGCCATCAACGAAGACTCCATTCGTCAGCGAATGATGAAGTACTACACCAAGTATCAGATCTTGCGATACAACGGACTTCGTTCACTTGGCGCAACGCTTGAGGGCAAGAAAGACATGGGAGTCATTGCTCTCGGTGCAACGAACAAGATGTTCTGGACTGAAATGCACAAGGAAGCAATGGAACTTGCACTTGATATTTTTGGAGCGCATTCCATGCTGATTGACAATGGTCCAAAGGACTCTGGTTGGCCAGGTGCACAACGCGATAAGCGTCGCGAGGGGTACCCTGTGAGTCCAATGATGTCGGCGTTCTTTTTCTCACGCTCCGAAACCATTTGGGGTGGCACAAGCCAGATTCAGCGAAACATTGTTGGCGAACGAGTACTCGGATTGCCAAAAGAGCCAAAGGGCGCGGACGAAAAGTAAATATGAACTTTCCCACCTCTGTTAAGTCGGGATTTAGCAATTACGCAAACTTTAAGGGTCGTGCTTCAAGAAGCGAATTCTGGTGGTTCGTGCTTTTCATTCAAATGTCGCAACTTGTTGCACAGAATGTTTGGAGCACACTCGGATCAATTGCATCCCTGGTCTTTTTCATCCCCAATTTGTCATTGAATTTTCGCAGACTTCATGACATTGGAAAATCAGCTAAATGGCTTTTGTGGCCAGTTCTATCGGCATTAGGGGCAGTGATTTCCTTCGTCTTAGCTGTGGTTAATTTGGGTATTTCATTTTCATCAATTGATTCAGAACAAGTCTTAAATGGTGGATCTAAAGTGCTTCTTGTCTTCGTATTTGCGTTTTTTATTTCTGCAATTGTTGGAACCATTGTGAATTTTGTTTTTCTCTTGATGCCTTCAGACTCAGAGATGAACAAAT
>JAPOKO010000023.1 GCA_029977615.1 bacterium
ATGACGTCGGCGTATTCCACCGACTTGAAGTCTTGTGTTCCGGCCGATGTACCGAATGCATTGCTGAGACCGAAACCAGTAGGTGAGTGGCATACGCGTGCGCAGGTGTCTACGTTGTTGTTGCCAAATGCTGCACGAACCATCTTTTGCACAACGAACACTTCTTCGTTGGTGCAACGCGATGAAGTGATTGCGCCAATTGAATACTTGCCATGGCGCGACTGAATGCTTTGCAGTTTTCCTGCAGCAAATGCGATTGCTTCTTCGAATGAAACCTTTTTCCATTCGTCGGTAATGGATTCGCGAATCATTGGCTCAAGCTGACGATCTTGGTGGTTTGCGTAACCCCAAGCGAAGCGACCCTTTACACATGAGTGGCCTTCGTTTGCTCCACCATTTTTGTATGGCGTCATACGCACAACGGTTTCGCCTTGCATCTCTGCCTTGAACGAGCAACCAACTCCGCAATATGCACACGTGGTGAGCACGGTGCGGCGAGGTTGACCAAGTTCAATAACAGTGTTCTCTGTAAGTGTTGCAGTTGGGCAAGCTTGCACGCATGCACCACACGACACGCACGGTGAGTCGAAGAAGTTTCCGTTGAAACCGGCGGCTACGCGTGAACCGAATCCGCGGCCTTCAATGGTGAGAGCAAACGTTCCCTGAATTTCTTCACATGCACGAACGCAACGGTTGCACACGATGCACTTTGATGAGTCAAAAGTGAAGTACGGGTTCGAGGTGTCTTTGCCGAGGCTGAGGTGGTTATCGCCGTCGTATCCGTAACGAACATCGCGAAGGCCAACTGCGCCCGACATGTCTTGCAATTCGCAGTCGCCGTTTGCAGCGCATGTGAGGCAATCCAATGGGTGGTCGCTGATGTATAGCTCCATTACTCCGCGGCGCAAGCGCTCAAGCTTTGGGGTCTGTGTGCTCACGGTCATGCCAGGTGAACATGGAGTAGTGCACGAAGCAGGTGTGCCCTTTCGTCCGTCAATTTCCACCAAGCACAAGCGGCATGAACCGAATGGATCAAGTGAATCGGTTGCGCACAATTTTGGAACGTCTACGCCTGCAAGCGCTGCTGCGCGCATGACTGAAGTTCCTTCGGCAACGGAAATCTTTACGCCGTCGATTGTGACTTCGACTGTGGTTTGCTCTCCATTTCGGCTAGTTGGCTTTGGTGCAGGTGTGCCGAGGTCGTGATCCATCAACGTCATGTCTGTGTTCCCTTGTTAACTCTGAAAGTCTTCGGTGAAATTCTTGAGTGCACTGCGCACAGGAAGTGGTGTGAGTCCACCCATTGCACACAGAGAACCGTCGGCCATTACTTCGCAGAGGTCGACGAGTACTTCTATGTTGGCATCGCGATTAATGCCTGCAGTGATTTTGTCAATGAGTTCAACGCCGCGGGTGGATCCAATGCGACACGGAGTGCACTTTCCGCAGCTTTCGGCAACACAGAACTCCATGGCGAAACGGGCTTGTGCAGCCATGTTTACAGTGTCGTCAAACACCACAATTCCACCGTGGCCAACCATTGCCTCTGCTGCCGCAAACGATTCATAGTCCATTGGCAAGTCGAACTTGTCGGTTGGCAGGTACGCGCCAAGTGGTCCACCAACTTGAACAGCGCGAATTGGGCGACCGCTTTCAGTTGCGCCACCCAGATCGTTTACCAGTTCGCCAAGAGTGATGCCGAAAGCGGTTTCCATAATTCCGCCTCGGGCGATGTTTCCTGCAAGTTGAAACACTTGCGTTCCGCGACTGCGTCCCACGCCTAGTGCTGCATATGCTGCGGCGCCGTCGGCAAGAATTGCCGGAATTGTTCCCAGTGACAACACGTTGTTCACCACAGTTGGTTTTCCAAACAAACCCTCGAGCGCGGGCAACGGCGGCTTGGCGCGAACCACTCCGCGCTTACCTTCGAGGCTTTCGAGCAATGCGGTTTCTTCGCCGCAAATATATGCACCTGCACCCACACGAACATGAATATTGAAAGCAAAACCAGAACCCAATACATTGCCGCCAAGCCACCCTTGTTCCTTGGCGGCGTCAACTGCTTTGTTCAATGCCTCAATTGCTTCTGGGTATTCGCTACGCACGTAGATGTAACCAGTGTTTGCACCAACAGCCCAGCCAGCAATGGTCATGCCTTCCAGCAGCATGAATGGGTCGCCTTCCATGAGCATGCGGTCGGCAAACGTTCCGCTATCACCTTCGTCTGCATTGCACACGATGTATTTCGTTGTGCCAGGTGCTTCAAGAACTGTGCGCCATTTGATTCCGGTTGGGAATGCCGCACCACCTCGACCGCGAAGTCCGCTGTCGGTAACTTCGGTAACAACATCACTTGGTGTCATACCAAGCGCACGCTTCAAACCTTTCACTCCACCGTTTGCTTCGTAGTCCTGAGCTGAACGCGGGTCGACAACACCTACACGCTGGTACGTCACACGCTGCTGGCGCTTGATCCACGGAAGCTCGGTGGTGAGACCAAGTCGAAGTGGGTGAGCGCCACCATTCAGAACATCGGCATTTAACAAACTGGCAACGTCATCAACAAGTACTGGTCCGTAAGCAATGCGACCTTCTTTGGTTGCAACTTCGATCATCGGTTCTAGCCACATCATGCCCCACGAGCCGTTCCGCACAACACGGACACCTTTTTGTTTTGCAAAGGCTGCAGCAACATCGTCGGCACCGGCTGCGCGTGAAGCAGCATCGCGTGGCACATATACCGTCACGCCTTCGCCTGTGGTGTCAATGGATGGTTCGGGAATTCGCTTGGCAATTGCATCGCCAATAATCGTTTCAATCGAAGTTTCGTTTACGCCACCAATGAGACGACCGTCAACTGAAACCGAAGGTCCGAGTGCGCAGTGTCCCAAACAAAACACCTCTTCAATAACAACTTTCTTGCCGTCGCCTGCAAGTAGCGCACGGTCCCACACATCGCGACCACCACGGGATTGACATGCTTCTGCACGACACACCTGCACAATCGGGCCTGCAGGTTCTTCGGTGCGGAAGTCTTTGTAAAAGGTGATGACGCCATGAACTTCTGAAACCGTGACGTTAAATACGTCGGCAAAAACTGGGATTAGTTCTTTGCTGATATATCTGGCGTGATGTTGCACTGCGTGGAGTGCAGGCAACATGCCACCTTCTACGCCGGAAAATTGGCGGACAATGGCTTCAAGTTCGGGGAGTGATGCGCTGGTGCTCAAGGCTCATAATCGTAGGCGAAATAAGGGCTAGAGCGACAGTGAGGTCAAGAATCGAGGCTTTTACGGGGCTACTTGAGCTTCCTTCGCGGGGGTTTGGCGGTGATGGAGTGATATTCGCGCAGAAGTTCGGAGGCCGTCACGACGAGGGAGTTGGCGATGGCGTCGATGACGGCCAGTGAGGGGTTGGCTGTTCCTCGCTCAATCTGTCCCATGTACGAGCGATCGATGTTGCAGCGGCGTGCAAGTTCCTCTTGTGAGATTCGTAATTCTTTGCGACGAATGCGAATATTCAGTCCAAGATTCTGCGAAATATTCACGACTTATATGTCTATGTCATTCGTCACGCATTTTCTACGGATTGGTAGCCCACGGACAATAATCCGCATAACTTGAGCGTTATCTCATTTCTAACTGTTGCATATATGCATCGGAATAGTAATGTCCCTCAATATTTATGGGGATTTAGAGGGACGAAAAAAGTTCTCGAATTTCTTTTTCTGGGTCATCTATGACCGCAACTTCAGCATTGATCTCCAGTGTGCTGCGGTCGACAAGGTCAAATACCGGCCAGGTCGGTGCAGAGGATTTCGCAAACTGCACAATCTCGTCAGCAAACCGTTTGGCGATTCCTGCGCGTTCAGCGCCATCACCCGTCAACATGTCGGTTCCCGGTGCGCTCAGGTTGTCGAATGCAAATGGAATATCGAGTGCATGACAACTACCAAGCACACCGCCAAATGCAGGCGTAGCCCAGGTGAACCAATACATCCATGTTGGGTTGCCTGCTTTGGCATGATTCTCTGCCAGTCGTTGTGCGCGTTGACGAAATGCCGTATCGGTATGTACGGAAGAAATGAGTTGCCGTGGCGACTCTGTTGGTCGAAGTTTTTCGTACGCCGCACGAGCATCTGCTGCGCGATCCCCGAACACTTCACCGCTTATGCGCTCCCAATCATCCTGACCGAATTCGGCTTGCACTGGGTCGAATGCCGACCACAGGCGATCTTCATCATGGTTAGATCCGAGTACAAGAGGAAATGAGGATTCCGATGCAGCGCTCAAAATGTCAAATGGCAGTGCTGACCCACCAGCTGTCGGCGTGTAGAAGTCAAAGTTAGTCGTAGGAGTCGCCATTTGTTTTGCTTGTGCTGCCAACATGTCGTCAAGCGATAATGCGCGCACTTCATCTATAGACGAAACATTCGCAATTTCGAGAAATTGAGTTTGCAGTTCTTGTGCGCGTGGAAGAGTTCTGAGCTGTCCGATGCTTGGGCTCATAGCCCACACTTTGTGGAACAGGCCCTTGGCCTCGGGGCTGCTCATGAGAGACACCACAGCTGAGCCACCAGCAGATTCTCCAAAGATCGTCACATTGTTTGCGTCACCATCAAACGCAGCGATATTTCGGTTCACCCATCGAAGTGCAGAAATCATGTCGAGTGTTCCGTAGTTTCCATCACCGAGGAATCCAAATGCGCCAAGGCGATAATTGATGGAGACAACAACTGCGCCGCGAGATGCAAGCGCGCTTCCGTGATACCAAGGGATAGAACCGGAACCGTTGGTGTATGCACCACCGTGAATCCATACGAGAACGGGAAGCGTGCTGGAACCTACTGGTGCACTGCGCGTGAAGACGTTGAGATTCAAACAGTCTTCCGACATGTTGGAACCATCAAAGCCCAACATCGATTCCAGCATTCCTGGAACTTGCGGACAGATTGGACCAAATTTTGTGGCGTCTAACTCGCCATCCCACGAAGTGATATCGCGCGGAGGCGTGAGGCGATCGGCATGTGCAAAGCGGATTCCGAGGAACTCGGTTCCGCCGTCTGGACGCAAATTGCCCCGTAGGGCTCCTGATGGAGTGGTGAGCGTGGTTACCTGTGGCATGAGGTAACCGTAATGGAGCGGGTGACGGGAATCGAACCCGCATAGCCAGCTTGGAAGGCTGGAACTCTAGCCATTGAGCTACACCCGCAAATTGCGGAAACCTTATGATACAGCCGTTTCTGGCCATTGGCTAACCGAATTGAGGTTCCTTTATTGGCTGTCTCCACCTATGGTGGATGTGCATGCGTAGTACAAAAATTATCGCCACTGTTGGTCCGGCATCGCGCGCCGAGCACATGTTGCAAGGCCTCGTTGAAGCTGGTGTCGACACATTCCGCATTAACTGTTCGTACCTTGAGTCGCATGAGGTGTTGGAACTTATTCAACACATTCGTGCTGCAACACCAGATGTTGGAATTCTTGTCGACGTACAGGGTCCAAAGTTGCGCACGGGAGACTCGCATTACACATTTGTTGAGGGCACCGAGATTGAGTTAACGCCAGACATGTTTGGCTTTGATCTTCACGAAATTGGCATTCAATCCGGCGAGCGTGTGTTGGTAGCTGATGGTCAGATTGAGTTGTGGATCACGGCGATTCGCGGTGGCGACATAACCGCACGCGTGTTGGTGGGTGGAGAATGCGCGCCGCATCGTGGTGTTAATTTCCCTGACACCGACGTAAAAGTTTCGGCGCTGAACGAAAAGGATTATGGCGACATTGCAGCCGCAAAGCAGGGTGGTGCAGAGTGGATCGCGCTTTCATTCGTGCGTGACTCAGCAATCATTGAAGAGGTTCGCAACATTGTTGGAGAAGAACCACGAATTATCGCAAAGATCGAACGACGCCAGGCGCTTATGAATCTTGAAGCAATTACGCGGGCAGCCGATGGTGTGATGGCGGCGCGAGGTGACTTGGGTGCCGAGTTGTCGTTTGAAGAAGTGCCAAACATGCAGCAACGCATTGCCAACTTGGCGATGATTGAAGGCAAAGTTTCTATTTGTGCCACCGAAATGATGGAGTCCATGCGCACGAACCATCGTCCAACGCGCGCAGAAGTTGCCGACGTTGCTGGAGCAGTGCGCGAAGGTTTTAGCGCAGTGATGTTGTCGGCAGAGACAGCCACCGGATACGACCCAATCAATGCCGTCACCGCAATGGCTCGAATTTGCGATGCCAATGAAACTCATGATGGGGCAAAGTCGTATGCCGATGCGCATCCAACTGAATCTGCTGTAGGCGCTGCAGCAGCTGCGCTTGCAAAACGAACTGGTGCTGCCAGCATTATTGCTTTGACCTATTCGGGTTATTCGAGTGAAATCCTGTCAGCCTGCCGTCCTGCAGCCCGCATCATTGCTGCAACACCATCTTCTGCAGTCGCGCGCCGACTTCGCTTGTATTGGGGAGTAACTCCAATCGTCTGTCAGCGCAACATTGACATGGCCGTTGCTGTTGACGATGCGTTCAATACAGCGGTTGACGAGGGCCTGGTGCAATCGAATGAACTTGTTGTGGTGTGTGCTTCGCGCGAAAACATTCGCTCAGCAGCCGACACCATTTGGGTGCACAACGCCTAATTACGCCAGAGCTGGTTGCGCTCGTGGTGTGGAATCAATTCGCGTTACGCCATATGCGGCAATCAGACATGCGATACCTGCGATAACAAATGAAGACTTGTAACTGCCCGTAACATCGCGCAGATATCCAGCTCCGAAGGCTGCAACTGCGGCGCCGGTTTGGTGCCCTGCGAACACCCATCCGTACACCAGCGGACCTCGCTGGCTGCCAAATTTTTGTGTACACAACGCAACGGTTGGCGGAACTGTTGCCACCCAGTCCAACCCGTAGAACACCATGAACCCGAGTAGTCCCCATCCCTTTGCGTTGAGCATCGGGTCAAGCACAAGCAGGCTGAGTCCGCGAAACAAGTAGTACATCATGAGCAACTTCGTTGGGTCGCTGCGGTCGGTAAGCCAACCTGAAAAGACGGTGCCAATCACGTCAAAGCCTCCGATGAGCGCAAGGTAACCAGCGGCAACAGAAGCGACGAGTAAGTGATCGTGCGCGGCAGAAATGAAGTGTGTCTGAATAAGTCCATTGGTAGAAAAGCCGCAGACAAAGAATGAACCCCACAACAACCAAAATGCTCCAACCTTGCGTGCGTCGTGAAAGGCGGTGAACGCAGAACGGATGGGGTTCAGTAGTGGGACTGGAGGTTCATGATCGTCAGGTGCGCCATAAGGAGTGATTCCCATGTCTGCAGGGGAGTTCCGCAAGAAGAAAAACACCACTGGAACAACCGAAAGTGCGCATAAGGCAATCGTCACGCCCACGTAGCGCCAACCAGAACGTTCGGCAAGTCGAGTCAACAGTGGGAGAAATACCAACTGTCCACTTGCAGATGCGGCAGTGAGTGCTCCTGTTACTAAACCTCTGCGCTTGACGAACCAGCGCGATGCAACAGTTGATGCAAATACTGTTGCCATACAACCCGATCCAATGCCAACAACTCCGCCCCAGAGTAAATACAGTTGCCATGGTTGAGTGATCTGTGTTGTGAGCAATGCGCCAACAGAGATAATCAAAAGTGCGCTCATTGTTACGCGACGGAGGCCGTAGCGAAGTTGCAAGGCAGCAGCAAATGGCCCAACGAATCCAAACAAGATGACGTTGATGCTGACTGCGGTAGCAATGGTTGCGCGGCTCCACCCAAATTCGGTATGCAATGGGTCAATCAGAATTCCTGGCGTACTGCGAAATCCTGCGGCGCCAAGCAAGGTAATGAATGCGACTACGAATATGACCCAGGCGTAATGGAACTTTCGTTGGGCTGCTTGCACTCGTACGACAATAACCAAAAGGATTAGGGTTTTACCTATGACTTCCGAACACGTCGATGTGGTGGTGGTAGGTGCGGGGCTTTCCGGAATTGGTGCTGGCTACCACTTGCAAACCATGTGCCCAGATCGCAGCTATGTCATTTTGGAAGGTCGCGAAAGCCTTGGCGGCACGTGGGATTTGTTTAAGTATCCAGGTGTTCGTTCGGATAGTGACATGCACACGCTGGGGTTCAGTTTCAAGCCATGGACGGAAGCAAAGTCAATTGCTGATGGTCCATCAATTTTGAAGTACCTGAAGCAAACGGTTTCGCAGTTTGGCATTGATAAACACATTCGCTATGGGCAGTTGGTAACAAAAGCAGAGTGGTCAACTGACGATGCACAGTGGACGGTGACATCAACGAATAAGGCATCCGGAACAACGAACACGTTTACGTGCTCGTTCTTGTTCATGTGCTCGGGTTATTACAGCTACAAAAAGGGCCATACACCGGAGTTCGCAGGTCGCGAACGGTTCAAAGGAACCATCGTGCATCCGCAAGAGTGGCCGACTGATCTTGAATACGCCGGCAAGCGCGTAGTAGTTATTGGTTCTGGGGCAACTGCGGTCACCATCGTTCCGTCTATGGCAGATAAGGCAGCGCATGTCACCATGTTGCAACGTTCACCTACATACATGGTGTCGCGCCCAGATCACGACGTGTTGGCAAACCGCATGCGCAAAGTATTGCCACCAAAGATGGCTTACAACCTGACGCGATTCAAAAATACGTGGCGCCAGCAGTTGGTGTATAACAAGACACGCACTGATCCCGACAAGGTGAAGCAATTGTTGCTTGGCGGAATAAAGATGGAACTCGGTGCCGATTACGACATTGATAAGCACTTCACCCCAACGTATAACCCATGGGATCAGCGTTTGTGTCTCGTGCCAAACGGAGACTTCTTTAAGGCGATGCGCGAGGGCAAAGCTTCAGTGGTAACCGATCACATTGCGTCGTTTACTGAAACGGGAATTCAACTTAAATCCGGTGAGCACCTAGACGCCGACATCATCGTTACAGCAACAGGTCTTGAACTGGTCACGCTTGGTGAAATGGATTTTTTTGTTGATGGCAACCAGGTGGACTTCGCCAAGACATGGACGTATAAGGGCTTTGCTTATTCAGACATTCCAAACTTGGCTTCCACGTTTGGTTATATCAACGCATCATGGACTCTGCGTTCCGACCTGACCGCAGAATACGTATGCAGGTTGTTGAACCACATGCGCAAGAAGGGCGTTGTGCAGTGCACACCTCGATTGCGCGAGCAAGACCGCAATATGAAAGAGCGTCCGTGGATCGACGGTTTCTCGTCTGGCTACATGCAGCGCATGATGCATCGCATGCCACGTCAGGGAGATCATGAGCCGTGGATTAATCCGCAAAACTATCGCCGCGACAAAAAGATGTTCAAGCATTCACCGATTGACGACGGTGTCATGCAGTTTTCAAAGCAATCCGCACGTGTCTAACGACAATCTGATCAAACTGATTCGCACTATTCCCGACGTTCCGACGCCAGGGATCATGTTTCGCGACATCACGCCGTTACTTGGTAATGCAGAGGGTTTTCGCCAGACGATTGCCGCATTGATTGATGCTTCTCCTAGCCGCACAGCTACCAAAGTGGTTGGGGTGGAGGCTCGAGGATTCATTTTGGCAGCTCCAGTTGCCGAAGAACTCGGCGCTGGTTTTGTTCCTGTGCGCAAGCCGGGGAAACTGCCGTGGAATGTAGTGAGCCAGGATTACGAATTGGAGTACGGCACCGATCGCTTAGAAATTCATGAAGATGCTGTGGGTCACGGCGACACGGTGCTCATTGTGGATGATGTGCTTGCAACAGGTGGAACCGCTTCGGCAACGATTCGTTTGGTTGAAGGCCTTGGGGCGAAGGTTGCTGGGCTCGTGTTTCTTATTGAACTCGATGCTCTGGGCGGGCGAGAAAAACTCGGCGACTATTCAGTTGCCTCAGTGCTGCACTTCTAGCAATTATTCGTAATCTTCAACGTCGACTATGGCATCGTCTTCTGCCGGCAGTTCGGCGATGTTCTGGCGCTGGCGAAGTTCGTCAATTTTTTTGATTTCGCGGCCAAGACCTTTGAAGCGTTTGCCAACCGTGAGGTCGTCTAGCTCTTCTTGCAGGTTGTCGAAGTTCTTCTTCACCTTGTCGAGCGACTTGGTGTAGGCCTCCCACTGCTTTTTGAATTTGCCCATCATCTGCATGATTTGAGCAGCAGTTTCTTCTGTGTGGAAACTTTCAGTAGCTTGACGAACAACAACTAAGAAAGCATAAAGAGTGAGAGGTGAACACAGCACCACTTTGCGTTCAAGTGCCCAGTCAATGAGTTCTGGGTCGGCTTCATGCACGAAGCCGGTGATGCTCTCGTTTGGTACAAACAGCAATACGTAGTCGAGCGAGTGTTGCGTGGTGGATACCACGTAGTCACGTTTTTGTAGCTCGGTCACGCGAGCTCGAACTGCCGTAATGAACTCGCGCTTCAATTGTTCGCGAGAACTTGGGTCGGATGCACCTACGTACTTTGCGTATGAGTCGAGTGGGAACTTCACATCCATGTACAGAACGCGATTAGGTGGCATGAGGAACGTGTAGTCGGGGCGACCGCCGCCGGTAATGGTGTCTTGCTTTTCGTAGTTGATGCCTTCAATAAATCCTGCAGCACGCAACATGTCTTCTGCCATTCGTTCGCCCCATTGGCCGCGAGCTTGGGAACTTGAAAGCACACTGTTCAAGTCTCCAGCAGTTTTTGCGAGAGCGGCAACGGCTTCTTCTACGTTGCCAAACTTCTTGGCATTCTGTTCGCGCAGCGTGGCAATTTCGGAGTCCATTTCGGCAATGCGGCGACCGATGTCTTCCTGCACGCTGCGCAGGGAAGTATCAATTTGCTGAGCGCTCTTGCCGAACCGTTCACCTGAAGCCTCCGCAACACGGTCGGCTGCAAGTTTGATGGACTCTTCGCGGTCGCGTCGTGACTGTTCGGTAAGGGCGGCAAGCGCATCGGAAAGTGCAGATTGCACTACGTGGTTCACCTGGCCAGCGATGTCCACCTGTGGTGCAGGCTCGAACGAAGGTGGTGCTGGTGCAGTGGTTCGACGGGTAGCGAGAAAGAGCACGCCTGCGCCAATGGCAAGGCCAACGATGAGAGGGAGAATGAAGTCCATCAGGCGATGGTACTGAAGGGGTGCAGCAGGATTCTGCGGTTAGGCGCGTGGGTAATGGCAGGCAACAAACTGACCGTCTGATACCTCGCGAAGCATTGGCTCTTCAGTTGCGCACAACTCTGTTGCGGCAGGGCATCGTGTGCGGAAGCGGCAACCCGATGGTGGGTCGACTGGCGATGGTGGCTCGCCAGTGATTGGAGTTCGTTCTGACTTGTGAGTTGGGTCAGGAACAGGAACCGACGATATGAGCGCTGCGGTGTAGTGGTGCGCTGGCTTTGAATAAATGGATTCAGTGGTGCCAATTTCACATACCTTGCCTAGGTACATCACCATGATTCGCGTGCTGATTGCTTTCACTACGGAGAGGTCGTGACTAATGAAGATCAGCGTAAGACCGTAACGGTCTTTCATGTCATTCAAGAGATTCAAAATTTGCGCTTGGATACTGACGTCGAGAGCACTTACCGGCTCGTCGCAAATGAGCATCTTTGGTTCAAGTGCCAAACTGCGCGCAATGCTGATGCGCTGACATTGTCCACCAGAAAATTCATATGACTTGCGGTCAAGCACCAACTCTGGATCTAGCCCAACGTTATTGAGAAGTGACTTTACTTTTTCAACCCGCTCGTTCTCGTCGCCCTTTGACCAAATCCAGAGAGGTTCTTCAACAATTTGACGAACGGTCATTCGCGGGTCGAGCGATGAAATTGGATCTTGGAAGATCATTTGGATCGATGTTCGAGCAGACCGCAAATCGCTCTTTGAAAGGGAAGTTAATTCATTCCCTTCAAAGCGAACGGTTCCAGATTTTGGTTTCTGGATTTGAAGAAGTGCCTTACCAAGCGTTGTCTTTCCGCAGCCCGATTCGCCGACCACTGCCAATGTTTCGCCTTCTTTGACATCGAAACTAACACTGGATACCGCATTCACTACTTTGTTGCCTGGCACCTTGAATTCAACAACAAGATCTTCAACCCGAAGTAGAACATCTGAGTCTTTGCGCAGGTGTGCATGATTGGTCATGGTCAGCTCACTTTCCTCTGAATTGAGTCGCCAAGCGGGAACCAACAACGGTAGAGATGGCCGTCTTTAGCCACTTCAAGTTCTGGGTGGTCAGTGAAACACTTGTCTTGCGCGTAACTGCAACGCGCTGCAAATCCGCATCCAGGTGGTCTGTCGGTTGGGTCGGGGAGACGACCTTCAATTACGGGAAGTCGCGAGCCGGCCTTCATCTGAATGTTTGGGATCGACTTAAACAACGCTTCGGTGTACGGCATTTTCATGTTTGCGAACAACTCGGTAGTTGGCGCCTGTTCAACAATTTCACCTGCGTACATCACCGCTACATAGTCGGTGTTACCAGCCACTACGCCAAGGTCGTGGGTAACGAGCACCATGGTCATGTTGAGTCGCTGGCGCAGGTCTGTCAGCAACTCAAGAATTTGTGCTTGTACTGTTACGTCTAGAGCGGTTGTTGGTTCGTCTGCGAATAGCAGCTTTGGGTTGCACGAGATAGCAATTGCAATCATGATGCGTTGACGCATGCCACCCGAAAGTTGGCTAGGGAACTTGCGCAGCATTTGCTTTGGCTCTGGAATGCGTACGAGTGTGAGCAACTCAATACTGCGTGCGCGAGCCTCTTTGCGGCTCATTCCAAGGCGAATGCGGAGGCTCTCTTGAAGTTGTGACCCAATTCTTCGTACAGGGTTGAGAGCAGTCATTGGGTCTTGGAAAATCATGGCCATGCCCGTTCCAAACTCATTGCGCACATCTTCGCGAGACATGTCTGAGAGCACTTTGCCGTCAAAGGTGATTCGACCTTCACGGGTTACGTTGCTTCCGGTGAGCAGACCCATGGCTGCACGCGACATGACTGTTTTTCCAGAACCCGACTCACCCACAATGCCGATACTGGTTCCGGCTTGAATGTCGAGGTCTACACCGCGCACGGCCTCAAGCTGACCACGGTGTGTAGAAAAACGAACCTTAAGGTTCTCGAGTTTGAGAATTGAACTCATATCTTGCCCTCACGGGAATCGAGTTGGGAACGAAGGTGGTCACCAACTTGATTGAAAGCAATAACGGTGAGTGCAAGCACAACAACCGGCACGTACATCGACTGAGGTGCGTAAGTGAAGTCGCCAGCAACTCGTCCGATCATGGCGCCCCAACTCACTCCATCAATGATTCCGACACCCAGTAACGACAGTGCGCCTTCTGCCACGATGACCACGCCGATGGCCAAGAAGATCACTGCGTAAATTGCAGGCAACACGTTTGGCACGATGTGCTTAAAAATGATGTGACGATCATTCATGCCCATTGACCTGGCAGCAACGATGAACTCGCGATTCACCCATGACAAGGTTGCGCCACGTGCGATACGTCCAAGAATTGGAATGATGATCACCGTAAGCGAAAAGATGATGATGAAGACGCGGCGATTGGGGTCAATTGGAATTGCTGGGTCGGCACTGGTTGCAAGAATTGCCACGAGTGCAAGACCAAGAACGAGGTTTGGTATTGACAGCAAGATGTTGAATAACAAGTTGACGGCAATATCTAATTTTCCTCGAACATAGGCCGAGGCAATACCGATTGCAGAACCGATAAGCCCGCCAACGCCCACGGAAATCAAAGCGATCAAAATAGAAATGCGCGCTCCGTTGACCACATTTGACAGTAGGTCGTAGCCATTGATGTCTGTACCTAAAAGATGCCCAGAACTAAACAAACCAACGCCGGATGCGTCTGGGTCAAATTCGGTTGGATTGGGTAGTGGTAGGAAACTTCCGGTCACGACAAAAAACATCACGATCGACACCCATGCGACGCTAATTTTGGTTGGCAGATTGAACGTTGACCACAACTTACGCATTGCGACGCTCCCTGGTGCGTGGATCTACAAAGCCAAGAAGAACATAAATGATTCCATTGAAAAGCACGTATCCAACTGCGATGATCGCAACATAGGACTGTAGGGCGAAGAATTGTCGAGAGAAGATTGCGATGCCAATTTCGGAGCCAAGGCCAGGAATTGAAAAGATTTGTTCAATTACCAAAGTGCCACCGATGAGAGCTCCCATGTTTAAGGCCGCGCTGGTGAACAACGTGGTGGAACTTGGACGAAGCACGTGAGTAAACAAAATGCGACGGTTGCTCAACCCTTTGGATGCAGCCATGGTCACGTAGTCCTCGCGAAGCGTGGCGATTACGTCGCTGCGAAGTAGGCGAGAGTAGGTTGCAATGGTCGGAATTGAAAGAGACAACACCGGAAGAATCATGGTCTTGATGTGTTCTACAAAATTCTCGGATGGGTCAACATAGCCAAGTGGTGGTAGCCAACCGAGTTTCACACCGATGAAAATGGCCAGCAATAAACCAAACACGAAGTTAGGTACCGATGCCGCAGCAAACAAGCTGTAGCTGATCACTCGGTCGGAGCGACGACCTGCACGATATGCGGTGTAAATACCAAGAGGTACGGACACCAGCAGGGAAACGATCTGCACATATATAACGAGCCGTATGGAAATAGGAAGTGCCGTTGCGAGTCTGTTTGAAACCGGTTCTCGGCCACCGCCAGGGAAAATGATGTATCCGAAGTTGCCGCGGATGAAATCATTAAGCCAGTGGAAGTAGAACGTGAAGGCATTTCCATCAAGACCAAGTGACTTGAGCTGTTCTTTAACGCTTGCTTCGTCGCCAGGAGCGATGTACAAATCTTTCAAGCCAACTGGAAGAAGTTGCAACAGCAGCGAAAGAATTAACGTTGAGCCGAAAATAACGAGCAGTAGTGGAATAATGCGCTTCAGCACATTGTTAATCCACCACAAATTTTTCCCAATGGCAAAATACTAATCTCCGAGTTGCAAAATACATAATTGGGATTTGAATAAAAAAAACCGGGTGTTGGCATTTGCCAACCCCCGGTTTCTTAATTTTTTGACTTACTGACTATCTACTTTTCTAGGTATACGCCTATCCAGTTGATACCAGCATTTGTCATAGGAACACCTGCTCCACCTGAAGCGAGGGTGAACTTGTCCCAACCCTTGAGCTTCTTGCTCAAACCAGTTGAGTATCCAAGTGTTGGTGCAGGAAGCACGGTTGCATTTTCTTGCAAGTACTTCGTTACAGCCTTCACGTTGGCGGTACGGGTTGACGTGGTGTCAAACTGTGCCTTCCACACCAGTGCGTCAAGTGTTGGGTCATTGAGTCGAGCTGGGTTGATCAAAGCACCGAAGTTCCTGAACAATCCACCAAGTGCCGCACTCTTGCTTGAAAGACCAGCAACGAAAAGGTTGCCAGGAGCGTTAAATGCGTTTGACTGCACGAATGGAAGCGTGAACTCAGTTCCGGTTCATTCGAACAAGGTGGTTGGGTAGATCTGGTAAGGGTTTGTCTTGCCAGATGATGGTGATGGGAAGGCATTTGCTGTGATGGTTGCTGTGTCTTCTGTCGAAATGTTGACAGTGATTCCAGCCTTCTTCATCAGTTGAGCAAATGTCTTCGCACCTGCTTGTGACTCAGAGCTTGGGTCTGCTGGCAAAGTGAAGGTGAGATCTTTTCCGGTCTCTGCCTTGTACTTGGCTACATACTCCTTGGCCTTTGCAAGGTTGAAGGTAATGAATCCAGCCTTGTTGTAACCGATGTTCGTCTTGCCAACTACCGAGGTTGGGATTTCGCCTAAGCACTTGCCCTTAAAGCAGTTACGTGCTTTGTAGTAGGCAGCAACGTCGTAAGCATATGCAACAGCCAAACGTGCATTGAGTTTGTTGAATGGCTCAATTGCATGGTTGAACATTGACATTGCGTAGTAGTCGTAGCGACTTTCGATGAGCTGCAAGTCCTTATTTTCTTTTACGTTAAGAATTTGCTTGATTTCGCCTGCAGAGGTGAATTGTGCTGCATCGAGAGTTCCCGACTTCAAGCCGTTCACGCGCTGTGTTGCTTGGTTGACGTACTTGAACGTAATCGAGTTCAAGTATGGCAACTGCTCGCCAGCGCTGTCCTTACGCCAGTAAGAGGTGTTCTTCACCACTTTGGTTTCGGTTGGACTTACTGAGCTGAACTTGAATGGTCCAGTTCCAACACCCTTTGTTGCACATTGTGTTGCATTAGCAAGGTCGGAAAGTGCACGCACGAAGTTGCGACCCGATGCGTACATCGTTGCTGGCCAGTCAACTTGTCCGTTCCACAAATCAATCTTGAAGGTCAATGCGTCAATTGCTGAAGCAGACTTGAAGTTTGCGGAGAATGGAACGCCAGATCCGAGAGTGTGTGTTGGGTTGCCTTTTCCGGTTGTGACGAGTCCCAAGTAGTAAGCACCAGCTGATGCTTGAACGTTGGCTACTGCAGCAGCGGCATTAAGGTCGGTGCCATCGTGGAACTTAATTCCTGGACGCAACTTGATCGTCCAAGTTTTGAAGTCTGCACTTGGTGACACAGCTTCTGCAAGGTAAGGAACGATTTCACCATTTTGCTTCTTTTCGAAGAAGCCCTCGTACACGGTCTTCATAATTCCCAATGCCGAGTTTG
>JAPOKO010000024.1 GCA_029977615.1 bacterium
TCGAGATCAAATGAAGTCGTTCAAGAACGAACTGCAGAGCACCGCTGAAAGTCGCGATGCCATTAAGTACCTCATGTTCAACCCGCCGCTTCCGTACCCCGCACGTGCTGTGTACTACTCACTCGTTGCCGCAACGGTTGCGACGCTGCCAGTTTGGTCGCGAGATTTGTTGCGCATTCCGTATTTGCCAGTGAGCGAACGTTTCGCCTTACGTCCACTTGGCGGATTGTTCACCCGTGGCCTTCGCTGGGTTACCGCGCCAACGTCGCCGTATCAGCGCAGCGACGCAACAGATTTAGCCTGAGCAACAAACTCGTTGTACAGGTTCTGTTGAACTGAATCTGTCTGCGCAGTGTCTTCTGGGTGCCACTGCACTCCAACCAACCAATGGTCGGTGTGTTCAATTCCTTCAAGAAGGCCATCTTCAGCCCACGCAACAGCAATACAACCTGGCGCAACCTTGTCGACAATTTGGTGATGAAACGATGCGCCACGCAGCGATGTGGCACCGAGCGCTTTTGCCAACCTGCTGTCTTCAGCGATTCGCACTTGGTGCACAGCAAATGGTGCGCCTTCAGGAAAGTTGTCGGGTTTATGCAACACCTGCGAATCGGCATTTGGCAATGTTGCAATTTCCTGCACCAAAGTTCCACCTAGCGCAACATTGGTGATCTGTAACCCACGGCAAATTGCCAGCACGGGTTTGCCCATGCGAATAGCGGCCTTCACCATGGTGGATTCAAAGATGTCTTGTTCGGTCAAAATGCCGTAGACGTACACACTTGGTTCTTGGCCATATAACTTCGGGTCGACGTCGCCGCCGCCCATAAGTACAAGACCGTCAAATCGCGACATCAATTCATCGGCGTCCTCATCGGTCAACTCTTGCGGCACAACAACAGCCGGTTCACCACCCGCGCGCAGAATGGCATTCGTATAAACGTCTCCTGCGAAATGAACGGCACTGCGCGACACTCGGCTGGCAGGGCCAACACGACCGGCAATAGCGATGATTGGTTTCACGCGCTACAGGCTACCCACGACTTATTTGCACTTGTTCAAGTCCGAGCCAGTTTGCCATTGCAACAAGTTCGGCATTCAGCGCTTCGTTAATTGCTGAGCGTTTTACGCCTTTTTCAGTGTGCACACTGTGTGCCATCAGTTTCGAGTTGACGCGGTCGGCCTTCAAGTCAACCCGGCCCACCATTTGGCCATCCATCATGAACGGCAGCACGTAGTAGCCAAACTTTCGTTTTTCTTTTGGCGTGTAAATTTCGATGCGGTAATGAAAATCAAAGAGCCGTTCGTTGCGTGGTCGACACCACACGAGTGAATCAAACGGCGACAGCAAAGCAGTTGCGTGTAGTTGTTTGGGCATCTTCACATTTCGGTGCACAAATGCTTTCTCGGTCCAACCATCAACCGCAACTTCACGCAACTCGCCCTCTTCCACTAATTCAGCAATCAACGGTTTCACCGTTGCCAGTTTCTGTCGGTAATAGTCAGCCAAGTCACTTACAGTTGCTACGCCTTGCGCAATTGCCGAACGCACCAGCAGCTGTTTGCGAGCATCGTGCTCGCTAGGTGTGGGCGCATTAATAATCCGCTGTGGCAACACGCGCTCGGGTGTGTCATAAATACGCGCGAAGTCAGAGCCACGTCCGCGCGACATCAATTCACCCGTCAAGAACAAATACTCAAGCGCAACTTTGGCTTCGTCCCAATCCCACCACGTACCTTTCTTTTCTGTGCGAGTACTGAGTTCGCGCGAAGTCGTTGGGCCATTCTTCTCAACATGTTTCAACGTTCGCTTTACAAAAGCTTTGTTCTCTTCATAGAAACTGGTGAGACCCCAGTGTGTAACTCTGCCCGTTCTCGCAGCATCCATCTTCCAGCGAAACAACGGATGCAAATCAACTGGCAGGTGCGCCGCCTCGTGTCCCCAATACTCAAACAGTTTTTGTTGCTCAGTTGCTTTGGGAATTGCATTGCGATCGTGGTTACCGAGTCGTGCAAACAGCGGCAGTTCTTGGCTGCGCACCAACACATTCACCGAATCAACTTGAATGACACCAAGTCGAGAAATGAGCGCATCAACATTTCGTTGTGTTGCCTTCGTTTTTGGACGCGCAGTATCGAAGCCCTGCGCAGCTAGAGCAATGCGTCGTGCATCAGCGATCGACAGACTGTCGAATCGCTTGGCCATGAAGAACTAGTCAGCGACGGTAATGGTGACCGAACGAATGACTACGTCATCCTTTGGACGATCGCCAGGACCCGTTGGCACGTTCTGCATCATTTCAACAATGTCGAGGCCCTTCACGACCTGACCAAACAACGAATATGCTGGCGGCAGTTGTACACCACTTGGTCCGCTGATGATGAAGAATTGTGAACCGTTGGTGTTTGGTCCGGCATTCGCCATTGCAAGTGAACCAATTTGATACTTGCCAGGCTTTGGCAACTCATCAACGAATCGGTAACCAGGACCACCGCGGCCATTGCCGTCTGGGTCGCCACCTTGGCACACGAATCCGTTAATGATGCGGTGGAAAATAATGCCGTCGTAATAATGCTGTGCAGCCAAGAACACGAAGTTGTTTACGGTGATTGGTGCAGCAATTGGGTCGAGCGCAATAACCAATGTGCCCATGCTGGTTTCCATGGTGGCCGTGTAACGCTTCGACGGGTCAATGCCCATCTCTGGCGCTGAGTCAAATTTTTGCTTCTTCGGTGCTGATCCATCAAGTGGTGGGAAGTTCGACATAGGGCAAGACCCTAGCGGTGGATTTAGCCTCATCGCATATGCTGGTGCACATGAGTGATGCACTAGACCTCGACGCCATCGAAGCCAACTTGAACGATGTTGAAGTTGCCCTTGAGCGCCTGGAGTCCGGCACCTATTTCACTGATGAAATTTCGGGTTCAGCACTGAGCGAAGATGTGCTCAGTGCCAACCCAACTGCACGTCACGCTTAGCGGTCGCGCATTTTTGCGAGCAAGCGCAAAATTTCGAGGTATAGCCACACGAGTGTGACCATGATTCCAAGCGCTGCGAACCACTCCATGTGTTTCGGTGCGCCTGCGGCCTCGGCCTTATCAATGAAGTCGAAGTCAAGAGCCAAGTTCATGGCAGCAAGACCAGCAACCAACACGCTGAATCCAATGCTCATGGTGCTTGATCCACTTGGAATCAAGTTTGCGCCAAAGAAACCAGCGATAAACGAGAACAGGTAAAACGCGGCAAGTCCAAGGGTTGCGCCAATCACAATGCGACGGAACTTGTCGGTCACCCGCAACACGCCAGTGCGATACAGCGTAAGCATCACGACGAATACGCCGATCGTTGCACCAACTGCCTGCAACACAATGCCTGGGTATTGAATGTTGAACACCTTTGAAATGGCGCCGACTACTGCACCCTGAGCAAGCGCGTACACCGGTGCAAGAAAGCGGGCGGTGGTTGGTTTAAATGTTGCTACCAACACACTGACGAAGCCAACGATGAAGGCGATCATTGCCCAACTAGGGAAAGAAACTGCTTCGCCTACGCCAATGGTGTTTACTGAGCTCCAGCCAAAGGTTGCTGCGGCAATGAGTAGAACCATGAGAAATAGGGTCGCGCTCATTGCGCCATTGGCGGTCATTGGGTTGGCTGAGCGCCATGGTGAAACGGGGCCGTCCGAAATTGGGGCGTTCCACGTCGTTGGGGTTTGCGCTGCCGAGCCACCCTGTGGAGCTGCCCAACCCGCTTGATCTGGGGTTCGTTCTACTGCTTTAGAGAATGCTTTGTCATTTAACAGAGGGTTTGCCATGAGCAAATATTAGGGCACCCCTGTGAAAAATGTCCGTCAGGTGCCCCATAAAAACTCCCGTGTTTTTTGAGGTTTCGTGGTGTCGGTGCTTGACCCTGTCGGTATCGTTACCCCGTTCCCGCCTATAAGGAGTCACTGTGGCAAAAGACCGTATTGATCGTGACGAAGAAGACCTAGTCCGTCTCTATCTCACCGACATCGGCCAGTACGCCCTCCTCACAAAGGACGACGAAGTTCGTTTGGCGAAGGCAATTGAAACCGGCAAGCAAGCAACAGCCGAGCTCGAAGCCAACGACAAGACCATTACTCCAAACCGCCGCCGCGAACTTCGTAAAGAGCAGCGCGATGGAACAAAAGCAGAGCGCCAGTTAGTACAAAGCAACTTGCGCCTCGTGGTCGTCAACCTTGCCAAGCGTTACCAAGGCAAGGGTCTTGACCTGCTCGACCTCATTCAAGAAGGCAACCTTGGCCTGATGCACGCCGTTGAAAAGTTTGACTGGCGTAAGGGTTTCAAATTCTCTACCTACGCAACATGGTGGATCCGTCAGGCAATTACGCGCGGCATCGCAAACACTGGTCGCACCATTCGCCTTCCGGTCCACGCTGGCGACACACTCGCCCGTTTGCAAAAGGCACGCTCACGCCTCGAACTGAAGTTTGGTCGTCCAGCAACACTTGCTGAATTGTCTGCTGAAGTTGAAATGCCAGAAGACAAAGTGACCGAGGCATTGCGCTTTGCTGCAGAGCCACTGTCGTTGTCCGAACCTTTGCGCGAAGACGGCGACGCCGAACTTGGTGACGTTGTTGAAGACCGCGCAGCAGAGTCGCCGTTCGAAGTTGCTGCAACCGCATTGTTGCCAGAAGAAATTTCGCGACTGCTTGCTCCACTCGATCAGCGTGAACGCGAAATTCTTGCGCTTCGTTTCGGTCTCGACCGCGGTGAGCCACGCACACTTGAAGAAGTTGGCGAAGCATTCAACCTCACTCGCGAGCGCATTCGTCAAATTGAAGCGCGTGCTATGAGCAAGTTGCGTCACCCATCAAGTGACACCGGCGCACGCGACCTGCTTTCGGTTTAAGCAAGAACTGCATCGCCCGTGCTGTGCACGATTGGTGACCTCGTTGAAGATGTGGTGGTGTGGCTAAACACCGAACTGAATATCGGTAGCGACACCGAATCGATTATTCGCCGTACACGTGGTGGAAGTGCTGCAAATGTCAGCATGTTCGCCGCGCTTACAGGAACACCTTCACGCTTCATTGGCCAGGTTGGACACGATCGCCTTGGTTCACACTTGTGTGAAGTGCTGCGCGACTCGGGAGTTGATGTGCAAGTGATTGCTGATGGCCGAACGGGGAGCATCGTTGTATTGGTACAACCAAACGGTCAGCGTTCGTTTCTTACCGACCGTGGCGTTGCCTCACACCTTTCGCATTTTGATGCAACGCTTATGAACGACGTAAGCATTTTGCACATTCCTACGTACTCACTGACCGACGAACCGCTTGCATCAACAAGTGTGCAATACGCCAATACTGCACGCGCATCTAGTGCGCTTATTTCAATTGATGCTTCTTCGTCTTCGGTGCTCAAGCAATATGGAACCGATCAATATCGCGCGCTCATTGAATCGCTAAAGCCTGAAGTGTTTTTGTGCAATGAAGACGAGGCGGCCGTACTTGGTTTAGGTCCACAAAAGCCGATGGTTGGCGCAGTACTCACCGTCATTAAACAAGGCCCCTTGCCAGTGATTGCCGTACAGCACGATGGCACCACCACCGAAGTTGCTGTAACGCCAGTTGCAAATATTGTGGACACCACCGGCGCAGGCGATGCATTTGCGGCAGGTTTCTTGCCTCACTATGCAAAGACAAAAGAAATAACGAATGCAATTATTCACGGCCATGCATTGGCTTCACGCGTGCTGCAATCGCCGGGCGCAACTCTTAATACTTCTCAACAAGAGGAATCACCATGACCACTATCTCTGTATCCACTGAAGTTCGTGACACGCTTGCCAGCAATGGTGCAGTAGTCGCACTTGAGTCCACCATTTTTTCCAATCTTGGTTTGCCGTCGCCTGCAAACGCACAAGCTCTTTCCCGATGTATCGCAGCTATTCGTAATGCGGGTGCGGTGCCTGCAATTACTGCTGTCATTGACGGTGTTGCGCGTGTTGGTCTGAGCGAAAACGAACATGAGCGCATTCTTGGGCCAGCTAAGAAAGCCGGCGAACGCGAACTTGCCTTGGCCATTGCTCAACAATGGAGCGTTGGTGCAACAACGGTGTCAGCCTCACTATTGCTTGCCGCCCGTGCGGGAATTGGTGTGTTCGCAACTGGCGGAATTGGCGGGGTTCATCGTGATGTGCAACTGCATGGCGACATCAGTGCCGACCTGGGTGCCCTTGCTGCACACCCAGTAGTCACCGTTTGCGCTGGAGCGAAATCATTTCTTGATCTTCCGCGCACACTTGAATACCTAGAAACCCTTGGCGTTCCAGTTGTTGGTTTGGCATGCGATGAATTTCCTGCATTTACGGTGCACTCCAGTGGATTACCAATTCCTGCTCGTGTCGACACAGTGCAACAACTTGCCAGTTACACACACGCGCATCGTGCGTTAGGCCGCACTGGTGGAATTCTTGCGTGCGTTCCTGTTCCACTCGCTGACTCGCTCGACAAAAACACCATCGACAACATCATTGAAGAGTCACTTGCGGCCACTGCACAAGCCGGAATTGTTGGGCCAGCAGTAACTCCGCATGTACTTGGCGCAATTGCCGCGGCAACTTCTGGAACCAGTGTGGTTGCCAACTTGTCACTCGCCGAAAATAACGCTCGCGTTGCTGCAGAATTGGCAGTCCAACTGAGCAACTAACGCACACATCCCTATACAGGCCAGGCATCTGCCGGCAAAAGGGGGACATGTGATTGTTTGTTGGTCATTAAAAGGTGGCAGTGGAACCACGGTGGTCAGTGCGGCACTTGCACTCACACTTGCACAAAGAAATACAGCGACGGTACGCATTGTGGATTTGGCAGGTGACATTCCATCGGCACTTGGTATCGCCGAACCATCAGGCGAAGGTGTAACCAACTGGTTACAGCAACAACAATCGCCTATTCAGTCGCTACAAATTCCAGTTACAGCACGAGTGTCATTGGTACCTCGTGGTGATGGCCCGCTTATGTTTCACGACCTCACCGCAGAACACTGCAACACACTTGCCACCGAAATCGACACCTCAAACGAACTCACCGTGGTCGATGCAGGAAGTGGGCATATTCCTCAGCTCATCAACAACGCCACCACATCGCTACTGGTCATTCGCCCGTGCTACCTCGCGCTACGCAAGGCTGCGCGCCTTTCCGTGAAACCTCATGGCATTGTGCTCATTAACGAACCTGGTCGATCACTCGGTAAACGTGATGTGGAATCAGTAGTTGGTGCGCCGGTGTTGGTCGAACTTCCTCTTGACCCAACCATTGCTCGGTGTGTCGATGCCGGTTTGCTTGCAAGTCGCATACCCACCATGTTGTCCCAGCACCTTGCACATGTTGCATGACGAGCTTGGTTCACTAGCCGCACACTTTGCTTCTCCACATATCACCGAAGTCATGGTGAATAACGAAACGTCAGTGTTCGCAGAAGACGACACAGGAATGCATTATGTCGGCGAACTTCATCCAGGCGAACTGAGCGCCATTGTAGAACGCATATTGCTTCCACTCGGCAAACGCCTAGACCGGACTTCGCCAATTGTTGATGCACGCTTACACGATGGCTCACGATTATGCGCAGTCATTCCACCGGTTAGTCCACACGGAATGTGCGTCAGCATTCGACGATTCACTCAAGATGTGCTCACGATGAATCATTTTGCAGACGAACCAGTAGCCAACCTCCTCGTTCAGTTAGTCCGCAATCGTTGCAACATTGTGGTGTCCGGCAAGGCAGGCAGTGGCAAAACATCGCTGCTGAATGTGTTGTGTTCGTACATGCAGCCGAGTGAGCGAATAGTCACCATTGAAGATGTACGCGAGCTTGCAATCGCGTTACCAAATGCAGTGCAACTTGAAACTCGCCCCAGCACACCAGAGGGATTACCTGGTGTGAATATGACCGATCTCGTGCGCACTGCACTTCGCCTTCGCCCCGACCGCATCATCTTTGGCGAAATTCGAGGCGCCGAAGCAGTGGATATGTTGTCGGCGCTGAATACTGGTCACGCAGGCTCCTTGTCCACGTGTCATGCACATACCGCGCAACAGGCACTACAGCGCATCGAATCGCTCATGCTGCAGCACTGCCCGCAATGGAATCGCGAAACGATTCGCGACCACATTGGTTCAGCAATTGATGTCGTGGTGCATGTCTCGCGTGACTCCTCTGGACACAGATACATCAGCGAGATTGTTGAAATTCCAACACCGTTTTTGGGAGAGGTTCGCTCCCTGTACAACGGAAGCGAAGTTGTAATGGCTACGCGATTCAGAGCAAATGGTCAATGAGCCCATTTCTCGATGTTGCGCTGATTGCTGTTGGTGCAAGCAGTTGTGGCGCCTCAGTTTGGCTTGTTGCTCATTCCACATTGTCAAAATGGTGGATTCGCCAATGGGTACTTTTTCGACTTGTTGGAAATTCACATCATGTGTCTTCGCAAAAACAGCATGAACAGCAATCTATTGCCGACTTCCTTGATGCAATTGCTCGAGAGGCACAGGGTGGGTATTCACTCACGTTGGCATTTGTTAACACCGCCGAACGCTTCCCCAACCTTGCGTGGTGGACAGAGCCCATTTCATTGCTTTGCATCCGTGGTCACTCACTTGCAACCGCCATCGCCGACACATCGCCACAGAATTGGACTGCTGACATTGCCTTGGCAGCACGTACATTGTCCGTTGCCAGCAACGGTGGCTACGGCATAGTTGGTGCATTAGAAAAAAGCGCATCAATACTGCGCGAACGCGAACATATCGCTCACGAACGTCATGCACAGGCCGCCCAAATTCGATTGTCTACTGCAGTGCTTTCTTGGATACCGCTTGCTATCTGCGCATGGGTAATCACACGACAAGCTCACACCCGAACCTTCCTTCTACACACACCAGTTGGTTTGTTCTGCATTGCCCTTGGTTTGCTCTTCAACCTTGCTGGCAGAAAGTGGATAACGCAGATTGCGCGCACCAGCTCATGACAACTATTTGGTTTATTGGAATAGCAATTGCCGTTTACCGAGTTCGACAATCCCGTCTACAGCGCAAAACAACCGTCGTAACAAAAACACAACTTAACCATGCAGCAGACATGATTTCGGTGTTATTGCTATCTGGAATGACAACCCCACAAGCGTTACAACAGTTACATCACTATCTTGACGAACCAAGTCGCACCGTGTTCCAGGATTGCAGTCAGTTGCTTTCGTGTGGTTCGCGTTTCCATGATGTTGTGCGACAACTCTCCTCCACATTCGGAAGCCCGGCATTCGCCCTTTGCGAAGCACTACTTGCCAGCGAACGAGATGGAATTGCTGTTGGCCCGTTGCTGGAGCGCCTGAGCGCGGTGACTCGACAACAACGCAGACAAGAACTGGATGCCGCAGCCAGGCAACTTCCCGTTCGTATGTCAATTCCATTGGTTACCTGTGTTCTGCCATCGTTTGTATTGCTGGGGGTAGTGCCACTTTTTGTAGGTTCACTCGGTGGGTTAGACGCACACATGTAGTTATGAACAAGCAAACTCACGAAAATGGTCAAGCGACTACCGAATACGCATTAGTACTGCTTGCTGCGGCGGTCATTGCACTACTGGTCATCACATGGGCAACCAACGGCGAAGGCGCTAGCCGTATTGGCGACATGTTCAATCAGGTGTTTGACAACATCATGGGTCGCGCACAATCATTTGGATAAATCAACGCGCACTGAGAACGGGCAGGCTGCCGTTGAATTTGCGCTAGTTCTGCCCTTCATCATCGTCGCCGTGGCTTCGCTTTTTATCGCAGCGCGTGTTATCGCCGACCAACTTGCGTTGTGGCACGGCGCATACGCAGGTGCATATGCAGCATCACTAGAGCCGGATAATGCCGGGGCAATTCAACAGGCCGTAGAGGCCGAAACAGGAATCTCAGCAGTAACGGTTTCTACAACTCGCAACGATCCGTATATCACGGTGACCGTTACCAAATCGCAAACCATTCCACTGTTCATGTTTGGCTGGTCAGTTCGTGTATTTACCTTGGATGCTGACGTCACTATTCATATTCAAGAAACGTAGGAGATTGGGCTTGATATACAAAACGGCCGGTGTCGTCGGGGAGATCGACACCGGCCGCTGTACAGCGCCTAACGGAGCTTTAGGCGTTCGTGTTTTCATCTCCATGTCGACCATGACCGCCTCGGTCACCTCTGCCACCATGCATTCCTTCGCCCATCCCAGCAGGACGAACCGAATTCACCATGTCTGTCACACGAGTTGTCACTTCAGCCAACTTTGCATCGGCCTGTGCCTGAGTAATTTCACCAGAAGTAACTTCTTCTGCGATGTGAGCCTTCACGTCAGCAACGATCACATCAATAACCGCTGACACGTTTACGTTCTGAGTTTTTGCAACATCGGCTAACGACTTACCGCTATCCAACTGAGTCTTCAACTCAGCCTCGGTCAACTTCAAAACCGTTGCAATGTTGGCCAAACTCTTCGCAGGACCGCGACCATCATGAGCTGGCTTGGAAATTCCAACTTTTGATAGCACCGACTTTGCACTCGCTGAACCGACTCCAGATGCAGCCGAAAGGGCGAGGGCCCCAACGATTGCTGCTCCTCCGATTATCCGAATCTTTTTCTTATTCATCAGTATTCCTTTCGCGCTTACGCTCGGGGGATTCCTTGCGTGGAGTTATCTTGCGACTTGTAGGTAAGGATTAGAACAAAGCAAAGTAAGAAACGATAAAGAAGTCATCCAACCCTGCCTTTACAAGGGTTTTCTGGCAGATACCGTTTGAGTTATGAAGTCTGCAGCCAACGCCGAATTCTTGGTGGTTGTAGCAGAGGACGACCCTTCTGTACGAAATGCTGTGGAACGAGTTCTCGAACTTGAGGGCTATCAAGTGAAAACCGCTAACGATGGCAACGCAGCACTCGATCTCATTACATCCTCAAAGCCGCACGCTGCAGTAATGGATGTCATGATGCCCTTCGCAGACGGCCTTACCGTTACGCGCGAACTTCGCCATCGCGGCAACCGCACTCCAGTGCTGCTGCTTACGGCACGCCATGAAGTTGGTGATCGTGTTGCAGGACTTGATGCCGGGGCAGACGACTATTTAGTAAAACCCTTTGCAGTAGATGAATTGCTCGCACGTGTTCGCGCACTACTTCGTCGATACGAATCACCTACATCCGCTGCGGTCATGACTATTGGAGATCTTTCAATGGATGTCAACAAGCGTGAGGTAAAGCGTGGGGGCAAAGCGCTTGAGTTAACCAAAACCGAATTTGATTTATTGCATATCTTGTTGGAACAACAAAACATTGTGTTGTCCCGCGAATATCTGTACGAACACATTTGGGGTTATAACTTTGAGACAAACTCCAAATCGCTCGATGTCTATATCGGATATCTACGTCGCAAACTTGACGACAGCGGTGAAGAGAAACTTCTCCATACCGTTCGGGGCGTTGGCTATGTCATGAGGCAAACATGAGTATTCGTACACGCCTAATGATCACAACCAGTGCAATTGTCTTGGTTGTCGTTGGGGTCTTAAGCATTGGTATTTACTCAACGTTTTCTCGCCAACTCGTGCGACAGGTTGATAAGTCGCTTGACGACCGAGTAATCATGATTGCTGACTCATTGCGACGAGAAAGCCAGCGCCCAAACATTGGACGACAGCGCAATCCATTAAATGAAGCATTACTGCCAATGCGATTTGACACCGTAACCCAGGTTGTCGATACCGCTGGTGCCGTGGTGTTGGCTCTTGGTGAAGTAGATCTTCCAGTAACCGATAGAACTGTGCAAATTGCCAATGATCCAACAGGCCGAGTTTTACGAAACACAGTCACCATAAATGGACACAAGTATCGAATGCTCACCATTCCACTAACAGGTGGCGGCGCACTGCAGTTGGCTAAAGATATCAATGACCTTCAGCGTGCTCAGAACGCAGTTCGTGGCTGGCAATTTGCACTCGGACCAATTGGCATTGTGTTCGCTGGTCTTGCTGGTTGGTGGGTCGCCCGACGAACCGCACGACCCATTCAACAATTAGCCGATGCCGCAGAGGACATCGCTCGCACGCAGAATTTGTCAACCAAACTTGATATTCATGGTGATCACGAAATTGAACAACTGGCGAATAGTTTCAATTCCATGCTTGCGGCTTTGCAAAACAGCAGCGAGCAACAAAAGCAGTTGGTACAAGATGCAAGCCATGAATTGCGTACACCTCTTACTTCTTTGCGTGCAAATGCCGAGTTGCTACAACGTGACAGTTTGGATGAATCAACGAAACAAGCGGTACTTCGTGACATTGCAGCGGAAATTGATGAGCTGACGAAACTGTCTTCAGAGCTCACGGCACTAGCCAGCGACCAGCGTCTTGTTGAGGAGCCCCAAATAGTTAACCTGCGCGAAGCTTGCGATGACATTGCAGCTCGCGCCTCTCGACGCACCGGACGCATGGTTTCGGTGACTTCAACAAACCCTGCATCTGCGCTTGTACGCCCATCACAACTTGATCGCGCCGTTGGAAACTTGGTGGACAATGCGTTGAAGTTCTGCCCAACGCCCGACAACGTCGAAATTAACATTGTCAGTTCGCGGGTTGAAGTTATTGATCACGGTCAGGGCATTTCCGACGCAGACAAACCACTGGTATTTGACCGTTTCTACCGCGCAACCGCAACACGTGCTCTTCCTGGTTCGGGTTTAGGGCTTGCAATCGTGAAACAATTTGCCGATGACCACAACGCTGCGGTCACAATTTCCGATACACCTGGCGGTGGCGCAACGGTTGCGTTGTTGTTTGAGAACCGAGTTAGTTAGTAGTCGGTTTACGTACGCCGCGCTTGTCTTGCGTGCGTGCATATTCGATTTGTTGTTTCTCTAGTGTCACTTCTTCGGCAACAAGAGTTTTCATGTTGGCAACTCGATCTGCGGTGAACTCGCCATTGGCTACTGCCGCACGCACTCCACATGACGGTTCGTTTTCGTGTTTGCAATCACGAAACTTGCAATGGTTTGAAGCTTCAAACACATCGGCGAATGCACGCTCAATTCCATTGCTACTCATCCACAAACTGACTACGCGTAAACCCGGGGTATCGAGAAGCCATCCACCGTTAGCTAATTGCACTAACTCTGAGGCAGTGGTGGTGTGTCGGCCGCGGCTATCGCCTTCGCGCACTTCACCCGTCCGTTGCACCTCGTGACCAACGAGTGAGTTGATCAACGTGCTCTTGCCAACACCGCTTGCCCCCAACATGGCAATGGTCTGAGGGGTTTCCGACTCGTATTTATAGGTGTAATTCCGCAGGTGGTCGAGTCCGAAACCCGTTTTCGCGCTCACGGCATAAGCGTCAACCCCAGCAATAACCGGCTGCACGTTATGCATCATTTGGGCAATGTCGGTTTCGCTGAGTTCGTCGCACTTATTAAATACGACTACCGGAGTTGCGCCGCTATCAAAACCCAGCACTAACTCACGTTCAATGCGTCGCAGGTTTGGCTCAACATCGGCTGCCTGCACCACCAGCACGGTATCCATATTGGCGGCAACGGTTTGGGAATCGGCCCGAACCACGTCTGATGACACCCGGCGGGTGAGCGACGACTGCCTTGCAGCCACCAACTCCACGCGCTCGAAATCTTCGCTCAGCACTACCCAATCGCCTACGGCAACATCGGCACCAATGTTTCGTGTCCGCACAGGTACACCAGCAGCACTCATCAAAATTGTGCTCCACCCTCGATCAAGACGGCTTACTCGACCCACCACATTCGCATCAAGAAGCGTTCGCACATCAGAAAATTTCTGTTGCAACGCATGCAAAGTGTGTTCATTAAATGCGAGTTCACGCAAACCGACAGACACCTCTGAAAGTGAAAGTTCATGTGCATCGCGTGGCATTTGTACTGTCACGCTAGCGAATTCAAACCCTTATCGCATTTGGGTTTACGTGGAAAGGCTTGACAAGGCACTGTCAAACCACGTAACGATGAAAAGTCATGTCTAAGCCACTCGTCATCGTTGAGTCCCCCGCAAAAGCAAAAACCATCTCCAAATTTCTTGGTGACGAGTTCGTTGTGCGCGCATCTGTCGGTCACATTGCCGACCTTCCAAGCAAAGGCCTCAGTGTCGATGTTGAAAACAGCTTCAAGCCAAATTATGAACTGACCGAGCGTGGCGCAACCATTGTTCGCGAACTCAAAGCCGAACTGAAGAACGCTTCGGTGCTCTATCTAGCAACCGACGAAGACCGCGAGGGAGAGGCAATTGCCGCCCACCTATTCGAATACCTGAAGCCAAAGGTGGATACCAAGCGCATGGTGTTCCACGAAATCACCAAAGCCGCAATCGACGAAGCAATCGCTCACCCACGCAATATTGATATGAAACTGGTCGATGCCGCTGAAGCTCGTCGAATTCTCGACCGTTTGTTTGGGTATGAAGTGTCCCCAATTTTGTGGCGCAAAGTAAACAGAGGTTTGTCGGCTGGCCGCGTGCAAAGCCCTGCCATTCGTCTAGTAGTGGAGCGCGAGCAAGAACGAATGGCTCACATATCGGCCGCTTATTGGGACTTAGAGGTGGCAACCACCACTGATCCACAATTCACTGCAACATTGCAAAGTGTTGACGGCAAGCGCATCGCAACCGGTAAAGACTTCGACTCCCTTGGCGTGGCTAAAGACGGCATTGTCGTTATTAATGAGGAGCGAGCAAATCAGTTGACCACTGGCCTGCATGGCAAGTCGCTCGATGTTCGCAGTGTGGAGGAAAAGCCATACCGCAAGAGCCCGAAAGCCCCGTTCATGACCAGCACCTTGCAACAAGAGGGCGGCAACAAACTGCGCATCACCGCAAGTGAAGTCATGCGTTTGGCCCAAGGTTTATATGAGGCCGGGTACATCACGTACATGCGTACCGATGCCGTCATCCTTGGTGCCGAGGCTCTTGGCGCCGTGCGCGACGAGATCATTAATACGTATGGCGACAAGTTCTTGGCCACCGAACCTCGGGTCTATAAGTCAAAAGTAAAAAACGCCCAGGAAGCTCACGAAGCCATTCGCCCTTCACTTCCGTTGCGCAGCCCAGAAAGCTTGGCCGACGAACTTCGCCCCAACGAACTTGCGCTGTACCGCCTCATTTGGCAACGCACGCTTGCTTCGCAAATGTCAGACACCAACGGCACCACGGTCACCGTGAAAATGGGAACCGTTAGCGCCGGTACCACACCTGCTGATTGCGAATTTTCAGCAAGTGGCACCACTATTTCATTTCCTGGATATCGCCAGGTGTATCAAGAAATTGCCGATGAAAACGAAGATGAAAAAGAAGCGTTGTTACCTGCACTCAAAGTTGGCGACTCGGTAGGAATCGAAAGCATTACTGCAAACGGCCACAACACATCGCCTCCTGCTCGCTACACCGAACCAACATTGGTAAAGCGTCTTGAAGAAGAAGGTATTGGTCGCCCGTCAACGTATGCATCGATTCTTGGCACCATCATTAACCGCGGTTACGTGTGGAAGAAGGGTCAAGCACTGGTTCCATCGTGGACTGCATTTGCTGTTGTGCGTCTGTTGAAGGACCACTTCACCACGCTGATCGATTTCAAGTTCACCG
>JAPOKO010000025.1 GCA_029977615.1 bacterium
AAATTGCGATGGAGTCGCGTGCCATCAACACTCTCCATGCGCACTTTGGTTCGACTACACGAAGCCATTGTTCACGTGCTGACCAAAGCGGTGGAAGCGGGTGGCAGCACGCTGGACGACACGCAATATGTAGACATTGATGGTGAACAGGGCTGGTTTCAGACCGAGCACCGGGTGTATGGCCGGGCAGGCGAAGTGTGCATAACGTGCAAAAAGGCCCGTATTTCGCGCACTGTGGTGGCCGGCCGAACCACCTGTTATTGCGCCCACTGCCAGCACTAGTTATTCCCAAGCGAGGGATGGCGAATCTTTGGAATTGGGCCGATTCAACTATTCTCGGCGACTGACGTGTTCCTCAAATCGCTGACCCTCAAAGGATTTAAGTCCTTCGCAGACACCACGGTGATGGAACTCGAACCAGGTGTCACCGTTGTGGTGGGGCCGAACGGTTCGGGTAAATCCAACGTGGTGGATGCCATTGCGTGGGTGCTTGGCGCCCAAGCACCGTCGTCGGTGCGTTCTCAAAAGATGGACGACGTCATTTTCGCGGGAACGGCAAAGCGCCCAGCTCTTGGCCGCGCAGAAGTAATGCTCACCATCGATAACTCGGCTGGCCTCTTGCCAATTGAGTTCACCGAAGTAACGGTTAGTCGAATTTTGTTCCGCAGTGGTGAAAGTGAATACGCCATCAACGGTGTTGAGTGTCGTTTGCTCGACGTGCAAGAACTGTTGTCGGACGCAGGCGTTGGTCGTCAGCAACACGTCATCATTAGTCAGGGACAAATTGACGCGGTGTTGAATGCGCGTCCTGAAGATCGTCGCGCAATTATTGAAGAAGCTGCCGGTGTACTGAAGTATCGCAAGCGCAAAGAAAAGTCGGAGCGTCGACTTGAAGGCACCGAAGCCGACTTGATGCGCGCACAAGACTTGTTGCGCGAAGTTCGACGTAACTTGAAGCCACTTGAGCGTCAGGCGGAAAGCGCACGCCGACATGGCGCGCTCATTTCTGAATTGCGCGCGTTGCAGTTGTTCTTGGCTGGTCGCGAAATTCAAAGTTTCCAGTCGCGCTTAACCAACTTGGCCGCCGACAAACTTGCGGGTGAAGAAGCCGAGCGCGCAATTCGCGCAAAACTTTCTGGCCTTGACACCACCGTTATGGCGGCCGAAGCGCAACTAAGCGCACGAGGCGACAGCGGTGTGAACGACGAGTTGGTGCGCATTGAACAATTACGCGGCCGTGCTCGCGGTTTGCTGGCAGTGCTTGCCGAGCGTCGTCGTTCGGTAGAGCGCGACCGCGGTCAGTTGATGGACTCAGGCGTTATTGCAACCCTTGAAGCCGATGCCGCAAACTTGCGAACCGAACTTGCCAAGGTTGTTGAGCAGATCAATTCGTACGAAGCAGTAAGCGCAAGCGGCGGTGTTGGCGGAGACCACACCGCAACGCTTGAAGAAGCGCGCCAAGCAACTGAAAAAGTTGGTGCACTGAACGCGCAAGTGCGCGGACTAAACGAAGACATTGACCGTTTGCGCAACGTTGTTGCAACCGATGTGCGTAACGAAACTGAACTTGCACAACGACTTGTTGAAGCAGACCAGGCTCGTGTTTCTGCAGAAGTAACGCTTGATGGCGCACAGAGTTTGTTTGGCACAGCACAAAGCGACGCCAACATTTCGGCCGCACGCGCCGAGGCATTGCAATTGGCACTGGACGCCAACAGCACCAGTTCCGCTGCGCTTCGCGATGTTGAAGGAGCCCTTGGTTCTCTTGGCGATTTGATTGAAATTGACGCCGAAAAGCGTGTTGCCGTTCAGGTTGCATTGGGTGATGCGTTGTCGGCCGTGGTGGCGAAAAACATTGATGCCGCCCGTCGTGCGTTGCAAGAACTTCGCCAGAGTGGAAGCGTTGGAGCGGTATTGGCGTTGAACGCCATTACTACTGTGCCAAATGCGCCGACCATTAATAATGGTGTCAGCATTCGATCAAGCGTTCGCGCCAAAGCTGGCGAGAACGAAGTGCAGATCAATCGTTTGCTCGACGTATTGCTTTCGCGAGTGGAGTTTGTACAAAGTTGGGCCGACGCGGTTGATGCAGCACTTGCACACCCAGAGATGGTGGTTATTACCGGTGACGGCGACAAGTTCGCATCGTCTGGTTTGCGCATTGGCGCAAGTGGCGTAACCGCAGCAGCACTCGAAGAAGCACAGCGCCGCGCCGAGCGTGCAGCCGATGCGTTGAAGCGCGCAGAAACCGACTTGGCAACTGCACGCACACGCGTTTCGCAAACGCGCGATGCTCACGCTTCGGCACTCACGTTGCTCGAGCGTCACCGTGCGCAGGCATCTGCCAATAATGGTCAGCTCAGCACCGCATACGACACCTTGCGTTCGGTGCAAGCCGAGTTGCAAGGCTTGCTGTCGGTATTGCGTAACGACCTTGAAGTAAAAACTGCTGGCTTGCAAGAGCGTCGCACCTTCTTGCAGTCGCGCCTCACCGATGTTGAAACGCGATTGAACGCAGACGTTGAAGCACGTAACGCTGCAGCTGAGCGCCGAACCAAGATTGAGCAAGGCATTACCGCACTTGTTCGTTTGACTGCTCAAGTTGAAAAACATTCGGCAGCGTTGGATGCACGTCAGAACGAATTGCAAGAAACACGTCGTCGCCAAAGCGATGAAGTGCGCGCAATTTCGCAACGCCTCGACGAAGCGCGCAAAGAACGCAATGCGAGTGAAACTGCACTTGAAGAGCGTCGCGAGCGCAACCGCCGTGTTGAAGTGGAAGAAGCCGAAGTGCGTATGCGCTTGGAAGCAACCATTGAAGCCTTGCGTCGCGACCACTCGGTAGAGCCACAAGTTGCCGTTGACTCGCCGCTTCCTGAATTGCCGGAAAACACTTCGCCAATTTCTGAGGTGCGCGAACTAGAACGTGAACTTCGCTTGATGGGCCCAATTAACCCACTTGCTCTTGAAGAGTTTGACGAGTTGCAAAAGCGCCACACGTTCCTTGAAGAACAACTTGAAGACGTGAAGAACACGCGTCGCGAATTGATCAAGGTAATTAAGCAAGTGGACATGGAAATTCAGTCCACGTTTGCTTCGGCTTACAGCGATGTGCGCGACAACTTCGAGAAGTTGTTTGGCAGCCTGTTCCCAGGAGGTCAAGGAAAGCTGATTCTGACTGCGCCAGACGACTTGCTGAACACCGGTATTGAAGTTGAAGCCAAGCCAAGCGGCAAGAACGTGAAGAAACTGTCGCTGCTTTCGGGTGGAGAGCGTTCGCTTACCGCTCTGGCCTTCTTGTTTGCTGTGTTCCGCAGCCGCCCTTCTCCGTTCTATGTAATGGACGAAGTTGAAGCGGCGCTCGACGATGTGAACCTGCACCGTTTCCTCACGCTTGTTGACGAATTCCGCAAGGATGCTCAGCTACTGATCGTTTCTCACCAAAAGCGCACCATGGAAGCGGGCGACTGCTTGCTTGGCGTAACCATGCAACCAGGTGGTTCGAGCCGCGTGATTGTGGAACGCGCCGCGACTACTTCCGCATAGTGAACTAATCGAAGGCATGTCGTGACGTCTGAGATCCACGACATTCGCGAAATGCCATTACGGCAGTCAGCTCGTATGTGGTTTGGAATTTCACTGCGAACTTTCGGTGGGCCAGCGGGTCAGATTGCGGTGATGCACGAAGAGATCGTGGACAAACGAAAACTTATTGGAGAATCGCGGTTCTTGCATGCGCTGTCGTTTTGCACATTGCTGCCAGGCCCTGAGGCGCAACAGTTGGCCATCTATCTGGGTTGGTTGATAAACGGAACCGTCGGCGGATTAATTGCAGGCACACTGTTTGTGTTGCCCGGGTTTGTGGCGATGATGGTGCTTGCAGCGATATATGCGCAATGGGGCGCGACTGATGTAGTGACCGCAGTATTTTTTGGGCTCAGCCCAGCGGTGATTGCGATTGTTATTCAAGCCGTTTCTCGAATGAGCAAGCGATCACTCAAAACTGCAACGGCGAGGTGGTTGGCAATCGGTGCGTTTGTGAGTTTGGTGTTGTTCAGCATGCCATTCCCATTGGTGATTGTGATCGCAGGTGTTGTAGGAGTACTTGCAAATAGAGCACAACCTGCTCATCTTGTCGAGCTGGTACATGTGCAATCTGGCAGGTCGCATCCGTTGCGCATCATTGCCATCGGTTTGACATTGTGGTTTCTGCCAATTGCCATTGCAGCCGTGCTGTTGGGCCGAGACCATGTTTTTGTCGATGTAGGCGTGTTCTTTTCGGGAACAGCAATTGTCACTTTTGGTGGCGCATATGCCGTGTTGTCCTTCGTTGCTCAACGAGCAGTAGACGTGTACGGATGGTTGCTGCCGGGAGAGATGGTGAATGGATTGGCACTTGCTGAAACCACACCAGGACCACTGATCATGGTGGTGCAATTTGTCGGTTTTCTAGCTGCATTTAGAAATGCAGGAACGCTAAACCCGTGGGTAGCGGGAATAGTCGGCTCAACGTTGGTGGTGTGGGTCACCTTCGTACCGTGCTTTTTATTTGTATTTCTTGGCGCCCCCTATGTAGAACGATTGCGTGCGAATCGATTGCTCAGTGCCGCTATGAGTGCGGTCTCCGCAGCAGTAGTAGGAGTTATTGCCAATCTCTCGGTGTATTTTTCACTGCACACATTGTTTAATGAAACAACGCTCACAAAAACGGGATTTATTCGCATGACCCTTCCCGCGTGGAATTCTGTCAATTTGCGTGCGCTCGTGCTCACAGCGTTCGCTTGCGTATTGGTATTTCGATATAGATGGTCAACAGTGCGGGTCATGCTGACACTTGCCACGGTGGGTTGTGCCATGTATTTGGCTTAGCCTCTAGGGAGATATGAGCAACTCGTTCCCCATCATTTTCCTCATTCTTGCAGCCGTTGTGCTGGTGTTTGGGTTTGGCGTGGTTGTTCAAAGCCGCCGCAAGAAGCCAACGCCAGTTGTTACGCCCGCGCCGAAGAACGTTGTTGCGCCTGCGCCAGTTGCCGAAGTTGTTGCTGAACCTGTTGTTGAACTTGTCGCTGAAAAGAAGCGCTCGTTTAAGAACGTGCTTGCGGGTGCCGTTAGCTCGGTGCTTGGTCGTGGCGAAATTAACGACACCAGTTGGGACGACTTGGAAGAAGCATTGTTGCGCGCCGACGTCGGCGTGAAGGTTGCACAAGCATTGCTCGAGCCATTGCGCGCACGCGTGAAGGCGAAAGAAATTTCAACGCCAGCCGAACTCATTACTGCATTGCAAAACGACATGGCTTCGCGCCTTGTTGGCACCAACCGCGAATTGAATTTCGATGCATCAATTGATGGCCCAAATATTTGGCTCATGGTTGGCGTAAACGGCGCGGGCAAAACCACCAGCCTCGGCAAAATCTCTGCACAGCAAGTTGCACTTGGCCGCAAAGTGATGATGGCAGCAGGCGACACGTTCCGTGCCGCAGCAGGCGAGCAGTTGCAAACCTGGGCTGAGCGCAGTGGCGCCGAAATTATTCGTGGTGCAGAAGGCAGCGACCCATCGTCGGTCATTTTAGATGCAGTGCAAGCAGCGAACGCTCGCAAATGCGACTTGGTACTTGCCGACACCGCAGGGCGTTTGCAGAACAACACCAACCTCATGGAAGAGTTGCGCAAAGTGCGACGCGTTGCCGAAAAAGGCGCTGGCACCGTTACTGAAACGTTGTTAGTTATCGACGCCACCACTGGTCAGAACGGCCTCAGCCAAGCGCGACTGTTCGCCGACGCAACGCAAGTAACTGGCGTGGTGCTCACCAAACTGGACGGCTCGTCGAAGGGTGGCATTGTGTTTGCCATTGAAACCGAGTTGGGTATTCCTGTGAAACTGGTTGGCCTTGGCGAAACCATTAGAGACCTTGTGGCGTTTAATCCAACTGAATTTGTAGAGGCGTTATGTTCGACAACCTGAGTGATCGCCTAGGTGGCGTATTTAAGCGCATTCGTGGCAAAGGCCGGTTAACCGAAGCCGATGTCAACGAAATGCTTGGCGAAATTCGCACCGCATTGCTGGAAGCCGACGTAAACATAGGCGTTGTTCGCAACGTTGTTGAACGCATTCGCGTGCAAGCAGTTGGCAGCAAAGTTTCTGAAGCGCTTGACCCAGGCCAACAGATCATCAAAATTGTTAACGCCGAACTGGTTGCAATGCTGGGTGGCGAAACCTTAAAGATTGCGTATGCATCTCAACCACCAACCGTTGTGCTGATGGCCGGTTTGCAAGGTTCGGGTAAAACCACCAGCGCCGCCAAACTTGCATCATGGTTTAAAGCACAAGGACGCAACCCATTGTTGGTTGGCGCCGACTTGCAACGACCAGCAGCTGTTGAACAGTTGAAGGTGCTTGGTGCGCAACTGAATGTTCCTGTGTTCTCTGCACCTGGCGACCCAGTGCAAACTGCAGCCGCTGGTCTTGCAGAAGCAAAGCGACTTGGCCGCGACGTGCTCATTGTTGACACCGCAGGTCGTTTGTCAATTGACACCGAAATGATGCAGCAGGTCAGCGACATCAGTGCTGCAGTAAAACCTGACTACACGTTCTTGGTGATCGATGCGATGACGGGTCAAGACGCCGTGAACGTGGCGAAAGCATTTGACGAAACACTTGCCATTAGCGGTGTGATTCTTTCGAAACTTGACGGCGATGCACGAGGTGGTGCGGCACTCAGCGTGAAAGAAGTAATTGGCAAACCAATTGCGTTTGCTGCCACCGGTGAAAAACTTGACGCGTTCGAACAGTTTCACCCCGACCGCATGGCCAGCCGCATTCTTGGCATGGGCGACATGCTCACGCTTATTGAGCAAGCCGAAAAGGTATTCGAAAAAGACGAAGCCGAGAAAGCCGCAGCAAAACTTATGGAAGGCGAGTTCACACTCGACGACTTCCTTGATCAACTGCAGCAACTCAAGAAAATGGGCAACCTGTCTTCAATGATGGGCATGTTGCCTGGCATGCCGAAGGAAATGAAGAACGCGCAAATTTCTGATGACATGGTGAAGAGCACCGAAGCCATCATTCGCTCCATGACGCCAGAAGAACGACGTAAGCCAGAAATCATTAACGGCAGTCGTCGTCAACGCATTGCCAATGGCAGTGGCACGCAAATTGCCGATGTCAACAAGCTGGTGAAACAGTTCAGCGAAATGCAGAAGATGATGAAGCGCATGGGCGGCGGAGGCAAAAAGGGTGGCAAAGGCGGCTTCAACCCCTTTGGTGGTGGGGGAATGGACTTGTCAGCGGCGTTGGGCTCGCGGCCTCCGTCCCGATAGCCTGCAAGCCATGTCAGTAAAGCTTCGCCTCACACGAGTAGGCAAAACCAAGCAGCCGCATTACCGCATCGTCGCTGCCGATTCACGTTCTGCCCGCGATGGTCGTTTCCTCGAAATCGTTGGTAACTACCACCCACAGGCTGAGCCATCTGCTCTCACTGTTGACAGTGCGAAGGCTATGAAGTGGTTGACACAAGGTGCGCAGCCAAGCGAGCGCGTAAAGAAGTTGTTTGAAATCTCTGGCGTATGGGCCGAGTTCATGGCAACCAAGAAGTCCAAGTAAGACTTTCTTTTTCCTGTGACTGATTCAGCAAATCTCATTCCAGCACCAATTGCTACGGCAGTGCTCGACCATGTCGTGCGTTCCATCGTTGACAACCCAGATGCGGTTGTTGTTGAAGGAAGCAACGATGGCGACAAAGTGTTGTTGGAAGTTCGCGTTGGTGAAGGCGACCTCGGTCGCGTCATCGGACGTCGCGGTCGTACCGCAATGAGCATCCGCACCGTTGTGCGCGCTGCTGCAACACGCGATGGCGTGAATGTTGATGTCGACTTCGTCGACAACTAATTCGCAACCACCACACGGTCTGTTGCACGTAGGTCGCGTTGGGCGACCACACGGAGTTCGTGGCGAAATGTATCTCGACCTCTTTAGCGATCATCCACTGCGCACCGGTAAGGGTGCAAAGTTGTGGGTTGCAGGTACGTGGTACGAAATTGCATCGTCAAAAAAATCCACTGATCGTTGGCTCATGAACTTTGTTGGGTTAACCGACAGAAACATTGCCGAACGCTTAACCAACAGTGATGTGTATGGCGCACCAATTGACGACCCAAGCGTGGTGTGGGTGCACGAACTGATTGGCAGTGTTGTGGTGGATACCGCAGGAAACAATTTAGGAACGTGCACGGCAGTCATTGATAACCCGGCTCACCCAATTATGGAATTGGACAATGGGTTCCTTGTACCAACGCCATTTATCGTGTCGAATGAATACGGGCGAGTAGAAATTGACGCACCAGAAGGTTTGTTCGATGCGGATTGATGTATTCACACTGTTTCCGAAGTTGGTAGACGACTTCTGTTCGGAAAGTTTGTTGGGCCGCGCACGCAAAGAAAACCTTGTTGACTTGCGCACGCACGACCTGCGCGAACACACCACTGACGTGCATCACAGTGTGGATGACGCGCCATTTGGTGGCGGCGCAGGAATGCTCATTGCTGCCGAGCCCGTGTTTAACAGCGTTGAACGAGCCGATGCACCGCGACCAATCTTCCTCATGTCGCCAGGTGGCAAGCGCTTTGACCAAAAGTTTGCAAACAAGTTGGCAACACTTGATGGCTTCAGTTTGTTGTGCGGACGTTACGAAGGCATCGATCACCGCATTCGCGAACACCTCATTGACGAAGAAATTTCAGTCGGCGACGTGGTGTTGGCCGGCGGCGAAGTGGGGGCGTGCTTGGTAATTGAGGCTGTCACCCGTTTGATTCCTGGGGTCATGGGCAACGCCGTTTCGCCCGTGACCGAAAGCTTTGGGCAGTCCGGAATCTTGGAAGAACCCCATTACACACGCCCTGCAGACTTCCGGGGCTGGGAAGTGCCAGAAGTGCTGCGCAGTGGAGACCACGCCAAAATAGAGCGCTGGAGGCAGGCTCAGGCCCTGCATCGCACCATTGCCCAGCGGCCCGACCTAATGGCCCAGAGGGGTCCGCTAACCCAGGCGGAGCAACGCCTGTTGGAAGAGTTCCCGCCAACCCCGTATCCTTCACACTTCACTATTTAAAGGATTTCCTCATGAAGACCACCGACATTGTTGACAACCAATACAAGCGCGAAGACCTTCCAAAAATTGGTTCGGGCGACGAAGTAAAGGTTCACGTACGCGTGGTTGAAGGTGGCAAAGAGCGCATTCAGATTTTCCAGGGAAACATTGTTGCCATCACTGGATCAGGAATCGCCGAGTCGTACACCGTTCGTAAGTTGTCGTACGGAGTGGGCGTTGAGCGCACATTCCCATTGCACAGCCCATCGGTTGCAAAGCTTGAAGTCTTGAAGCGCGGCGATGTTCGTCGTGCGAAGCTGAACTACTTGCGCGATCGCAAGGGTAAGTCGGCAAAGATTCGCGAAAAGCGCGACGACCAATAGTCGCCACTTTTCTGCGTCACTGCACACTTTGAATACAGACGACCTCGAAAATTTCGAAGCGGAGCGCGAGCTTCAGCTTGCACAGGAATATCAAGATGTCGTCAGCATGTTTCGCTACGCAGTAGAAACAGATCGCCGGTTTTATCTGGCCAACAATGTTGATGTGCAGGTGCTTTCAGAAGGACCTCGCCCGATTGTGGAAGTGAATCTGTCAGACGCATGGGTGTGGGACATGTACCGCAAGAGCCGATTCGTACCGAAGGTGCGAGTGCTGAGCTTCAAAGACTTAAACATCGAAGAACTGCCGCCAAAAGATCTGTAGACGCGCCAGTTACAAACACTGGCATTGCTGCGCGACGAAATGCGCGCGGAAGGTGGGCAGAAGAATGTGTTGCTCGTTGGTATGTACAAAACGGTTACACCGTTGTTGCACGCAACTTTCGAAGTAAGCGCGGCGAACTTGATGTGGTGCTGATGCACGGAACCGAGTTGGTGGTGTGCGAAGTGAAAGCGCGAGCCAACAATGCATTTGGTTTTGCAGCCGAAGCGGTGACGCCGGCAAAACAATTGAAAGTGCGTCGCGCGACGTTTGATTTCGTGGAACACCTGCGCGTGAATGATTCGGCGTTGCATGCGTGCATTCGCACCACACGGTTCGATGTCGCCACAATGACCGGCGTGCAATTAGAAGTGTTGTTTAACGCGTTTTAGGAAGGCGGTTGTCCCAGCACGCGTAGTGCCAGTGACGCCGCAAATCCACCGCATCGGCAGGCACGCACACGTAGTGGCCCATGCCAACGGGAATGTCTTGGTTGCAGCCGGGGCAGATGTACACCTTGTTGGCTTCATACGGTTGCACGCGACGCACGTCGATATCGCCGTACAAACCGTCCCACATTGACATGGTCGTTATCCCGCAAACGCCCACAGTACGAGGGCAACAATGATCACAAACGCCGACCCCACAATGAGAAAGTCGCTGGCGCGCTTGACGCGCTTGCGATGCGGATTGAAACCCATTTACTAAGTATCGTCTTTGTATGGAAACAATTGAGGTTTTTCGCGAAAACGGCATTGTGACTGTGACCATGAATCGTCCGGCAAAGAAGAACGCCGCCAACGGCACCATGTGGGATGAGTTACGTGACACGTTTAAGGAAATTGCTAACAACCCTGATGACCGAGTGATGATTTTGACCGGCGCGGGCGGTGAGTTCTGCAGTGGCGCCGACTTGAGCGATGGTGGTGCTCGTCGTGCGAATACTCACGCATTGGCCAGCATGCGCAACATCACCGATGTGGCCATGTCGCTTGCACGCATTCCGCAACCAACCATTGCCAAGGTGCGTGGCGTTGCTGTGGGCGCTGGTTGCAACATGGCGCTTATGTGCGACTTAGTGGTGTGTTCAGACACCGCGCGCTTCGCCGAAATTTTTGCAAAGCGCGGCTTGTCGTTGGACTTCGGCGGATCGTGGGTGTTGCCACGCCGCATCGGTTTGCACAAGGCAAAAGAACTCGCATTGTTTGGCGACATCATTAGCGCACAAGAAGCAGAGCGCATTGGTTTGGTGAATCACGTTGAGCAAGACGCAGAACTTGATGCCTTCGTAGACAACTGGGCAGCAAAGTTGGCTGCAGGTCCGCCAATTGCGTTGGCACAATCGAAGCGCATGTTGAACAACGCCATGAACGTCACGTTGGAACAAGCACTTGAAGATGAAGGTGCGGCCCAAGCGTTGAACTTCGGCACCAAAGCAGCAGAAGCAATGACGGCGTTTTTGGAAAAGCGCGTTCCACGATTCACTGGTCGCTAATGCGCAAACCGCTGTGGTGGGCGTGCGTACTTGGCACGTTGATGTTTGGAATGGGCAGTGTTGCTTCGGTGTCGGCAACGGTTCCGCCGCCAGTAGACACGGTCGCACCAGGCGACAGCATTCCCGATGAACAAGGTGGGTTGTTAGGCATTCCGCAAACCACCTCGCTCATTAACCCGCAAGCAACCACCACCATTCCTGAAGGATGCTTTGCGCAGACCATTCCGCAAGTGGTGTTTGTAGGCAAAGTTGAAAAGGTGTCCGATGCTTCGGTGAGTTTTTCTATCCAGAAGACAATTTCCGGCGATGCCAGCGCATATGTGTCGGGCGATGGGCGAGTGGAAATTCAGTATGGAACTGATGGAAAGTTTCTGGATACCGGTTCGGTGTACATCGTTGGTGCAATAACCGATCCATTCTCGCCAATTTTGGTGTCAAAAGTTCGCCCAGAAACCACAACTCTTGGTGGAGCGATCGTTCAAACGAATACTGGCGACGCATGCCCAACGTTTGAAGACGCGGTCATAACGTTGCGCGAAGATGGAACTTCGGTGAATACCGGCGTATTGCGGCCACTCATGAAAAACAAAGTGCTGATTGTATTGGTGCTACTTGCATCAGTTGCCATTGCATTTGGTGGGCTTACCACTGTGGTCATTATGCAACGCACGAAGCGTGGCATTGCACGCACCATGCGGCGCCGAAAACTGTTTAAGCAATAAACGCAGCAGTTGCTGCTGCACGCAATTGCGTAACCGCGTGCTTCAAGCCCTGTGGCTCTTTGAACAACGCGCTGCCTGCGATAAGAACGTTTGCGCCAGCCTTGGCTGCGCCTGCAATGGTGTTTGGTCCAATGCCGCCGTCTACTTCAAGATCAACAACATCATCAAGTCCTGCATTGCGAATCATGTTGCGCACTTCGCGAATTTTTGGCTCCATGGTGGAGATGTAGCTTTGACCACCAAAGCCTGGGTTCACGGTCATGACCAACACCAAGTCCACTAGGTCGAGCACATGAGCAATTTCGCTTGGCGGAGTGCTTGGGTTTAATGCAACAGCTGCTGTTGCGCCGAGTTCACGAATGTTGCCAAGTGTGCGATGCAAGTGTGTGCAGGCTTCGGCGTGCACGATAAGGCGCTGACAACCTGCTTCTACATAACGCTTGGCCATCACGTCGGGCGTGAGCACCATGAGGTGTGCCTCAAACGGAACTTTGGTGAGCGAACGAGTGCTGGCAATGATGTCGGGACCAAATGTGAGGTTGGGAACAAACTGACCATCCATCACGTCCCATTGAATGAGGTCAACGCCAGCATCATCGAGGGCGACAATTGCTTCGCCCAACTTTGAAAAATCGACAGGAAGAACCGAAGGGGCTATCTGAATTGGCCGTGTCACGCAGATCAGCCTAGTTCTGCATGCTTTGGCTCGTAGAGTTAATAACAGTGAATAGCGAACAGGTACGTATAGAACGGCTTGTCGCCGGTGGAGATTCATTGGGCCGCTTGGCCGATGGCCGTGTGGTGTTTGTGCCAGGTGCGCTTGCAGGTGAATTGGTAGATGTGCAGATCACGCAGAGCAAGAAAGACTTCGCTCGCGGGTCGGTAACCAACATCGTTGAAGCATCGCCGCACCGAGTAGAGCCACCGTGCCCACATGTTGCGCGCGGATGTGGTGGTTGCGCGTGGCAACACCTCGACAACTCGCAACACATGGAAGCCAAGATCGGCATTGTGAAAGAAGCGCTTCGTCGCACTGCGAAAATGGAAACGCTTGATGTTCGCGAAGGCGGACATGTTGCGCCAACCGCGTCGCGCACCACGTTACGAATGGCGGTTGACGGCGAAGGTCGTTTGGGTTTCCGTCGCGCGAATTCGCACGACATTGTGAACACTCCAGTGTGCATGGTTGCACACCCTCTATTAAACGAATTTATTGCCGATGTGCGCGTGAAGGGTGCTAGCGAAGTAACGCTGCGCTGTGGTGCTGCAACTGGCGAAATTGGCGTGTGGCTGCACGACGAAGAAGGCGAAGATGTTCCCGGCGCAACCATTACGGGTTTGCCGAACGGAGTTGAAATCGGTCGCAAGTCAGTTGTGCACGAAGTCGTTCATGGCGTGAAGTTGCAAGTGTCAATGGCGTCGTTTTTTCAAGCATCACAAACCGCTGCCGAAATGTTGGTGTCTGAAGTAAATGAAGCTGCTGGCGAGACTGCATTGTCGGGAGGCTTCGGAATGGTGGTCGATGCGTACGGCGGTGGCGGATTGTTTAGCGCAACGTTGCTCGACAACACCACGAAGACGACTCTCATTGAGTCGAACCCTTCGGCATGTTCCGATGCACGACGCAACTTGTTTGACTACAACGTAAAGGTTGACCAAATTTCAGTAGAGCAGTGGAGCCCACAGCCTGCAGGTTTGGTGATTGCCGACCCAGCGCGCAACGGACTTGGTGCGGTTGGCGTAGAAACGTTGAAACTGACTGATGCACGCCGAATTGTGTTGGTCAGTTGCGATGCCGTTGCGGGCGCGCGAGATATACGACTGTTAACTGACGCGGGGTACACCTGCGAAGGCGTGACCGTGTTGGATCTTTTCCCCAATACACCTCACGTAGAAATGGTCAGTGCGTTCTCTCGTAACGCATAATTAACTCATGGCAACCAGCTATTTGGTGTTTGATGGCGAGTGCGGATTTTGTCGCAAATGGGTGCGCCACATGACCACCTGGTTCTCAAAACATCCAACACCAGTTGCGTATCAATCTGTTGATTTGTTTGCACTTGGGCTTACTGCCGATCAATGTAAAGAAGCTGTGCAATACGTAAGCGAACGTGGAGAAATTTCTAGCGGTTCAGATGCCGCTGCTCGCGTGTTGATTCACGCAGGTTTTCCATATTTGATCGCTGGTTGGGTCATGTTGGTGCCAGGCATTCGCAACATTGCCCAATATGCATATAAGTGGGTTGCGAATAACCGATACCGCTTTTCTGGAGACCCTCTGTAGATATGTTCGCGTTGTATGCAAACACCATCGCAACCGCGGTGATGGTTGGTGTCATTTGGTTCGTGCAAATTGTGCACTACCCGTTGCTGGCCCAATTCGGAAGTACGCAATCGGTTGCAGTTGCAGAACAGCATCAACAACGAACGGGATACGTCGTTGGTTTGCCAATGTTGGTTGAAGGCCTGAGCACGCTGTGGCTGCTTGCGCAAAGACCAGACGGGGTAGCGGCAATGCTTCCGTGGGCAAACGCGGTGCTGTTGGCAGTGGCGCTTGGCAGCACAGTTCTATTGTCAGTTCCGCTGCACGCCAAGATGGCACTGGCTCATAACGACGAAACGGGTAGGCGACTGGTGCTCACCAACTGGCCACGCACCATTGCCTGGACGGCACGGC
>JAPOKO010000026.1 GCA_029977615.1 bacterium
ACAAATATTGCGTGAGCTTCGGCGCACAGCGTTTCGCCATGATGCAGTTTTCCAACAGTGAAAATCTTGCGGCGCTCCACGCGCTCTACCCAACCGGTGAACACCAGCGGTTTGTTAATAGGTGTTGGTGAGCGATAGTCGACAGTCAGGTTTACCGTCATGCCCGGGTTGCCCGTGGTGCTTTGTGCAACGCCCAACACTTCGTCGAAATATGCGGCAATGAAACCACCGTGCACGCATGTTGGTGCGCCTTCGTATTGCGGGCCAAACGTAACGGTGCCCGTCACCATGTTGACGCCTTCGTTATTGATGTGCGTTTCAATGTGCATTGGCGCCGACAGCGGATTGATGGCGCCAATGATTGGGCTGCGATCTAGAAAGCTGACGTCGTTGCCAGTTGCGAACTCGCGAATGTCATTGCGCATGGTTTCGGCAACTTTTGCCTTCGCTTCTTCTTCAGGAGTCATGGGCACTTGGCGCACATGAAAGCCCGCGAAATTATTTGCTGGCTGAATTGGCTCGGTCATGAAACGATCATGGTGACTGGCGCGTGATCGCTTGGCTTTTCACCCTTGCGTGCATTGCGATCAATTGCCGTTTCGGTGGTTCTTGCAGCGAGCGATTTGGTGACTAACAAATAGTCAATACGCATGCCGTGACCCTTATGGAAACTGCCATCGCGGTAGTCCCACCACGAATACAACTTTGGCTCGGGGTGTTGCTCGCGGAAAATATCGGTAAGGCCCCAACCACAGAGGTCGTTGAGCACTTTGCGCTCGGGTTCGCTGGTGTGTGTTGCGCCAATGAAAGCAGCAGGATCCCATACGTCGATATCGGTTGGCGCAATGTTGAAATCACCCGTAACCACAAGGTCTTCGGTTGGTTTAGCAATGGTGTCGACATGATCGCGCAACTGCTTCATCCAACGCAGTTTGTAGTGGTAGTGATCGTGATCAACTTCGCGACCGTTTGGCACGTACACGCACACCACTTTCACGCCATTGCATGTTGCACTAATGATGCGCGCTTCGGCGTCGGGCTCGCCCGTTGCAAAGTTGGCAACCACATCGGTTAAACCGACCTTCGACAAAATTGCGACACCGTTCCACTGACCTTGACCAAGGTGTGCGGTTTCGTATCCCATTTCTTGGAATGTGAGTGCGGGAAACGCGGCCTCAGTCATTTTGGTTTCTTGAATGCACAGCACATCGGGCTGATTTTCTTCTATCCAACCCTGCACTCGCGGTAAGCGAGCCTTTAACGAATTTACGTTCCACGTAGCGATAAGCACGTGAACAAACTACTTCTTCTTGGCGGCTGCCTTACGAGTTGGCGCAGGTTGACGCACCGGTTGTTGCTGTGGGCGCTTCTTTTTCTTCTTGGCTTTGGTAGGCGCACTGGTTGGTGCAGAGGTCTTTTTGGCTGGCGTCTTCATTGGTGTAACCGTGCCCACAATGGCCACGTCGATGCTGCGGCGCGATGCCACAAAACTATCGACAACTAGTTGCACGGTTTGGCCAATTTTCACGTGCTCGCGCGCACTGCGCGGTGCCGGTGTGGCCATAAGGCGAAGTGGCAAGTAACCGCGAACATCGCCGATTTTTACGTACACGCCATGTGCGGAATATTGATCGACAACACCTTTTACTTTGCTGCCCACCGGATACTTCTCGACAAATTCAAGAAACGGTGTGAGCTCGTTGATCGTTGCAGCTTTTGGTTTTGCAGAAAGTTTTGGTGCAACTGTTTTTGCGGCTTGCGGTTTCGCAGCAGGTGCTTGCGGCTTTGGCGCAGGAAGTTTTGCAGCAGGTGGCGGAGCTTTTGGAATTGGCATTGGCCTGTTCGCTTCGCGACTTGCTTTCTTCACCGACTTCGTTGCCGACGGACGCACAGGCAAGCGTTCGATAAATACCCATCCAACGTTTGGCACTGGCTTGCCACCAATCAACCGACCGGCGTTGAACAACCACGGGTATTGCTCATGAAATTCTTGATAGCTGTCGTTCGACAAAATGCTTGCGCCAATTTTTTCGGCGATGGTGAGCACAAAACCGTCGCCGCGGCCCACTGCCCCGGCAGGCGGCGCAACGAGTTCGTTGTTGTTAATGGCGCTGTTGAACTCGGCAACTTCGCGCTTGTCGATGCGATGACCAAACGTGGCGTCTACCACCACCGTAATTTTGGTGTTCGGAAACTCGTTCATGAACGACAACACGGCTTCGTTCAACTGCTTCAGGCTTGGCGCGGTTCGGCCTTCGGTCGCCACATTCGACCCGTCCACCACCACATGCTTTGGCCCAGTTTTTGCCACGGGGTTAGTCAACCAGCCAAGGGGGCTCGGCGTGGTGATGCCTTACCCCGTACGCTCAATGCGTGCTTAGGGCTGTGTTTTTTGATTTCGGTGGGGTCATTTTGTCGAGCCCCTTTGAGGCATTTAACCATTACGAGGCCGCCAAGGGCCTGCCGGCCAACTTCATTCGTTCGGTGAATTCGGTGAACCCCGACGACAACGCGTGGGCCAAATTAGAACGCAGCGACATTTCACCCATTGAGTTTGACGAGGTTTTTGCGCGTGAAAGCGAAGCCCTCGGTCACCGCGTGCCAGGTGCCGACGTGTTGAGTTTGTTGCACGGCGAAATTCGCCCCGACATGGTGCATGCGTTAGACCGAATCAAAGAAGCCGGATACGTGATGGCGTGTTTGACGAACAATGTGTTGTCTGACCAGCCGGCTGCTGTGAGCGAGGCTGATCGCCTGCGCCAAGACGAACTGCGCGCAGTGCTTGCACGATTTGATGAAGTGATTGAAAGCAGCAAAGTTGGCGTGCGCAAACCTGAACCGCGGTTTTATGAAATTGCGTGTGCGGCAGTGAGCGTGCAACCAGACGAGTGCGTGTTCTTAGATGACTTGGGAATTAACTTGAAGCCCGCTGCGGCGATGGGCATGCAGACAATCAAAGTGGCGAATAGCACGCAGGCGCTGACTGAGTTGTCGCAGGTGCTTGGCCTTGCCAGCATCCTCCCCCGCTAAGCCTGTAAATTTCGCGCACCCCTCCTTTACCCTGCCAGGGTGTCACGCATTATCACCTATGTCGACGGCTTCAATCTGTACCACGGTGCAAAAGAACTCATGAGCTCGTCCAATAATTCTTCTACATGGAAATGGATAGATCTCTTTCGTCTCAGCACAAAACTGTGTCCAAATGACGAGGTGGTAAAGGTCAAATACTTCACTGCACGAGTTAAGTCACTGAATCCGAAATCGTCTACGGCCAATAACCAACATGCATATTTGAGAGCACTGGCAACCCAGCCTCATTTGGAAACGTTTCTGGGACAATTCGATTACCGAAAGTCCCGCATGCCTCTCGTTAACCCACCCAATTTGGCCAGATACCAGGTTCACCGACTATTTGGCTTACCTTTACGCCGATATAAGGACGGAAATATCAGCATTCCCGTATGGAGAACTGAAGAAAAGGCAACAGACGTCAATCTTGGTTCGCATCTGATTTCTGACGCATTTAGAGATCATTTTGATACTGCTCTTGTTATATCCAATGACAGTGATTTATGTGAACCGATTCGATTGACGGCCCATGATTTGGGGAAGAAAGTGATAGTCGTAAACCCACGAGGTCACCGACGACAGTCCGAGTCCATAAGGAATGTTGCAAGCGAGATTCGCAATCTACGTGCAGCGGCTCTTACCACTTCTCAACTTCCGCACGTTCTTCATGATGAATTTGGAACAATCTATAAACCCGAGGGCTGGTAAACACAAAGGCCCGCCTTTCGGCGGGCCTGAACTCATACGCCTAAGCGTGTGAGGTGGTATTTCTCAATTATGCCAAATGGGTGTCGCAAAGGCAAGCAAAATAGTTTTGATTAGTACTTGACAGACAAAGCACGGGGTATGTCACAATTTTGAAGTCGGCTTCGGCCTTCCTCGCACACATGTGCCATATGCAAACTTTTACATCTGGAAGTGCCGTGGAAAACGAACCTGAGCAAAACCTCGCCGATGACTTTGAGCATTGGCCAAACGAACCCGCAACCCGCAATGACTTGCGTATTCTTGCCACTCGCATCGACCGTCGCTTCGCAAAGATCGACTCGCGATTCAACAAGATCGATGCTCGATTTGACAAAATTGACGCTCAATTTGCGATGGTAGATGCACGCTTCACCGCACAGAAGCAAGATCTACTTGATGCAGTTCGCCGTGAAATATTCATCGTCGCTGCATTCATGTTTGGCACCATAATCGGACTCACTGCAGTAGCGGCTGTGTTTTATTTATGAAATACACATCTGCCCTCAATTTCGTCCGCACACATATGCCACATGACAACACTTACATTGGAGACAATCTTGGATAGCGAATTAAACAATCAGCCTGCGACAAAAGCAGATTTACGAAACATGGGAATGCATTTCGAATCACAATTCGCCATGGTTGATGCTCGTTTTGCGCAGGTTGATGTACGGTTAACCGAACTTGATACGAAGGTCACAAATCTTGGAACTCAAATTCGCCTAGACCTCGACGCGTTTGAAGTTAGAATGGAAAAATCGATAAATCGCAATTTACGTCAGAGCACCATAGTTCTTATCGGATTTGCGCTTAGCGCAATCGGAATACTCGCCGCGGTCCCGATCTTCAGCTAAGGGATTACCAGGCGGAGAACGTTTGCTCCATCAGGTCTGCAAGTTCTTGATCGTGAATGGCCTTTGAACCAGTAGCCGGACTACCAGACTCCACGCGAGCCACATGGCGCCAGTCATAACCCTCGTTCTTCACTGGCCACACAATGGCATCAACAAAGCGCCAAGCGCCCATGTTCACTGGCTCTTCTTGCACCCACACCATCTGCTTCGCATTTGGATAACGCGACATGATTTCGCGCAATCCAGCAATTGGGAACGGATACAGCTGCTCAACTCGAACCACTGCAACATTGGCGTTGCGCTTTGCGCGCTCCGACATCACGTCCCATGCCACCTTGCCCGTGCACAACACAATGCGCGTCACCTTTGACTTGTCGGTAACTGTTGGGTCGTCCAAAATTTCTTGGAAACTGCCAGTTGTTAGGTCGGCAATTGGTGAACGGCTTTCCTTCATGCGCAACGGTTGCTTCGGCGTCATGACCACAAGTGGCTTGCGGAAATCGCGGCGTACTTGGCGGCGCAACATGTGGAAGTACTGCGCTGCCGTTGTTGGGTAACACACCTGAATGTTGTCTTCAGCGCACAACTGCAAGAAGCGCTCCATGCGTGCTGATGAGTGTTCTGGGCCCTGGCCTTCGAAACCGTGTGGCAACAACATGACTACGCCGTTTTGCTGACCCCACTTGTCTTCAGCAGCAACGATGTATTGGTCGATGATGATCTGCGCACCGTTGGCAAAGTCGCCGAACTGCGCTTCCCACATGACCAACGCTTTGTGGTTTGAATGTGCATATCCGTATTCAAAACCCAACGCTGCGTATTCCGACAACAGCGAGTCGTACACCCAGAAACGCGACTTCGCGTTTGGCAATGTGTTCAGCGGAACCCATCGACGTTCGTTGTTGTAATCAATAAGTGTTGAGTGGCGCTGGCTGAATGTGCCGCGACGTGAGTCTTCACCCATTAAACGAACTGGCGTGCCTTCAACAACGAGCGAACCGAATGCCAATGCTTCGGCTGTTGCCCAGTCCACATCTTGTTGCGACACATATTGGCTAGCGCGCTGCTCAAACTGCTTGAACAGTTTTGGATGCGGCGCAAAACCTTCCGGATATTCGGTGAGGTGATTGAAAATGCCATCCAAGATCGCACGATCTACACCAGTTGCAACATGAGGAACAACACCGACTGGTTTTGGCGGAGGTGGAACCTTGATTGGTTCTGGAGCCGACGCGCGTGTGTTGTCAAGCGCACCTTGCAACTTGCCTTGGTAATCGGACAATGCTTGCTCTGCTTCTTCAACCGTAATGTCACCACGCTTCACCAACGTTTCGACATACAACTTGCGAACACTGCGACGCTCGGCAATTGCCTTGTACATCAGTGGTTGCGTGTAGCTCGGATCATCGCCTTCGTTATGTCCGTGACGGCGATAACAAATCATGTCAATGACGACGTCTTTGTGGAACTTCTGGCGATAGTCAAATGCCAAACGCGCAACACGCACGCAAGCTTCTGGGTCGTCACCGTTCACGTGGAAAATTGGTGCCTGAACTGTTTTGGCAACATCGCTTGAGTACTGCGACGAACGCGCGTATTCAGGTGCGGTGGTGAAACCAATTTGGTTGTTGATGATGAGGTGAATGGTTCCACCTACGCGGTAACCGCTGGTATCGCTCATTGCCAAACATTCGGCAACAACACCTTGGCCTGCAAACGCGGCGTCACCGTGAATGAGCAATGGCAACACGCTGTATGAAAGCGGCGGATCAATTTGGTCCTGCATTGCACGCACGACTCCGAGAACTATGGGGTCAACGGTTTCGAGGTGGCTTGGGTTTGCCGCCATTTCAATTGGCAACTCTGCCCCGCCTGGTGAAACAAATGTGCCAACCGAACCAAGGTGATACTTCACGTCGCCCGAGCCCTGCACTGACGATGGGTCGATGTAGCCCTCGAACTCTTGGAAGATCTGGTTGTAGCTCTTGCCCATGATGTTTCCAAGCACGTTCAAGCGACCGCGGTGAGCCATACCCAACACTGAACCGTGCATTCCTGCATCGGCTGCACTGGTGAGGATGGTGTCGAGAATTGGAATTGCGGACTCTGCGCCATCGAGACCAAAACGCTTGGTTCCGACATACTTTGTGCCCAAGAAACGCTCAAAAGCTTCGGCTGCATTCAAACGCTCGAGCACACGGCGCTTGTCGACCGTGAAATTGAAAACTCCATGACCTTCAACACGCTCTTGGATCCAGCGTTGTTCATCGGTGGAGTGAATGTGCATGTACTCAATGCCGATGGTGCGGCAATATGCGTCGCGCAACACTCCGAGCAAATCGCCCAGTGTTGACTTGCGAACTCCGCCTACGCCACCCGTAAGGAATTGGCGATCTAAGTCCCAAATGGTGAGGCCGTATGTTGCCGGATCGAGTTCGATTGGCATCTGCGGTTCTTTCCAACGAAGTGGATCGAGGTCGGCAATGAGGTGACCACGCACGCGGTGCACGCGAATGAGTGTTGCCACTTGCATTTGCTTGTGCAACATTTCGTCTTCAGAGTCGAGCAAGTTACTGTCTTGATTCCATTGCACTGCTTCGTACGGAACACCGAGGCTGCGGAATACATCGTGATAAAAGTTGTGCTGACCAAGAAGTAGTTCGTGGACATACTTCAAGAACAAGCCGCTTTCAGCTCCTTGAATAATGCGATGGTCGTATGTGCTGGTGATGGTGACCACCTTCGACACGCCAAGGCGAGTTAACGAACGTTCGTCGCTGCCCTGAAATTCTGCTGGGTAATCGATGCTGCCAACACCAACGATGACACCTTGACCTGGCATCAATCGCGGAACCGATTGCACAGTGCCAATGGTGCCTGGGTTCGTAAGGCTGACGTTTGCGCCTTGGAAGTCTTCAACGGTCAACTTGTTTGCGCGCACCTTGCGAATGATTTCGTCGTATGCAAGCAAGAAGCCTGCAAAGTCGAGTGCGTCGGCATTGCGCAGCACAGGAACAACGAGTGTGCGTTGACCTTTGCCCTTGTCTACGTCGACTGCAAGACCAATGTTGACGTTGTTGTGCTTTTGAATTTGTGGCTTACCGTCGGCATCGGTGAGGTAACTGTTCTTCATGTTTGGAACAGCGTCGGCAATAGCGCGAACAATTGCGTAACCAATAATGTGCGTGAAACTGATTTTTGGCTGACCCGTGCGCGAGCGGTAGTTGTTCATGACCTTGCGGTTCACTTCCAACAACTTGGCTGGCACATTGCGGAAACTGGTTGCGGTAGGAACCGTGAGGCTCTTTTCCATGTTGGTCGCAATTGCTGCCGACACTCCGCGCAACGGTTCTGGTTCGCCATCGGGAACAATGACCGACGTTGCAATTTTCGGAGCCGGTGGCTCTACACCCGGCGACGTGACAACGGGCTGTGGCTTCGCTGTTTCTTCGCGCAATTCTGGCGGAAGCGCAGGACGAATGATTTCGGCAGTGCTGTCTGCTTTTGGAGTTCCAGCAGGCTTGAAGTCGCTAAAGAACTCTTTCCACGTATCGCCGACCGAGTTTGGGTCTTCGCGAAAACGCTCGTACATCTCTTCGACGAGCCACGAGTTGGCCCCGAATTCTTCGGGCTTTGAGCGATCAAGCATCGCCTTCATCGTACTCTGTGACTTTCGACCACGACCGTCGGTGCTTCGAAAAAGCCCCATAACATAAGGGCATGATTCGTTTTGCCAAGAATTCACTCGCCGTAATTGCCGTTGCTGTTGCACTTTCTGCTTGCAGCAGCTCTACCGCTACCCCAGAAACGCTTCCTGCCACTGTTGGCCTAGAAGTACATGCAGTTTCGGGACTCAAGTTTGACAAGTCGGCATACGAAGCAACTGCTGGCGACATTGAAATTGGTTACGTAAATGAAGACACCATTCGCCACACACTTGTGGTTGTAGATGGCGACACCAAAGTGGGAAGTTTTGATTTGCAAGTGAACAAGCGCGGCGCCACCGACTTCGGTTCAATCAACTTGCCTGCAGGAAATTATGTGTTGCTCTGCACGGTGCCTGGCCACCAAAGCATGAAAGCCGATCTCACCGTTAAGTGAGACCGGCTTTCACAAGAAACCGTTAACGAGTTTCGAAAACTATCCGAGAATTACCTCGGAGAGAATCCACAACACCAACCACAAAATTCCGCTGGTGATGAGCGCGTTCTTATGGCTCTCGTACATCCACAACATTTTGTTGCCAGCCTTGATGCCACCGAAGATTCCGATTGCATTCAATTCGAACAACGCGATAATTGCGCATGATATAAGCAGGAACGTTGACGCGTTTGACGATGAAGCATCTGCAAACACACTGTAGAAGTGAGCAGAACCCACCATGAAGAACAACATGCTTACCGAGAAGATCATGTTCTGACGTGATGCGAGCAATGCCTTACGGCCAGCGGTCGGTGCATCGGCATTGGCTTCGCCGCCACCCAACACGTTTGCTGCGTTAGCAAGAACAACCTTCTGGTTTTTCCAGATGATCATCCAAACGTTTGCTGCCATCAAAATTCCCAGAACCATTCCGAGTGAAATTGCAGCGTCGTGGCCGTTGCCCGATGCTCCACCGTTCATGAAGTTCTTCCAGTAGTCAGGTTGACCGGTAATCAAGATTCCGGTTGCAAGCGTTGCGATTGCTGCCCAACGGAACCACCACAAAGCGCGACGTGCGATTTTGTCGATGGTGATGTTGCGAGCCTTGCCTTCATCGCCGTAAGCGGCGAGACCTGGCACTTGCACCAAGTTGAAGTAGTACAGCAGGCCGATCCAGGCAATACCCACAAGAATGTGGAGCCAGCGGAAGCCGAAGCTGAAAAGATAATCCTGCGAGAGCAGTTCCATGAATGTGATCCCCTTTTGGTATCGGTACAGCGTTGAATAGATAATCCCCCGCTTAGGATCAAAACTAGCACTGCCCTTCTCTGGGCTGTGGCTACTAGTTTGTATGCGTTATGGCTGCTGAATTCATATATACGTGTTACAAACTTGCCCGCTTTTACCCACCCGACCGCACGGTGCTGGAGGACATTTCACTGTCGTTCTACCCAGGCGCGAAGATCGGCGTCATCGGTTCGAACGGAAGCGGTAAGTCCAGCCTGTTGCGCATCATGGCTGGCGTTGACGATGGATACACCGGCGAAGCACGCCTCACCCCTGGTTTCACCGTTGGCTTACTCGAGCAAGAGCCACAACTAGACCCAAACAAAGATGTACTTGGCAACGTGATGGATGGCGTTGCCCCAATTCGCGATCTACTCACGCGCTACGAAGAAGTGACTGCAATGTGGGGCGACCCCGATGCAGACTTCGACAAAGTTGGCGCACTGCAGGCAGACCTTGAAGCAAAAATTCAAGCAGCCGATGCATGGAGTTTGGAACGCAACGTAGAAATTGCAATGGACGCATTGCGTTGCCCACCGAACGATGCTGACGTAACAAAACTTTCTGGTGGTGAACGACGCCGTGTTGCGCTGTGTCGGTTGTTGCTCAGCCGCCCCGACTTGTTGTTGCTGGACGAACCAACCAACCACTTAGACGCAGAGAGCGTTGATTGGTTGGAGCGCTTTTTGCAGGAATACCCAGGCACTGTTGTGGCAATTACCCACGACCGCTACTTCCTAGACAATGCCGCCGAATGGATTTTGGAATTGGACCGTGGCCACGGCATTCCCTACAAAGGCAACTACTCCACATGGTTGGAGCAAAAAGAAGCCCGCTTGGAGCAAGAAAAAGCAAACGATGCACGCAAGCGCACGTTGCAACGCGAACTTGAATGGGTGCGCATGGCACCGAAGGCTCGCCAGTCGAAAGGTAAGGCGCGTCTTGCTGCATACGAAAAGTTGCATGCAGAAGCGCAAGCCGCAGACAGTGGTGCAGACAAATTGGAAATTGCAATTCCTGCTGGCCCACGCCTTGGCGACACCGTTATCGAGGTGAAGAACCTGAGCAAAGGTTTCGGAGACCGATTGCTTATTGAAGACCTGACCTTCTCGCTTCCACCTGCAGGCATCGTTGGCATCATTGGACCAAACGGTGCTGGTAAAACCACGCTGTTCCGCATGCTCACCGGTCAAGAAGCACCAGACTCAGGAACCATCACCGTTGGCGAAACCGTGCAATTGAGTTACGTGGACCAAAACCGCGACACGCTCGACCCTGAAGCATCGGTATACGAAGAAATTACCGGCGGAGCTGAAACGCTCAAGATTGGTGGTCGTGAAATTCATGGCCGTGCATACGTGTCGAGTTTCAATTTCAAAGGCAGCGATCAACAAAAGCGCGTTGGAGAACTTTCAGGTGGTGAGCGAAACCGCGTGCACTTGGCCAAGCTGCTGAAGCACGCAGGAAACGTGTTGCTGTTGGACGAACCAACAAACGACCTCGACGTTGACACATTGCGCGCGTTGGAAACTGGCCTTGAATCATTCCCTGGTTGTGTGGTGGTTATTTCGCACGACCGCTGGTTCCTTGACCGCATTGCCACACACGTGTTGGCATTCGAAGGCGACAGCCAAGTTCGTTGGTATGAAGGTAACTTCAGCGATTACGAAGCATGGCGCAAGAAGGAACTGGGCGTTGCCGCAGACCAGCCACGTCGTATTAAGTACAAGCCACTCGCCCGCTAAGGAATTGGTATGAACACAGCTCTCAAGCGCATTCGCATTATCTGTGCGGTGGTGTTTGTGTGCGGCATTGCCGGACTCATCATTTCTTCCATCGCTGGAAACAATGTTGGCGTGGTGACCACCATCGGTTTAATCACTTCGCTTGCTGCAGTGGTGTTGCTGACTGCTTCAACGGTTGCCAACCGTCAACGCATTGATGCATTCAACGACGCACTTGCAGAACAAGTTGAAAGCCAAATTGGCACACTGGTTTCGAGCGGAGCAAAAGAAGACAGCGTTCGCAAGTTGGTGCGTGATGCAATCAACCTTGGACGTAGCGCTTCGTGAAATTAACCGACGGCGAACTGGCACATTTCCTTGCCGAAGAAACCGGCAAACGTTTGATGGCAGTTCGTGAGCGCTTGTACAACGATGGCGCTTCAATGTGGTACGCAAAAGATGTAGGCGATGCCGCGGCGCAACGTTTCATAGACGAAACACTTGCTGAACATCGCCCGAACGATGCTGTGTTGTCGGAGGAAGCCGCCGATGATTCCAATCGTTTAACTTCAGACCGCGTATGGATTATTGACCCACTTGATGGCACGCAGGAATACAGCGAATTTGATCGCGCCGACTGGGCCGTGCACATTGCATTGTGGGAACGCAAAGATGCAGATGGCAAACCTTCGGATGATGGAAGCATTACGCAAGCAGCAGTTGCCTTGCCTGCGTACAACATGACGCTGAGCACGCATCAGTTGCCAAAGACTCCTGATCGACATGAGGGCAAGCCACGTTTGGTGGTGTCGCGAACCCGCGCAACACGCGAAGCCGTGATTGTTGCCGAGGCATTGGACTGCGAAGTTGCCCGACTTGGTTCGGCAGGCGCGAAGACCATGGCCGTCGTTCTGGGTGAGGTGGATATATACGTGCATGCAGGTGGCATGTACCAATGGGACTCCGCAGCCCCCATTGCGGTTGCCGCCGCCGCCGGATTGTTCACCAGCCGTATTGACGGCACTCCGCTTGTCTACAACAGGCGTGACGCGTGGCTCCCCGACCTGGTGGTTTGTCAACAACATCTCGCACAACAAGTCATTGATGCCCTTCGTGCGGGCAGACTTGGTGCGTGACAACCCCCGTTAGTTCAAGCCCATCTGATTGCGCATGGGGCGCATTCGACGATGTAGCACCTTGGGTGCTCGACCCAAACAACATTTCTTGGGAAAAACAAGCCATTGAATTGCGCGTGTCTGCGCAGCGTGAAGTTCCTGTATTAACCACACCAACACGCATACCTCCGGTTGCACGTTTGGTTGTGGTGGTGTGGGTGCTGAGCAAAGCTTTGGTGCCATGGTTTGTAAAAAAGAAGTTGCGACCATTTGCAACACCTGAAGATTCACGCGCTTACATTTCGCTGCGCATGCGCAAGGCAGTTGAACGCCTTGGCTCTACATACATCAAGCTTGGACAAATCATTTCAAGCGGCGAAGGATTGTTCCCTGCCGAACTCGTGAACGAATTCAAATTGTGCCGAGACCAAGTTCCGGCCATCCCATTTGAGTCGGTGAAGAAGACCATTGAAAGCGAACTTGGCAAACCACTGACCGAAGTGTTTTCGTACATTGACACCACTGCACTCGCTGCTGCTTCGATTGCACAAGTTCACCTCGCAACGTTGATTACTGGCGAAGAAGTTGTAGTGAAGGTGCAACGCCCAACCGTTTCAAAGATGGTACGCAAAGACTTGCGCGTAATGGCATGGCTTGCACCACACCTTGTTGGTCGCATCAAAGTAAGCGCGCTTGCTAACCCACCAGCGCTTGTTGAACTGTTTGCTGAAACCATTGTTGAAGAATTGGACTTCCGCATTGAAGCATCCAACATGTTGGACGTCGCAAAGATGCTGAGCGAGTTAAACCAAGACCGTTACATCATTCCACGCCCACACCCAACGCTTGCAACACAGCGTGTGCTGGTGATGCAACGACTAAGCGGTTTCAAGTTTGACGATGTTGTTGGCATGAAAAATGCGGGCATTGATACACATTCAGTAATTCGCACCGGA
>JAPOKO010000027.1:0-252 GCA_029977615.1 bacterium
GGAGCAGTTGCTCCAGCGATGTTTGCTGTCAGCCAGGCCGAAACTCGATCTTCATGTATTCCCGCGGGCACTGACTGAGACGAATTCATCACCGCCAAACTAGTCATTCTTCACATCATTTACGAAGCCAAACAAGGCATTGGCAGTAGCGTCAAGATCATGTCTATTGACGTAACAGATGCAACATTTCAGGTTGACGTACTCGATCGCTCAAATTCGGTTCCCGTAATTGTTGATCTGTGGGCTCCCTGG
>JAPOKO010000027.1:262-13165 GCA_029977615.1 bacterium
AAAAGCACTGTGATGCCACGAACGGGAAAGTGGTGTTGGCGAAAGTCAACGTAGATGAGAATCCGTCAATTTCAATGGCATTTCAAGTGCAAAGTATTCCAGCAGTTTTCATAATCAAAGACGGCGCAATAATGGATCGGTTCGTTGGTGTGAAGCCAGACCATGTCATTAAAGAACTTGTTGAGGCCCTCGTCCCTCTGGGCGAGGCTTCGCTACAAGCTGATGCTGATGCTGACGTTTGCGCTACTCGTGAACCCGAACCATTCGTCATCAAAGACGATTTCGATAATGAACTTGCTGGCTTGCTTCCGCAAGTAAAAACCGATGAGGTTGCTAAATCTCGATATCTCGAAATTCTTGACATTATGGGCGCAAATGACCCGCGCACGGTTGGGCACCGAAGAAAGCTAACTGCACAACTCTTTTAAATTCGCACACATGTAACCGTGTATCAGCGGATCATTAACCAAATTCAGTGGCTTGGAATTCGGCGTGTCATTTCTGTTGTAGTGACCATCTCGGCGCTTTCAGTCGGTGCATGGTGGGTGGTGCGTGTTCCACCAGTTCCCGTTGAATCCACTCTTTCGTTTTCTGCAACTTCGCTTACTGGCGATGTATCTGCGTCATCATCAACAGGAGCGATTCAGTCATTCAGCATCGTGGTTCATGTTGCAGGAGAGGTGAATAACCCCGGCGTGTACACCTTGTCTGTCAGTGCACGAATGATCGACGCTGTGGTTGCCGCGGGTGGCGCCACTGCTCGCGCAGACTTAGAAGTCATCAATTTGGCAACACCACTCACGGATTCTTCGCAGATCTATGTGCCAGCAAAAGGTATGGCAGAGCATCCTGCATTCGTGCGACCTCGGCCTGGTATTAACAGCGTTCAATCAACACAAAGTCCACCAGATTCAGGTGGCGTAGTGAATATCAATCGTGCATCTGTATCCGAGCTCGATGCACTGCCTGGCGTTGGCCCGTCGACGGCGCAAGCAATCGTTGACTATCGAACGACTAAGGGCCCATTTGGTTCGCCGGAAGACTTATTAAACGTAAAAGGAATTGGCCCCGCAAAATTTGAAGCAATGCGAAAACTGGTAGGGGTGTAAATGCTGAATTACAGGGCGCCCAGCACAACAGTGCTGATGGCAAGTGAAAGCAATGCACCTACCCAAATACCAATTGCAAATGGCCGAAACTCTTGTATCCATTCGGGCCAACCCGATACTGCTTTACGCGTCGCGCGAAGTGCTGATACATGGCCAACAGCAAACCACAGCACCATGCTCAGAAAAAATGCCAGCAAATACGTCGTATTTGAAGAAACTGCAGGTACTCCAAGCATGGGCAGTACTGGTAATGCAATGAGCAAAAGCAAAAAGCCAAGTACACCAACCAGTGAACCTGGCAACGCAACAAGAAGTAATCCGAGAAGAGAAATTGCGAGCGAAGTGCCTACTGCTATCAGGCCGCCACGTTGGCGAACCTGTGTGCGGTGAAAAGCAATCCCGTCGTGTATCACACTGTAATTGTACGAGTATTAGCAGGTTTTTCTGGGCTCTTGCATCGGCGGAAAGCCATGTTGTGTATCTGCGCCGTTGTGCTGTTATTGCACGGATGTTTTCAATGGATGCAACTACGGTCGGCGAGTAGTGAACCGTTCAATGGGTTTGCTCGCGTTGTCGAAGACCCAGTTGCAAAATTCGGTGGAACGCAAGTGGTGCTGAACATTGAAGGCAAGCGCTACCTCGCACTGGCTCACTCAGTGGCTGGTCGACGAATGCTGTCAAGCGAAGCGGGAAACGTTTTGCGTGTTGAAGGGATTCGTGCGCCTCTGCCAAGTACATCCGTTCGAAGGTATGCATCGCGACACATTGTTGGCACATTTAGCGTCACATTTGCAGACGAAAAAATCCTTCCTGCATCTCCGCTGTTTCGCAGTGCAAACAAGACGCGAGCCACCATGTTGCGAGCCACACAGCACATGCCACGTGATGACGCAGCTTTATTCATGGGTCTTGTAATTGGCGATGACCGCGCGCAACCGCGAACCATGATTACCGCTTTTCGAGAATCGGGTTTATCGCATCTCACAGCAGTTTCAGGTCAAAACGTTGCGTTCGTTCTTACCGTGTTTGGTTCGTACATCAATCGTGCGCGAACTTGGTGGCGGCTTGGGCTCACTCTATTTCTGCTTGGGTGGTTCGTGGTGATGACGCGAGCAGAGCCCTCGGTGCTACGTGCATCGATGATGGCAGCAATGTCAGCTCTTGCGTTTGCCCGTGGCCGAGACTTGCCGGCGCGCAACGCTTTGTTGTATTCAGTGGGTGTTCTACTTGCTATTGACCCACTTCTTGTCTTGTCCATTGGTTTTTGGATGTCTTCGCTGGCTACTAGTGGGCTGATTTTTATAACGCCATGGCTGAAGAAACTGCTGCACGGCCCGCAGTGGTTCGTTACGCCTCTGTCCACAGCACTTGGCGCGCAGTTGGGCGTGATGCCTGTTTCGCTGTTTATCTTTTCTTCTGCTCCCGCAATCTCACTGGTAACCAATTTGCTTGCGGTGCCAGTAGCGGGGTTCGTCATGCTTGTAGGAATGCCGGTTGCGTTTATCTGTGGTTTGTTGATCACCATGTTTGGTCCAGCTGTGAGCCCGTTGTGCGAAGTGGCCATGCTGCCCGTGCAGTTTGGAACGCGCTGGGTGTGGTGGATTGCAGCAGTGGGCGAGCGCGTTTCTCCACAGGGGATAGCGAACGTGTTGTTGTGGGCGGTTTGGGCTGTCTTTCTTGTGGCACTACACCGATCTGCGAGAATGCATCCGTGACGGTGTATCTCATAACAGGTAGTGATTCGCGGTTGGTTTCTGCGAAGCTCACCGACCTCACCACTGAACTCATTGGCGATGGCGACCGCAACACCATGTTTGAAAGCCACGATCTCGAATCGGTTACCGCCGACGAACGAGAGTCTGCAATTGCTAATGCTGTCATGGGTGCACAAACTGAGTCGCTGTTTGGTGATCAGCGAGTTGTTGTGCTTCGAGGACTGCAGGAAGCAACGGTCGATCAACTGAAGCCATTGGTCAAATATCTCGAGCGACCACTCGACGTCACTCATTTGGTAATTACGGCTGAAGGCAAACTGGCCAAGTCCACAACCGATGCGTTGAAGGCTGCTGGCGCCACCACATTCAACACTTCTCCGCCAAGTCGTAAAAACGACCTCACTACATGGTTCATGGAGCAATTCACCGAGGCTGGGCTCAAGCTCGACTCTGCAGCGGTTGCTTCAGTGATCGAATGGCTTGGTCAAGACCAAGCGCGACTGCCTTCGCTCATTGATGTGTTGTCATCTACATATGGCACTGCAAAGAAACTCAGCAGTTCAGACATCGAGCCGTTCCTCGGTGATCAGGGAAGCGTGTTGCCGTGGGACTTAACCGATGCCATCGATAAGTCCGATTCCAATACGGCGCTCGTGATGTTGCGTCGCATGTTGCGCAGCGGCGAGTACCACCCGTTACAAGTGATGTCGTTGTTACATGGTCACTACACCAAGCTCATGAAACTTGATGGCCCCGATGTACGGACAACTCAAGATGCGATGAGCCTCATTGGTTCAAAGAGCGACTTCCAAGCAAAGAAATATCTGAGTACGTATCAGCGAATGGGCTCGCGCAATATTTCTGCAGCAGTGCAATTGCTGGCTCGCGCAGATATCGACTTGCGCGGAGGCAAGGACTTAGAAGAAGAACTGATTATGGAAATTTTGGTTGCTCGACTCAGCCGCTTGGGCGGAGGAGCGCAACGGGTTACTTCGAGGCGTTGATCTTCTTCATCAAGCGGCTCTTCTTGCGAGCTGCTGTATTTGGATGAATCACTCGCTTTGCCGAAGCCATGTCAAGACGCTTTACAGCAAGACGAAGGGCTTCTGGGTTGTCATCGGTTCCGATGGTGTCAACAGCATTCTTGATACGGGTACGAACTTCGCTCTTGGTCGCGCGGTTACGCGCAGTTGCCTTGGCGTTCGTGAGAATTCGCTTCTTTTGGCTCTTGATATTTGCCACTTCGAGTAACCGTCTTTCCTGTTGTAAGGCTGGCTGTTGTTCCGTGAATTTCGGGACTCTTTAGGCTAACAGCGACACCCACGAGCCCCCAACTGTAGAATTTCAGGGCTGAAGCGCCGTTTCTCTCCCCAAACCAGCGGCCCAGCAGAACAGCATCGCCCACATGGATCTCGCCAACATCCGCAATTTCTCGATCATTGCCCATATTGACCACGGCAAGTCGACGCTTTCTGACCGCATTTTGGAGATCACCGGGGCAGTGCAGTCTCGTGACATGCGCGCTCAATACCTCGACAGCATGGACTTAGAGCGCGAACGCGGAATCACCATTAAGGCGCAAAACGTTCGCGTGCCATGGAAAGACAATTGGTTGCACCTCATTGACACACCGGGCCACGTGGACTTTGGTTACGAAGTCAGCCGCTCGCTTGCTGCATGCGAAGGTGTGGTGTTGGTGGTAGATGCGGCACAGGGTATTGAAGCTCAAACACTTGCTAACTGTTACCTAGCACTAGAGAGCAATTTAGAAATTGTTGCGGTGCTGAACAAGATCGACTTGCCAGCTGCAGACCCAGATCGTTACGCGATGGAAATTGAAAAAGTGTTGGGCATTCCAGCAGAAGACATCCTGCGCATTTCTGCAAAAACTGGTGCGGGAGTTCCTGAATTGTTGGATGCAGTCATTGAACGCATTCCTGCGCCGAAGGGCGACATCAATGCTCCGTTGCAAGCACTCATCTTCGATTCGCAGTACGACACGTATCGCGGAGTGGTGTCCAGCGTTCGCGTCATGAATGGTCGCATGAGCAGCGGCAGCAAATTGTTGTTCATGCAAACGAAGGCAACGCACGAAGTGTTGGAAATTGGTGCACGTATGCCTGCTCCAACTCCGGTTGCTGAACTTGGTCCAGGCGAAGTGGGTTATCTCATTGCAGGAATTAAAGATGTCGGTGAAGCGCGAAGCGGAGAAACAGTAACTACCTTCGCCGATCCGGCTTCTGCTCCACTCGATGGTTATCTTGATCCAAAGCCAATGGTGTTCTGTGGTCTGTTCCCAATTGATGGAGACGATTTCGAAAATTTGCGCGAAAGTTTGCAGCGCTTGAAACTCAACGATGCATCCATTACTTACGAACCAGAATCCTCTGGCGCACTCGGATTTGGTTTCCGTTGTGGATTCCTTGGTTTGTTGCACATGGAAATCGTGAAAGAGCGTTTGGAGCGCGAGTTCAATCTTGCTCTTATCGCTACTGCGCCATCAGTGGAATACATGGTGCGCAAAACAGACGGTCAGGTGCTGAAGGTGGACAACCCTGCCGACTTGCCTCTCACGAACTACATCGCCTCAATTGAAGAGCCATTTTTCCGGGTCAGCATCATTACGCCAAAGGAATACACCGGGTCACTCATGGAGCTGTGTCAAGAGCGCCGTGGCGAACTCATCAAATTGGAATACCTGTCGCCAGAGCGTGTCGATATGCAGTATTCGATGCCACTTGCCGAAGTGGTGGTCGACTTCTTTGATCAATTGAAGAGCCGCTCACAGGGCTATGCCAGTTTGGATTACGAACTCGCTGGGTATCGCCCAAGCGATTTGGTGCGAGTGGACATTTTGCTTAATGCACTGCCAGCTGACGCGTTTAGCACCATTGTTCACCGCGATAAGGCCTACAACTATGGCAACCGCATGTGTGGAAAATTGCGCGAGCTTATTCCAAGGCAAATGTTTGACGTGCCAATTCAGGCAGCAATTGGTGGTCGAATCATTGCCCGCGAAACGGTGAAGGCAAAGCGTAAAGACGTGCTTGCAAAGTGTTATGGCGGCGACATTTCGCGTAAACGTAAGCTGCTCGAAAAGCAAAAAGAGGGAAAGAAAAAGATGAAGTCAATTGGTCGCGTGGAAGTTCCAGGCGATGTATTCATCTCTGCGCTCAAACTTGATGACTGAGTTAGGCGAAGCAAAGCGCGGAGGAATGTTCCGTTCGTTGAGCAATAGAAACGCTCGATTATTTTTTACGGGTTTGCTGTTCTCCAATATTGGTTCGTGGTTGCAGCTCACGGCCACATCATTTCTGCTGTACCGATTAACGGGAAGCTCAGTTGATCTTGGGATAAATGCGGCACTGCAGTTTTTGCCGATGCTGTTGCTTGGCGCATGGGCCGGTGCATTTTCTGACCGGTTTGATCGTCGTCGCACAACGGTTATCACGCAGTCGTTGTTGGCTTTGCAGGCAATCGTGTTGGGCGTGTGTGATGTTGCCGGAGTCATCAACGTTGAGTTGGTGTTTGTGTTGACGGGACTTCTCGGAATCATTGGCGCTATTGACAATCCGTCACGCAGAGGTTTGGTAACCGAACTCGTTCCGCCTCATGAAATCGGTAATGCCATGTCGCTGAATACTGCGGTTATGACTGGATCGCGAATATTTGGGCCTGCACTTGCGGCAATTCTTGTTGGTCCACTTGGTACGGGTTGGCTCTTCATCATCAACGGACTTTCTTATGTGTTCATGCTGTACGGAGTAGTGGGATTACGAAAGTCAGAAATGTTTACTCCCGAACCACGACCCGCAGGAGGCACGCCCGTACGCGACGGAATTCGTTTTGTTCGCACTCACCAACGACTGTTTCCGTTGTTTGTTGTTTTTGCATTGGTCAGTACCTTTGCATTCAATTACGGCGTTTCGCTACCAAAACTTTCCGACACGCAATGGGGTAATGCCGAATACTTCGGGTGGGTGTTAGCGGCAACCAGTATTGGAAGTTTGATCGGCGCCTTGGCAACAGCCAGGTTGCATATGACTACCTACACATGGGTTGCGGGAGCTGCATTGATGCTGGGCATCGCCAATATTGGTATGGCCATCGCACCAAACGTGTGGGTCGCGTTTGTGTGGGCAATTCCATTGGGTGCTGGAGGCGCAGCAATGATCGCCGGCGCAAACACGATCATTACCCAGGAGGCTCCGCCCGATATGCGGGGTCGCATGTTGGCATTAACCGCAGTTGCCTTTTTGGGTAGCACACCAATTGGTGGGCCAATCACCGGCTGGGTTGCCGACTATGTGAGTGTCTCATGGTCATTGGCTTACGGAGGAATTATCACTTTGATAGCGGCCGTCTTCATGTTCGCGTGGATATGGGTGAAAGATATAGAACATGCCTAAATCGGTGCTGTGGTTTCGACGAGATCTACGACTTTCTGACAATGAAGCGCTGTGTGCTGCTGCCGCACTTGGGGAAGTCGTGCCTTTGTTTGTACTTGACCCGCGATTTCTTGAAACGTCTGGTGCACCGCGACTCGCATTTTTGTTTCGTAACCTACGCGCGCTGAACGAGTCAATGGGTGGCGCCCTTGTCGTGCGCACGGGTAACCCTGAGCAAGTTGTCGCCCAAGTATGTAGTGAGGCAGGTGCAGATCGTGTGGTGTGTGCGAAGGACTTCGCACCGTACGGAATGCATCGTGATGAACTAGTCGCGGCATCATTGGCAAAGATTGGCATCACCTTCCAACAAGTTGGCTCGCCGTATGCGGTCGAACCTGGTTCTGTTCGCAAAAATGACGGAACGCCTTATGCGGTGTTCACACCGTTTTCAAAAATTTGGATGCAAATTGGTTGGCCTGCTCCGTTTGCTACTCCGAATGTGAAGTGGAGCGGTGCTCCTGAAGTTGTCAGTGAAAACATTCCACAAGACCCACATTGTGAAGCGAATTTGCCTGAGGCTGGTGAAGACGCTGCGTGGAAGGTATGGGAGAACTTCCGCGACACGGCGCTCGATCTGTATAACGAAACACGAAACAATCCCGATATCGCTGGAACTAGCAAACTGTCGCCGTATTTGCGCTTCGGTGTAATTCATTCACGTTCGTTGCTTGCTGAGTTAAATGAAACAAAAGCGCATGCGGTGTTCCGAAGCGAACTTGGTTGGCGAGAGTTCTATGCCGATGTGTTATTTCATCAGCCGCGAACGGTTCGTGAAAACTTGCAGCGCAAGATGGACTCAATCGTGGTTGATACCGATGAACGCGCTCATCAACGGTTTGCATTATGGTGCGAGGGCAAAACGGGTTATCCAATTGTCGATGCAGGAATGAAACAGTTGCTTGCAACAGGGTGGATGCACAATCGAGTGCGCATGATTGTTGCCAGCTTCTTGGTAAAAGACCTGCACCTTCCATGGCAGTGGGGCGCAAAGTATTTCATGAAGCATTTAGTAGATGGCGATATCGCCTCTAACCAACACGGTTGGCAATGGACCGCAGGAACGGGCACGGATGCATCGCCGTACTTCCGCATTTTCAACCCGATCTCACAAGGCGAAAAGTTTGACCCCAACGGCACGTATGTGCGCACGTGGATTCCTGAACTTGCAGATACACCAAATGACATTGTGCACGCCCCGTGGCTTGCCGGATTATTGAACCCGTATCTCGAACCCATCGTGGACCATGCGGAAGAGCGACAAGAATCGCTCATTCGCTATAAGCAGTTATCGGTATCCTGAGAGTGATCCCGACATGCTTGACGACCGCAAAACAGCCATTCTCCGCGCAGTAGTTGAGGAGTACATTGCCACGGCCCAGCCCGTCGGCTCGTCCCACATTGCCGCATCAGATGGCGTGCAGGTTTCCTCCGCAACGGTACGTAACGACATGGCTTTCCTCGAGCAAGAGGGTTACCTTGCGCAACCGCACACTTCTGCGGGTCGAATTCCTACCGATAAGGGATATCGATTTTTCGTTGACCACCTCACACCAAACGGAAAGCTTGGCGTTGCAGATCAAATGAAGGTGGGCGAATTCTTTGATACCGCAACGGGCCGGCTTGAAGAAACGTTGCAGCGAACCAGCACGCTGCTTGCTAAAATGACGAACTATGCAGCAGTCGTGCTGGGTCCTAAAAAGGAAGTTGCTGTTGTTCGTTCTGTGCAACTGGTTGGCCTGTCGGCGCATTTGGCTACAGCAGTAGTGGTGTTGTCAAACGGTGCAGTTGAAAGTGAACCAGTTGAGCTTGCAACCACCATTTCAGAAGATGAACTGCAACGCACTACTTCCCATCTTTCTCGCTTGATGGTTGGTAAGGCGCTTGGAGACTTGTCGCATACTGCAGCAACTGGTGATGTCGTGATTGACACATTGACCAGGCAAGTGCTTACAGCGTTAAGCGGTCGACGAACCGACGAGTCAGTATTTGTAGGTGGAGCGTCCGCTATGGCGGAGGCATTCGATGCTGTAGAAATCGTTCGATCAGTGTTGCATACCCTTGAACAACAATTTGTCATGGTGTCACTCGTGCGCGACATGCTGAACCGTGGTTTGTCGGTGGCAATTGGTGCAGAACACGGTGTAGAACCTTTAGCAGCATGTTCCGTTGTGCTTGCTCCTGTAGTTGCAGACGGCACCACACTTGGAACTGTTGGCATTCTGGGTCCAACCCGCATGAACTATCCACAAGCATTAGCAACTGTTGAAGTAGTAAGCGATCGACTCGGTCGCAGACTTGCGGATAGCTGAGGCAACAGATGGCTGAAGATTTTTACGCATTGCTTGGCGTGTCGCGTGGAGCCAGCCAAGACGAATTGAAGAAGGCGTACCGTAAGCGAGCTCGCGAATTGCATCCAGATGCGAACCCAGGAAATTCAGAGGCCGAAGCGCAATTCAAAGAAGTGTCGCGTGCATATGAAGTGCTTTCCGACCCCGAGAAGAAAGCACGCTACGACCAGTTTGGTGAAGCGGGTATCGGTGGGTCTGGCGGTGGAGGGGATCCGTTTGGCGGTGCAGGTGGTTTCGGCGACATCTTTGAAGCATTCTTTGGCGGAGGTTCACCCTTTGGTGGTGGCCAACGTGGTCCAAGTGGCCCGCCGCGTGGTCAAGACATTGAAACTGTTGCAGATATCGCCTTTGAAGACGCAGTGTTCGGTTGCCAGACAACGGTGAAAGCTCGCACCGCAGTTCGCTGCGATGACTGCGCAGGAACAGGCGCAAAGGCTGGAACTTCGCCAACAACGTGCAGCGAATGTAATGGTGCTGGCCAAGTGCGACGAGTTCGTCAAAGCATGCTCGGCCAAATGGTTACTGCGCAAGCGTGTCACCGTTGCAGTGGAACGGGTCAGAGCATTGCCTCGCCGTGCCCTCCATGCAAGGGCGAAGGGCGAATCATTAAGGAAGTTTCGTATCCAATCGAAGTTCCTGCCGGTATCGATAGCGGACAAACGCTGCGGCTAACAGGTAAGGGTGCAGTTGGACAGCGTGGCGGAAGTGCCGGCGATCTCTTTGTGCATATCAGGGTTGCTGATCATGACATGTATCAGCGCGAAGAAGACGATTTGGTTACAGACATTGAAGTGTCTATTGCGCAAGCAGCGCTCGGCGCAACAATTCAATTGCCGACACTTGATGGCGACGAAGTGCTCGACGTTCCGTCAGGAACTCAGCACGGCCGCGAGTTTGTATTGAAAGGTCGGGGAGTTCCTCGATTGTCGCAAGGTGGACGCTCGCGAGGACGCGGCGACTTACGCGCCAGGATCGTCGTTGTAGTTCCAACGAAACTCAGCGATACCGAACGAGAGTTGTTGCGCAAGTTCGCCGAAAGTCGCGGCGAACAAGTCGCCGCTCATGAAGGCGGACTGAAGTCAAAAATAAAGTCAGCCTTTTCATGATGGATGTATTGCGCAAAACCTCTGCGCATGTGTTCATTAACTCCCTTGCTTCTCCAGTTCTAGAACACGATGACGCACATCACTTGCTAAAGGTTCTGCGCATAACTGAGCACGACGTGGTGTCTGTGTGCGACGGTCAAGGAAGTTGGATCACTGCCAAGTTGGATAAGCATGGTGAACTTCACCCACTGAGCGAAGTGTTCACTTCTGCTCCCCGTAAGCATTTGCTGTCGGTTGCATTTGCGCCGGTGAAGGGCGAAAAGCCCGAAGTGATTGTGCAAAAACTCACCGAACTTGGAATTGATCAAATCATTCCACTTGCCCCAACTCGTCGCTCAGTGGTGAAATGGGATGACGCGCGCGCAGCAAAGAACGAAGAGCGCTTGCGCAAAATTGCTCGCGAAGCGGCAATGCAAAGTCGCCGAACTTGGCTTCCATCAATTCACTCAATCACTGAATTGGCAGACGTGTTGGCAATGCCTGGTTGCGCAATTGCCGAACCGGGCGGAGTTGACATTTCGCGGGAACATCACATTGTGGTCATTGGTCCAGAGGGTGGTTTTGCACCTGACGAACTCACTACATCGGTGCCTACAGTTTCGCTTGGGGAATCCATCTTGCGGGCAGAAACGGCTGCAATAGTTGCTGGTGCGCTCATGGTGAGGGCTAGCAGGGAGTTGCAATGAGCACATCGGAAAACGAATCACTCGATGAACTCAGTTTTGCGCGTTTAGTTGGCGAACGGCTTCGTCAAATTCGCCAGCAGAAGAAGTTGTCGCTCAGCGAAGTTGAAAGTGCGACTCATCAAGAATTCAAAGCATCGGTCATGGGCGCCTACGAGCGCGGAGAGCGAATGATCTCAGTTCCTCGCCTGGAGCGACTCGCCAACTTTTATGGTGTAACGGTTGATCAGCTGCTTCCTCGAGACAAGCAGCGCGAGGGGGACACCCAAAGCCAAAGTGCTGCGCCGACAAAGCTGCGCATTGACGTAGCGAAGCTTTCGTTACGCGAGGGGAAAGAGTTCAAAATGCTGGAACGCCTGTTGCGCATGATTCAGGTGCAACGCCAGGACTTCAATGGCAAAGTAATTACTGTTCGCGCACACGACACTAGGGCAATCGCGGTCATATTGGATGTTGCGGTAGACGACGTTGGCGCAAAGCTTGCCGAACTTGATCTACTTTTCGTTCCACCAACTGCGTAATCGCTGATGAATCAAACCGCCGGTCTTCACGGTGTGTATGTGCACATTCCGTTTTGCGCCAAACGTTGTGACTATTGTGCCTTTGCCACATTTACCGACAGACATCATTTGCAGGGTGAATATGTTCAGGCGTTACGCAAGCACATTCGGTCTTTAGTTACAGAAGGCATGCCCGCGGCCACCAGTGTGTTCGTTGGGGGAGGCACACCAACCACGCTTCCCGCAGAAGAATTGTTAAGTGTGCTTGCGGAAATTCCTCTAGCCTCAGGCGCAGAAGTAACTGTTGAGTGCAACCCCGATGACATCTCGCTTGAGATGATGCAGCAGTACTTGCGTGGCGGTGTGAATCGAGTGAGTGTTGGCGTTCAGTCAACGGTTGACCATGTTCTGAAGTCAATTGGTCGCACGCACAACCCGGAAAATGTTCAACGTGCGGTTGCGAACATTAAACAGGCAGGCTTTACCACTTTCAATCTCGACATCATGTACGGGGCAGCAGGTGAAACATTTGCTGATTGGGAGCGAACAGTGTCTGATGTAATTTCACTCGACCCTCCGCACGTGTCGGCGTATGGGCTCACCATTGAAGCAAACACACCGCTTGCATCTCAGCCAGAACGACACCCTGACGATGATGACCAAGCCGATAAGTACGAATGGGTGGATGATCACTTTTCAAAAGCAGGCTTATTCAATTATGAAATTTCTAACTGGGCAAAGCCTGGTCATGAATGTGCGCACAACTATTTGTATTGGAAGCAGGGCAACTACGACGGAATTGGTTGCGCTGCTCATGCGCATAAGGACGGTACGCGCTGGTGGAATGTGCGCACTCCAGATCGATACATCGAAATGATCAATAATGGTGAGGATCCAGTTTCATCAAGCGAGGTGCTAGATGATGCGACAAAATCCTTAGAGCACATGCAACTGCTGATTCGCACGCGTGAAGGTGTGCCAACTTCGGCTTTTT
>JAPOKO010000028.1 GCA_029977615.1 bacterium
CATTTCGCGCAAGCCTGGGCACCTCATTACCACTGCATCTGCAGATGTTGCTCTCAAAGGTTTGTCGTATCTACTTGAAGCACTCGCAAAAATTCGCACAGAGCGCGACGTCCACCTGACCATCATTGGTCGTCCACGCGAGGGCGCGAATGCCGACCTCATTCGCAAACTCGGTCTAACCGACTGCATCACTCACGTTTCAGGCGTAAGCGACGAGCGCATTGTGGAGTTGTACGCCGAGAGCGAACTTGCTGTCGTGCCAAGCCTGTACGAAGGGTTCAGCCTTCCAGCAATTGAAGCCATGTCAACTGGCATCTGTTTGGTGGCAACAACTGGCGGCGCTTTGCCAGAAGTAACTGGCGCAGACAACGACACCGTCTTGTCGTGCCCAGCTGGTGATGCCGAGGCGCTCGCAGCGTCAATTCGACGTGGTCTTGATAATGCGGAGTTGCGTAATCGCATTGGCGCAGCAGGACGAACACGTGTCGTTGAACGTTGGAGTTGGAAACATTGTGCGCAACTCACCGTGGATCAATATCGAGAAGTGCTGAGCATGCCCCACAACGTGGAGAAGCTTCGTAAACGGGATGCCAAATAGCCAATGTTGACGGTACGTTTTGACAAGTTGCCTGTTGGCCCAGGTTCGATGTTTTTGGATGCTGGCGCTGGTTTTGGACGACACGCATTTGAAGCAGCACGTCGCGGGGCACGAGTTGTAGCGCTTGACTACGCAGAAGAAGAAACCACCGTTACGCGCGCAACATTTGCTGCAATGTTTGAAGCTGGTGAAATTAAGTCAGAGAACCTGGTTGCCGTGCTTCGTGGCGATGCCACTCAGCTTCCATTTGCGGATAACACTTTTGACTGCATCGTGACGTCTGAAGTTCTTGAACACATTCAGAATGACGTTGCAGCACTACATGAATTATCTCGCGTGTTGAAGCCAGGTGGAGTTCTTGCCGCAACCGTACCTTCGTGGTTTCCCGAAAAGGTCAACTGGATGCTGTCGGATGAATATCACGCACCGTTTGTTCAAGGTGGACACGTGCGCATTTATTCAGGTACTGAACTGAAGGCCAAACTGCGCGCCGCTGGACTTGTGATTCAAGACGAGCACCGTGCTCATGGTTTGCATTCTCCATATTGGTGGCTTCGCTGTGCAGTAGGCCCTGCACGCGAAGACCACAAGTTAGTGAATGCGTATAAGAAGTTTTTGGAATGGGACATTGTTTCTGCCCCGACACTCACGCGAACACTTGAAAAAGTCTTGGCGCCTGCACTCGGCAAGAGCTACATCGTGTATTCGCAAAAACCCGGGCGCCCATCGTGATTCTTCCAGGCCAATCAAACGAGGAACTCGTAGACATCATTACCACCGACGAACTTGTAGCAACCGCAAAAACGATTGCAGCGCTACAACTTCCAAATGGAATGATCCCGTGGTTCCCCAACGGCCACTGCGACCCATGGAACCATGTTGAGACTGCGATGGCACTCGACGTGATGGGCATGCACGAAGAAGCACAACGTGCCTATGCATGGCTCGCCGACATTCAGCGTCCAGACGGCAGTTGGCACAACTACTACATGCCCGATGGTTCACTCGAAGACGCCAAGCTCGACACGAACGTGTGCGCCTACATTGCAACTGGTATTTGGCATCACTACCTCATCACGTCAGACGAAGCATTCATTCGCGTGATGTGGCCAACGGTGAAACGTGCGCTTACCTGGGTGCTTGGAATGCGCAAGGAAGATGGAACCATATTGTGGGCATGCGAAGTGGATTCGCGTCCGTGGAATTACTCATTGCTCACCGGATCTTCCTCGATTCGCCATGCGCTTCATTCAGGAGCAAACATTGGGGCGATCATTGGCGAAAGTCAGCCAGAATGGCGAGCCGCCGCCGACACGATTGACCATCTCATAGGCACTGACCAAACTGTGTTTGAGCCGAAACTGCGCTGGGCAATGGACTGGTATTACCCTGTTCTCACTGGCGCAACCATTGGTGCAGATGCCAAAACTCGCCTGCTCAATCAATGGGATGAGTTCATTATTGATGGCCGTGGTGTGCGTTGTGTGAACGATGAAGACTGGGTGACTGCAGCAGAAACCGCCGAATGTTCGCTCGCGCATGCCGCCGCAGGAGAAATCGATAAGGCAAAAGAATTACTTTCATGGACCCGCGCACATCGCAACGACGATGGCTCGTACTTCACTGGAATTGTCTATCCGGGCAGAATTGTGTTTCCAGCAGACGAGCGAAGTGCTTACACCGCTGCTGCTGTAATTCTTGCTGCGGATGCAATCTCACAAGCAACACCTGCAAGCAAATTGTTTCTCAGTAGCACCGTATTTGATTGATTCGTTATTTCACTCGTTATTTCACTCGTTGCAAAATGCACAACGAACCAGTGCACGACGTTTCAACAAACCTTCCTGAGTTGATTGCCGCCAGATAAATCTCTTCATACGGTGCCTGCCCTCCAAGAGCAGGGTCGCTAAACACGTCATGAATGGCGAGCGTGCCGCCAACTGCAATATGTGGTGTCCACGACACATAGTCACTGCGCGCAACTTCCCGACCATGTCCACCATCAATGAACAACATGCCAATTGGTTCGTTCCACTTTGAAGCAATGACTGGCGAGTCACCCACGACTGCTTTCACCACCGAAACCAAATTTGCACGATGCATGGTGTGCTCAAAATGTGGAAGCGTGTTTAGTCGGCCAGTTGCCGGATCAATCAAAGATTGGTCGTGCCATTCCCAACCCGGTTGATTTTCCTCAGATCCACCATGATGGTCAACTGCAAATAAAACGGTGTTAGACAAACGTGCAGCTTCTCCAAACCACACCGTGCTTCTTCCGCAATACGAACCAATCTCGACAAATGGCAGGTTTGGGCAATCCACTCCAGCACTCAACGCCGCAGTAAACAGCGCATCGCCCTCGTTTTCGGGCATGAAACCTGTGGTACTCAATGCAATCTCTCGCAGAACGCCACTCAACTGTGTCACAACATTTCACGCTACAACAGTTCAATGCAGGGTCTAATTACTGGCAACATAGAGGCATGGCTTCCCCCCTTCAAGACCTTGTCACTCTGCTCGACCTCGAGGCTATTGAGGTCAATATCTTTCGCGGACAATCACCAGATGAAAATAGACAGCGAGCTTTCGGTGGACAAGTAGCTGGTCAAGCACTTGTTGCTGCATCGCGCACGATTGATGAACCTGGCCGACATGTGCATTCATTGCATGCATACTTTCTTCGCGCAGGTGACCCTGGTGTACCAATTTTGTATGAAGTTGATCGCATTCGTGATGGTAAGAGTTTTTCAACACGACGCGTTGTAGCCATTCAGCACGGCAAAGACATTTTCAATCTGCATGCCAGCTTCCAAAAACAGGAAGAAGGCTTGGAGCACCAAATCTCCATGATGGAAAATACGCCTGAGCCTGAATCACTTCCCGATTTCAAAACTCGGATGGAGCCATATAAGGAAAAACTCGGCGAATGGTACGACAGACCACGCCCAATTGACCAGCGATATGTTGACGGCGACCCATTCCAGCGCAAAGGAAACCCACTGCCTGGCCAGCGCGTATGGATTCGCGCTGACGGAACGTTGCCTGACGACAGCGTGTTGCACGCGTGCATTGTTACTTATGCCAGCGACATGACCTTGCTTGACACCGCGTTGCTACCACACGGATTGGCATGGACCGATGGTTCAGTTCAAATGGCCAGCCTTGACCACGCCATGTGGTTCCATCGCCCCTTCCGCGCAGATGAATGGTTGCTATACCAGCAGTCGTCAATCTCTACTTCTGGGTCACGCGGACTTGCTCAAGGCAATATCTTCACCAAAGATGGCAATCTTGTGGTCACCGTGGTGCAAGAAGGACTCACCCGACTCGCCAAATAGCTAGCGATGCGAGACAGTTGAAGGACTCGTCGCTTTTAGCGACGCGAGTCAGTTGAAGGACTCGTCGCTTTTAGCGACGCGAGTCCATGAACATGCCGCGGAGAGCGGAGAAGTTTTCGACGCAATGACCAGCACCCAAGACCACTGCCTCTAGCGGTTGGTCGCTCATATTCACTGGCACACGAGTGTCGCGCTCTATTCGTTGTGCCAATCCGCGCAGTAATGCACCACCACCAACCAAATACATACCCCGAGTGAGGAAATCCTGCGACAACTCTGGCGGCGCAACCGCCAAACAACGAACTACTGAAGCCACCATTTGCGCAACAACATCTTCAATAGCTTCGCGAATTTCTTGCGCCGTCAACACAACTGTCTTTGGCAATCCACTTACCAAGTCGCGACCGCGTACTTCAGCGTCGCGATCTTCTGCAGTTGCCATTGCACTTCCAATACTGATTTTGATTTCTTCTGCAGTTCGCTCACCAATTGCTAAGCCGTGTTCTCGACGCACATGACTTTGAATCGCTGCGTCAATATCGAAACTTCCAACGCGAACTGCTTCAAGCGCAACAATTCCTCCCAGCGAAATAACTGCTGTTTCAGTTGTTCCACCACCAATGTCAATCACCATGTTGCCAACTGGTTCGTTAATGGGAAGGTCTGCACCAATTGCGGCAGCCATTGGTTGCTCCAACAACTGCGCATCTGCTGCACCGGCGCGTCGTGTTGCGTCGGTGACTGCGCGACGTTCAACTTCTGTAATTGCTGATGGCACGCAAATCAAAACTTTTGGTCGCGAAAAACGCGATACGCCTGCACGTTGCAACAGCAGTCGAATCATCTTTTCTGTAATTTCAAAGTCGGTAATTGCTCCGCCACGTAGCGGCCGTACTGCAACGATGTAACCCGGCGTTCGGCCGATCATTCCCCATGCTTCCTGGCCTGTTGCCAGCACCTCTCCCGTTTTGCGATTAACCGCAATAACTGAAGGCTCGTTGATCACAATGCCCCTGCCCTGCATGTACACCAAGGTGTTTGCGGTGCCAAGGTCGATGGCTAGGTCACGTGCCATATTGAATTACCGCCTTTGTTGCCGATCACGCGATTCCTGTAATTGCTGGCGTAAATGAGCCCGCGAATCATCAGAAAGTGCGTCTAAGTGTCTGTGAAAAGCAGCCATTCCGTTGTTCCTATTTACGCGCTGACCTTCTTGCCATACCAAGTACGCAAGAGTTAAAGCTGAAACAACAGAAATCGCTGCGAACAAAATTGTGAGTGGTGCCATGGCAATCACGAAAGTGACTTCGACTTCTTCATCTCGTCGATTGTTGTGATGTGTTGTGCGCTTTGCGCCCAATCTCCACCATCGCCCCACGACTCACGTTTCCAAATTGGAACAGTTGACTTCAATGCATCAATTCCAAATCGAGCAGCTTCAAATGCTTCAGGTCGATGCGGTGATGACACCACAACCAACACTGATGATTCTGTGAGTTGCAATTCACCAATTCGATGCAGCAAAGCCACTCGCCCAATGTCAGACCAATTCCTGCGCATCTCTTCAACAATGGCAAGGCACTTTGGCACGACTTCTTCTTCATATGCTTCGTATGTAAGCGTGCGAACATCAGTGCGACCATCCGAATGGTCGCGCACAGTTCCCGAAAACACCACGACCGCGCCACAACTTGGCAACAATGCCCAGTCATATGCTTCCCCTACCTGCAAAGGCTGCTCCGTGAGCTCAATCCATGTGTCGCCGTTATGGAGATTTCGGCGCTCGGTCACGGGATCATCGTACCTGAGGTGGGCGACGTGCCTTGTGAAGTTGACATGACTAGCCTTCGCCTCGTGTCGAACAACCACCACGATGATGAACACTCGGAGAGTACCGATCCATCCGGTGAAATTATTTTCAACGCACCACTTCCGCCATACGAAAGGCAATGGCGGCACCCCAGCGAAGTCGCTGAACAGAAGCAGCTTTCAACACCAGTGCCACGCCTTCCTTCACGCACGGTGCGGTCGGTTGCTACCTATGCGGCCTTCACCAGTTTCGCCGTCACCCTTGTGCTGCTGTGGGTAGTTACCCCTCGCTCAAATACTTCGGCTCCAGTAGCGGCCAAAAGAACCGACCTTGCGACAATCCAACGACAGGCCACACAAGCGCCAGTTGCTCTTGGAACCATGGCTTCAAAAGACGAATTTGTGATCCCACTCACTTCAACTGGGTTTTTCATTGGCAGTGGAGACGGGCTTCTGCCAAACGAGGAGATCACGGCTCAGTTCTCAGATGGAATCACCGTATTACTGCGAGTGCTTGAAGTGGATTCCGATACCGGAATTGCATGGTTGCACTCCGTGGATTCGTCAACTCATCGCTACACCAACCTTGCACAAAATCTCACGCCGCCATCTACAGCGTTGAGCGAAATGAAGCAAGGCCAACATTTGTTTATTGCCACTCCTTCCGAAGGAATGAGTGACGCTCGAATTGCAATTTCGTCTGCACATTCAGCACAACGCAATCTGTGGCCGATTGATTTTTTCATGCATGACCACTGTCGTGGTGCAGCTCTCAATTCTTTGCAACATCTCATTGGTTGGTGCGTCGAGCTCAATGGTGCACATTGGGTGGTTCCCACTCGTCAACTGGTCGATGTGCTCCATAGGCTGGAAAGCAATGTCGGACAGCCCTAGCGAAAACCCATTTTCTGGATTGCCATTCTTTGGCGATATGGCGAAAGCCATGAGTTCCCAGGGGCCGCTGCAGTGGGATGTGGCGCGCCAAACGGCAATGATGACGGCACTTTCTGGCAACTCCACCGAGCCAAACGTGGACCCGGCCGCCCGAGTGGGCATTGAGCAATTGGTACCGATTGCCGACCTTCATGTGCGTAACCACACAGGACTTGATACCGCATCTGCGGGCAAATTACCTCGCGTTGTCGTAGTTAATCGTTCATTGTGGGTGCATCACACACTCGAGTCGTACAAACCGTTGTTCAATGAACTTGCAACATCGCTCAGTGGATCACCAATCATTCCAACAGATGCACTCGATGCAAGCCAAGACGACCCAATGATGAACATGATGGCGTCATTGAACAAAATGATGGCGCCAGCAATGATGGGAATGTCAGTGGGAACCATGGTTGGTCAACTGGCACTCAAGTCTTTCGGACAATACGACTTACCACTTCCCCGTGAACCGCGCGATCAAATGCTCATCGTTGCATCAAACGTGGACGAGTTTGCTAAGGACTGGAGCATCCCGACTGACGACATGCGCATGTGGGTGCTCATACATGAACTCACTTCACACGCAGTACTTTCATCTCCGCATATTCGCACCGCAGTAAGTGCTGCAATCAGTTCGTACATCGGCGGGTTCTCGCCGAATCCAAACGCACTCATGGAACGACTCACCAGTTTGGACTTGGGAACCAGTGACCCAATGGCCATGATGCAGAAGTTTCTCACCGACCCCACCATCATTCTTGGAGCCGTTCGTTCTGCATCGCAGGAAGCCCAAGCACCGTCTCTCGATGCCATGATCGCGGCAATCATTGGCTACATCGATCATGCTGTCGACACCGTTTCCGCTTCTTTGCTTGGTGGCAGTTCGCAAATCAGTGAGGCAGTTCGTCGCCGCAGAGTTGAGGCATCGCCAAGCGACACCTTTGTTGAACAACTTCTTGGACTGCGTCTCACTCGCCAGCAGGTGGACCGAGGTCATTCGTTTGCAGCAGGGGTTGCGGAACGCGCCGGCCACAATGGACTTGCATCATTGTTTAGCGCTGCAGGAAACCTTCCGACTCCTAGCGAATTAGACGCCCCTGGCTTATGGCTCGCTCGGCTCAACATCGAGCAACGCGACATCAGTGAATAGCTAGTACTTGAAGGCGTAATAAGCGGTGGCGATAGCAGCGTAAGCACCAACAAACGCAAACCCGACCGCACCGCTTGGTACGAACAAAACTGCGAGTAAACCACCGGCAACTTGGAACAACTGGTTTCGTGTTTCGTATTGTGCAAATACTCGCGATCGATTCGCATCTGGCGCATGTTGTTGCACAATTGAGTCAAAAGCCAATTTGCCAATGGCACCAAACCCATTCACCACTCCGGCAAGCACGATTCCGGCAGTGATGCCGCCGTTCAGAGCAGAAATGATTCCGGTTATCGCAATTACACATAATGAAGTCACCAGAATGCTGTGATGATTGAGTTTTCTCGTCAGCGGGGCACCTATTGAATTCGCTAAAAGCGTGCTGGCAGAACCGATCGCAAGCGCGAATGCGAACCAAGCAAGTCCAGCCTTTTCATTGCGCAACCAAAAGGCAAGGTGCAGCATCATGAATCCACTCGTCGCTCGCAGAGACGACATCGCGACGGCTGCACGAACGATTTCTGGTGTGCTCATTTCTTCGCGTTCTGCGCGAGTTGCTTTGTTCTTTACAGCTGCAACATGGCGTGGCAACTTGAGCGTCATGGTTGCAGCAAGCACAAACGCAATCGCCGACATCACCAGGGAGAGATGTGTGTCAATTCGTTGAAGCAGAACTGCGGGCCCGCCCGCAACAAAACCAACAATTCCTGTGAGTCTGCCGAATTTCCCATTTGCAGACATCAGTTCTGTGTCGTTTTGCACCACTGTCGGCATCATCGCCGAGCGCGACACTTGATACACCTTGGCCAGAATCAATGATCCAAATGCAAGTGGAAAGAGCAATACGGATTGCAAATTTTGAGCCATGGCTAGTACGACGATTGCTCGCAAAATGCCCACAATAAACACCGTCATTCTTCGACCACCTGGCACTCTGTCAAGGAATGGACTTATACCTTTTGACAACACCACAAATGGAGCAAAACTGAATGCAAGAAAGAACAACACCTTGCTTCGTGCGGCATCAGGGCTTATTGACAAAAACAGGGAGTCGGCTAATGAAACCGCAAGAGCTGCTTCACCTGCAACCATCATGATGTGAACGCGCGACAGGCGTTGTAATGGAGTGGTCAGTGTTGCTATGCAACAACTTTCTCATATTTGTAGCCCAACCCGCGGATTGTTGCTACACGTGTGGGCACTGCTGGGTCTAATTCAACCTTTGAGCGAAGTCGTTTAATATGTACGTCAAGCGTTTTCGTGTCGCCGTAGTAATCGGTTCCCCACACGCGGTCAATCAAAGTTTCACGCGTGAGCACTCGCCCGGCATTGGCCATGAGCACATACAACAGCTCAAACTCTTTCAATGGAAGCTTGGTCACTTCCCCACGCACGGTAACAATGTGTTGCTCTGGGTCAATAGATACATCGCCAATGCTGACTGTTCCAATACCTACTTCTTCAATTTCGGTAGGCGTGAGTGAACTTCTACGCAACGCTGCACGAATACGCGCAACAAGTTCGCGAAGTCGATACGGCTTCACAATGTAATCGTCTGCACCGACTTCAAGCCCAACAACCGTGTCAATTTCGGAGCCCTTAGCCGACACCATGATGATCGGAACTTGGCTCTTTTTGCGAATCTCACGACACACATCGGTTCCCGAAATTTTTGGCAACATCACATCGAGCAACACAATGTCTGCTTTCACACCTTCAAACATGGCGAGTGCTTCAGCGCCATCGCGAGCAACATGCACGCGGAAACCCTCGCGCTTTAAGCCAATTTCGAGGGCCTCAATGAAGGTCTCTTCATCTTCAACGAGGAAGATAACGGGAAGATCGGCCGACATTGGAACCTACGGCCTACGAATTTCGCCAGTGGCGTCAAGGCGAGCTTGGTAACGGGCTGCACCCTTTAACTCTGGCTTCCAACCAGTCACAATAAACCGAGTGCGCTCGCCAACGTTTACCGCATGATCACCAATACGTTCGTAGAAGCGAGCAACCATTGCCAATTGCACTGCAACTTGCAGGTCAATCGCTTCTCGAGCATGAATCTCAAAAATCTCTGCAATAAATCGTCTATGCAAACCATCGAGAAATGAGTCCATGTCATCAATTGCTGCTGCCTTTGCAGCGTCATGGTCATTAAATGCTTCCATCGTGGAAATAAATAACTGTTGTGCTTGCTCGCTCATTTTGGCAATGAGGTCACTCAGTTCAGGATCAATCTTGTGCCCGTAAATACGTCGCGCAGCTTTGCAAATATTCACTGCAAGATCAGCGGAGCGTTCCAGCTCTCCCGCAATTTTGATCATGGAAACGAGTTCGCGAAGGTCGCCAGCAACCGGTGACTGCAGCGCAAGTTCCTGAAAGCACTTTTCTTCGATGTCAATCGCGCGGGCGTCAATTTCATCGTCGGCTTGCAGCAAATAATCTGCGCCCTCAAGGTCGCTATTCAATAGCACTGCAGTTGCACGCGGGATAGCTTCAATGACTGATTTTCCAAGCGACATTACTTCTTGACGAATTTCTTCAATTTCTTTATGAAACGTACTGCGAAGCTCTTCCACGTGACCAACCTATTCTCTCTGGGTTACGTTCAACCGAACTACAGATTACTACGAGGTAAACGAACCGGATTTATCGCACTTGAGTGGCAACAACCCACTCGTGCAACTTCTTTTGTGCATCACCAGACTCCGCTACCGAACCAATTCGCTCCCATTCATTGTCGCTTCGGAGCAGAAAGTGGGTTGATGAATCGTCTAGCAAGAATCCGAGCACAGTATCGAGCCACATGCGGTGCTTCGGATGGGTCAGTGGCGCTAACGCTTCAACGCGACCGTCCAAATTGCGGCCCATCATGTCGGCTGAACCAATGAGGTGCAATGGTTCGTTGTCATCAAGACCGTGTTCAAACCGATAAATGCGTGAGTGTTCCAAATAGCGGCCAAGAATTGATCGCACCACAATATTTTCGGACATGCCTTCAACCCCTGCGCGGATACAACAAATACCTCGAACAATGAGGTTGATTTTTACTCCCGCACCACTCGCGCGGTACAAGGCCTCAATCACTGCTGGATCCGAAATGGAGTTGATTTTGATGGTGATTTTTCCTGCATCACCAAATGTTGCTTCCTTATCAATAAGCGCAACAATGCGATCTCGCAACTGATGCGGCGCAACCAACAACACTTCGTAATCGGGTTCCTGCGCGTAGCCAGTAAGGAAGTTAAAGAGTTCAGCAACATCTGAACCAATGGCATCTTCACTTGTGAAGAACCCGATGTCTTCATACAGGCGTGCAGTTGTGGAGTTGTAGTTGCCAGTTCCAATATGCACATAACGACGCATCTTGTCTGGGTCGTTACGCACGACAAGAACACATTTTGCATGAGTCTTTAAACCAACAATTCCATAGGTCACGTGCACGCCGGCATATTCAAGTTCTTTTGCCCACGAAACATTTCGAGCTTCATCGAAACGGGCTTTCAGTTCAAGCACTACCGCTACTTGCTTGCCCATTTCCGCAGCTTTAATTAAGTGCATCGCAATAGATGAGTCACCAGACGTGCGATACAAAGTCATCTTGATTGATTGCACGTTTGGGTCAAGCGCTGCCTGCTTGACAAACGTTTCAACCGAGGTGCTGAAAGATTCATGCGGATGATGCACAAGCAATTGGCGCTCCCGAATGACCGCAAATATTGACTTTTCACCCTCTTCGACAGCTTGCAAACGACCGGCGGTAAGCGGCTGCCATGGGGTATGGCGAAGCTTTGCAATGTTCAAGTTTGCAAACTGATTGAGCGAAGTGAGATCGATGAATGTTGCGTGGCGCGAAACATCTTCAGCTTCAATTTCCAGTTCATCAATAAGAAGAGCAACAAGATCGCTTGACATTGCTTCGGGGACTTCAAGGCGAACTGCCTTGCCAAACCGTCGACGGCGCAATTCCATCTCTACAGCAACCAAAAGGTCCTCTGCATCTTCATCGTCCACTGAGAGGTCGGCATTGCGGGTAACGCGAAATGCATGGCACTGCACTATTTCCATTCCTGGGAATAGCCGAGGAAGATTGGCGCTAACGATTTCTTCGATGCTCACAAATGTGAGCGAATCTGGCAATTGGAAAAATCGAGGAAATGTTTGTGGCAGTTTTACTCGCGCAAAACGCTCCTCTCCAGATTTGGGATCGCGCACCACGATGGCCAAGCTGAGTGCAAGGTTCGAAATATAGGGAAACGGGTGCGCTGGGTCTACGGCAAGCGGTGTGAGAACAGGAAAAATGCGCGATTCAAATACCCCAGTGAGATGTTCGCGATCAACTGGTGACAATGATTTCCACGGGGAAAGGTGAATGTTGTTCTCCGCAAGCTGAGGAACAAGTTCGTCTAACCACACCCGTTCTTGCTGGGCAACGCGGTTCTTTGTAATTCTGCGAATGTCATCCAGCTGATGTTGTGGAGTTCGACCATCTGGAGTTTTTGTACTTACGTCACCCGCAATTTGCCCCTTTAGCGCTGCAACTCGAATCTGAAAAAACTCGTCAAGGTTGCTACTAAAGATTGAAACAAATCGGCAACGCTCCAACAACGGCACACCGGTGTCGCTCGCCATTGCCAGAACACGTGCGTTGAAGTCGAGCCAACTGAGCTCACGATTGATGATTCGCGCGTCGATGTCTGAATCGTAAGAACCCGCTTGTTGGGCGATTCGGGTTTTAAAGAAATTTCGCCAAGATGTCATTGGCTGTTTACCGAGAGTTACTCAGCGTCGTTGTAGCCGAGTTCCCACTCAACGCTGATGCGCTCGCGCTCAGCATCCCGGTTCACGCGCTCTTGGTTGCGGCGGAACTGTGGGTCGTTACGAGGCAACAGCACCAAACGAGCGAGTACCCGGGCGCGGAACTCCTCGAGGAGGTTGGCGTCGCCGTGGTCGCTGTAGACCTCCCAATGTGGCGATGCTGGGCCCAAATACACGATTCGGGCATGTCCGCGGGAAGGTTCGATGACTGCTGTTGCTTCTGACACAAACTTCACGATATCGCCAAAAATGGGCTATGTTGAGGCCAACCCCATGAACAATTCAATTCGGTCTACCGAGTGGATGAACGAAGGTAGCTGCAGGAATTTCCCTCCCGCAGTGTTCTTCCCAGCAGATGGTGCAGGCGT
>JAPOKO010000029.1 GCA_029977615.1 bacterium
TCAGTAATTCCTCGTAGTCGTGCATCTGGAAACCGTCAACCGATTTCGGAATTTCGCCTTTGCCGTCGTCCATGATGACGAGGTGCTTCACTGTTTTGAAGGTTGGTAGCAGCGGAGCAATAAGTGCGAACAACGAGCGATCAATAAAAATCACTTCGTCTTCGGCATGATTGACGATGTAGGTCAGTTGCTCTGGGAACAAGCGAATGTTCAGCGTGTGAGTAACGCGCCCTGTACATGGTGGCGCAAAGTACAACTCGAGGTGGCGTGCTGTGTTCCACGCAAACGTGGCAACACGACCATTCTTCGAAATACCCAACTTGTCCAGCACGCCACCTAATTGGCGCGTACGTGCAGCCCATTCGCCATACGTGGTGCGCTCAATGCCAGTGGCAGTTGCAGTAGTGATGGTCTTTTCGCTGTGATACTTCTCAGCACGTTCAAAAATGTGCACCATGGTTAACGGTGTCTGCTGCATCAAACCTTGCATCGCACTCCCCTTTTTCATGTACGTGACGAGACCTAAGTTACCCAAGTCGGCTACGGTCTTCTAAATGCGCAAGGCGGTCCTCACCTTCACCACCATGCTGTTTGTCATTGGCACAATTGGAAGCAACATTGGCCCAGCGCTTGTTGATAACCATCCTTCATTAGTTCTTGCGCTCAGTTCGCGTAACCGAAACCTCTTTGGCTCTGTTCCTTACATCGATGTAATCCCATATGCCGCAATTGGTTTCGTGCGCATTCTCGTTGCCGGTGTTGCGTTGTACTTTGTTGGTCGTTGGTACGGACAAAAGGCATTGGGCTGGGTTGAAGGCAACCTTGGCGAACTTCCCGCCATTTACCGGTGGACCGAAAAGGCCGTAGACAAGGGCGGCTCTATTGCGTTGGTGCTCATGCCCGGTAGCAACGTGGTGTGCTTGTTGCTTGGCCATAGACAGATGAGCATTAAGCGATTCATCCCGCTGCTTTCCATTGGAATCGTCATCAAGTTGGTAGTCCTCCGCTTGGGTGGAGACCAGTTTGAAGACCAGATTCGCTCATTCCTCAAGGGCATTGAGCAGTATCAGTGGTATGTCGTAGCGGCCCTATTCGGGCTCAGTTTCTTCCAGTCCATGAGGAAAGGCCGCCCGAGTTCCGACTAAATTCGTGGCACATTCACCTCGCAATTAAGGAGTGCCCCAATGGCTGCAAAAAAGAAGATCGCTAAGAAAAAGTCTGTAAAGAAAGTTGTGAAGAAGGCCGTCAAAAGGACCGCGAAAAAAGCAACAAAGAATGCTTCAAAGAAGTCAGCAAAGAAAGTCGTGAAAAAGACTGCGAGCAAAGGCGGCTCGAAGGTAACGCTGGGTGGCAACCCAGTGTCGACAAGTGGCAAGTTGCCAAAGAAAGGCGCTGCTGCTCCTTCGTTCACTCTGACCACTGGAACGCTGCAAGAAATTTCAAACAAAGACTTGCGTGGCAAGCGTGTGATCTTGAACATTTTCCCAAGCATTGACACACCAACATGTGCAACAAGCACACGTACGTTTAATTCACTTGCTTCATCATTGAACAACACCGAGGTGTACTGCGTGTCGGCAGACTTGCCATTCGCTCAGGGTCGCTTCTGCGGATCTGAAGGTTTGGCAAACGTGAAGACTGCTTCATCATTCCGTTCAAACTTCGGCAAAGCATTCGGTGTCAACTTGACCGATGGTGTGCTCAAGGGAATTCTTGCTCGCGCAGTAGTTGTGCTCGACGAAAAAGGAAAAGTACTACACAGCGAATTGGTGAGCGAAATTGCTAACGAGCCAAATTACGAAGCAGCGATTAACTCGCTGAAGTAATTAGATTCCAAGAAAACTGTCGAGTCCAAGGGTGAAGCCCTTGTGCTCGGCAATTTTTTTGCATGCCAACACCACACCCGGCATAAACGATGCGCGGTCTGTGGTGTCATGGCGAATGGTGAGGGTTTGTCCCTGTGCACCGAAAATCACTTCTTGGTTTGCTACTGCCCCGCGCATGCGCACTGCATGAATTGGAATGTCTCCAGGACCTTTCGCTCCACGCGCACCCTTGATGGCTTCGTGCTTTGTTGGGTCTAGTGCCCACTCGTTGCTTGCCGCTGCCATACGTTGTGCAGTAGCAACCGCAGTTCCACTAGGTGAATCGGCTTTGCCATCGTGGTGAATTTCAATAATTTCTGCAGTATCAAAAAATGGTGATGCCAATTCTGCAAAGCGCATCATGAGCACTGCGCCAATGGCGAAGTTTGCAGCAATTAAACAATTGCTATTCGTGAATGACTTCTTGAAGTTGTCGAGGTCATCTTGTGAAAAACCAGTAGTGCCAACAACAGCATGAATGCTGTGCATAGCGAGCCACGGAAGGTTCACACGTGAAGCTTCTGCAACAGTGAAATCGACTGCGACATCTACTTGTGCATCGGCAAGAGCGCGCAATTCACCCGCGATAGTGAGCCCGTGAGTGGTTGATCCTGGTGCTCCAGAATCAACCACTGCTACGAGTTCTAAACCAGGATCAGCAACAACGGCATTGCATACCGTTGCGCCCATGCGCCCTGCGGCGCCGATGACACCGACCCTGATCATGGCTTATTAGTTACCGTTAAATTCGCTGTCGAATTCGTCTTCGAAGCTGACCGACACTGCGTTGTCTGCAGTTGGCTCAGACGGACGTGATCCGCGGTTTGGCTCACGACGGTTGCTGTTTTCACTGCGACCTCCGCGATCATTTCCACGTCCACCTCGGTCGTTTCCACGACCGCCACGGTCTCCGCCGCGACCACCGCGATCTCCGCCACGATCCTGACGTGGTCCACGCTCTGGACGTGGGCCACGGTCACCACCTTCTGATGGTGCGCTTCCTGAACCCTTCATTGGCTCACCGTCTGGTCCAATGAGCGAGAGGCTCACCTTGCCGCGGTCGTCAATGTCGTCTACGCGAACTTGAACTTCGTCACCGATGTTCAACACGTCTTCAACTTTGGATACACGCTGACCGTTGCCCAACTTCGAAATGTGCACGAGGCCGTCACGTCCAGGAAGGATGTTGACGAATGCACCGAACTGAGCAATGTTCACCACGCGACCGGTGTAGGTAGCGCCCAACTCTGCAGTTGGAGGATCGACGATGGCAAGAATGCGTGCCTTCGCGTCTTCAACCTTTGAGTTGTCTGGTGAACCAATGGTGATGATGCCAGTTGCACCGTCATCGCTGACGTTGATCTCGGCACCGGTCTCCTGCTGGATGGTGTTGATGACTTTGCCCTTTGGCCCAATAACTTCGCCCACCTTGTCCAATGGAATGGTGAAGGTGATGATCTTTGGTGCGCTTTCAGCAACGGTTGAACGTGGTGCTGCAATTGCTGCGTTCATCACATCGAGGATCTTCAAGCGAGCATCTTTTGCTTGCTGCAATGCAGCTGCAAGAACGTCGCTAGGAATTCCGTCGATCTTGGTGTCAAGTTGCAACGCGGTTACTGCGTCTGCAGTTCCGGCCACCTTGAAGTCCATGTCGCCGAATGCATCTTCTGCACCAAGAATGTCGGTGAGAGCGGTGTACTTACCTTCGTCGAAGATAAGTCCCATTGCAATACCGGCGACTGGAGCAAGAATTGGCACACCAGCATCCATGAGCGAAAGGCTCGATGCACATACCGACGCCATTGAGGTACTGCCGTTTGACGACAACACTTCTGAAACGAGACGCAATGTGTATGCGAACTTCTCTTGGTCTGGAACAACTGGGAACAATGCGCGCTCTGCGAGTGCACCGTGTCCAATTTCGCGACGCTTCGGGCTACCTACACGACCGGTTTCACCGTTGGCCCAAGGAGCCATGTTGTAGTCGTGCATGTAACGCTTCGATGTCTCAGGTGTGATCGAGTCGATCATCTGGTTCATCTTTGGCATTGCCATGGTGAGCACGTTGAGTACCTGTGTTTCACCGCGTTGGAACAAGCCTGTTCCGTGTGCGGTTGAAATGAGTCCTACTTCTGCTGAAACTGGACGCAAGTCTGCAGGGCCACGACCGTCGATACGAATTCCTTCGTTCACAACGCGCTTACGCACCAACTTCTTGGTGAGTGAACGTACGGCTTCTTTGATCTGCTTTTCCTGACCAGCAAACTTGCCTGGCGCATCTGGTGTTCCAGCAAGTTCTGCAACAGTTTTTGCCGTAGCTTCATCGATTGCAGCGTTGCGCTCGCTCTTCAATGCAATACGAATTGCTGGCTGCAACGTTGCGGTTGCTGCTGCTTCTACTGCCGCAAACAACTCATCGGTGTAGTCAAGAACTGGCGTGTACTTCAATGGCTCAATTGGGCCGCGGGTTGCAATCACGCTGGCGACCAACTGGCGCTGCAACTTGATTGATTCCTTGATGTATTGCTTCGATGCATCGAGACCGCTAGCAATGACGAGTTCGTCAACCTTTGGTGCACCTGCTTCGTAGTAGGTGAAGCTCTTCTCGGTTCCGCCTGCTTCCACCATCATGATGGCAACGTCGCCGTTGTCGAGTTCGCGACCTGCGACAACAATTTCAAATGTTGCTTCTTCGCCCTCTTCGAAAGTTGGGTGAGGAATCCAAGTTCCGTCTTGGCTGTATGCCAAACGAACAGCACCGATTGGTCCGTCGAATGGAATGCCGCTGATCATGAACGATGCAGACGCTGCGTTAATTGCAAGCACGTCGTGAGGGTTCACTTGGTCGGCACCAATAACGGTGATCACGATTTGTGTTTCGTTGCGGTAGCCATCTGGGAAAGCTGGGCGCAATGGACGGTCGGTCAAACGGCAAGTAAGAATTGCTGCTTGGCTTGGGCGTCCTTCACGACGGAAGAATGAGCCAGGAATTTTTCCTGCTGCGTATGCACGCTCTTCTACGTCGACGGTGAGTGGGAAGAAGTCGATGCCATCGCGAACGCCCTTTGCGGCGTTTGCGGTTGCAAGAACTTGCGTCTTGCCAATTTTGGCAATGACTGCACCTTGTGACTGCAAGGCGAACTTGCCCGTCTCGAAGGTGAGGGTTTTATCGGTACCCGAAATAGGTGCTGATACGGAAATGGCGTCAGCCATGTGTATGTCCTTTCGTCCCTTAAGTCGTCTCGTGACGATTCATGAGGGGTTGAGGAACAACCGGTCGATTCCCAGTCGGCAATGTCGCAACGTGAGTCCGAATTGACTCGTTGCGCAATCAGCGACTGACAACCGACTACGAGTTGTTCGTTATGTGTTTGCCTACGGCGTGCGTTAGCGACGCAGACCGAGATCGTCAAGAAGTTTTCTGTACTTCTCGATGTCACGATCCTTTACATAGTCAAGCATGCGTCGACGGCGACCAACCATCATTAAGAGGCCACGGCGACTGTGATGGTCTTTGTGGTGGCTCTTCAAGTGGTCAGTGAGGCTGTTGATGCGCTCTGTCAGAAGTGCAATTTGCACTTCAGGAGAACCGGTGTCAGTTGAATGAGCCCGGTGCTTGGCGATGGTTTCGCTTTTTGGAGCAGTTGCCATAAGTTTGCCTTTCGTGTGCCCGCCGAATTGCGGGACCGTTTGGTCGCAGTGGGCCTGTTGACCCCTTGCATCTCACCAGCGCTAAAAGCCCCAGTGGACCCCTTCAATCTATCGGGAGGGTCGTCCGCTTAGGCGGGCTAATCCCCTGCCCAATGCGCGCCTATATAAGTAGTGTGAACTGCTGTGTTCACCGGGATTGTTGAAGAACTAGGCACAGTCGGATCGCGCAATGGCAGTCGCCTGCGTATCAACAGCAGCACAGTTCTGGAAGGCTCCGACCTCGGCGCATCCATTGCGGTAAACGGCTGCTGCCTCACGGTGGTGGCCACGGACGGCTCGACGTATTGGGATGCCGATGTAAGTGACGAAACGTATTCGCGCACCAACCTTGGCTCGCTTCAAGCCGGCGATGTGGTGAACCTTGAGCGACCTATGGCGCTGGGCGAACGACTTGGCGGACACATGGTGCTCGGCCACGTAGATGCAGTTGGACATGTTGTCTCCCCTGCTCCCGATTTAGTGATTCGCATTCCTCGCGACTTGATGCACTTAATTGTCGAAAAGGGTTCAGTCACAGTTGATGGCATTTCGCTAACTGCATTTGATCTCACCTCCGACACATTTCGCGTTGCAGTGATTCCGCACACCACCGCAGTCACCACACTGGGCGTGCGCAAAGCGGGTGATGCAGTGAATATTGAAATGGATGTACTTGCAAAACACGTGCAACGTTTGGTCGAGCCGCACACGAAACGCAAGTGGTGGCGTAAGTAGTTATGGCACGCGACCTTCCACAACTTCGCGAAAAGATCGATCAGATTGATGCAGCGATCATTGCACTGCTGGCTCAGCGAATGGAAGTGTGTCGCGAGGTTGCAGAAGTGAAAGCTGGTTCGTCAACTGCAGTCATTCAGCCGCAACGCGTGCGTGAAGTATTGACTACTCGAAGGCAGTGGGCAATTAATAGCGGCGTTGATGCCGACTTTGCAGAACAGATTTTCCGCACACTGCTTGCCGAAACACATCGCATTGAAGTTGCACACGAACGTGGCGGAGTTGCACCAACAAAAATTGCTGACACATTGCTGTCTGCCCTTGACACTGTTGCAGTACGCATTGATCACGTAGTAGTTGCAGTAGTTGATCTTGCATCCGCTTCATCGTTTTTGAAAACACTCGGCTTCACGGTGGAACCAACAGAAGACACCGACATCGTTACCGCAACTGCTGGTGGTGTAACCGTGGTGTTGGTTGGCCCTGGAAACGACCCCGCGGTTCGCGCGCACTTGGAAGCAAATGGTTCAGGCGTGCAACACATTGCCATTGAAGTGTTGAATGCAGGGTTCGTACAGCAGGCACTTGCCGAGGCTGGCGTGCCCCTACTGACCGATGTGGTTGTGGATGCAGCAGGACACGAGCAATTGTTCACGGTTGTCGACCCAGCAACTGGCGTGCAGCTTGGATTCATCAGTCGCACGGGTCATCGTGAGCCAATGAGCGGCCACAACGTGCGCGCGTTGTTTACTGCCCTCGGCAGTCTGTAACTACTCCTGATCCGGAGGCAAATCTGCGGCGTCGGCAATGTCGCGCAACCTGCCGGTTGCCAATTTATTCGTCCGTAAGTCGTCAACCGATACAAATGGAACCTCGATGTTTCCAATTGAAACCATGATTCGATTTTCATACGCCTGAGTGAATTCAAGACCAGTTGCAAAGGTCAAAATGTCTACTCGCTGTGGTTCGCGTCCAAGCTGGACAACAACACCAGGCTCCAGAAAATCCTGAGCAGTAAGCCCCAAGCCAGCGAAACCGAAGTTTTCAAGGGACATGACAATTCGCTCAGCATTACTCGAATCTGTCCATACCCATATGTCTAAATCTTTTGTATATCGCGGGTGACCATGGGCGGCAAGTGCGTAACCACCAACGATGAGAAAACGTACGTTATGACTGACGAATGACTGTAATAACTCTTGATAGTCGCGGTTCAGATCCATGTGTCCATCCGTGGTATTCACATCGCAACTCTTCTACTGCTGCGAGGCGCTCTTCAACTGGGCGAGTTAGCCAATAGCGCCATGGCTGATCTGGGTCAGAAAGTTTCTTCTTTTTGACGACCCGGTCAATCAATGACATATTCATATTCTACTGAAAGATGTGTACCGCGATTGCACTCAGTGGAAGCAGAAACTCTGTAACACCCCGCTTTTATTGTTGGCGGCGCTTCTCCCACAGCATTTGCCATTTCGTTGAAAAACGAATCACACAAGCAGGAACACGTGGGTTTTTCTCTAGCCATCGATACCGCCGAAATTTCGGACAGGCTTTCGCACCTTGCCCAGTTGATATCTGAGGCCGATGACGAAGCACTTATCCGGTCAGCGCTTAATGATGTTGGGCAAATCCAGCAATGGATCGACAACTGCAAGGTTGCCCTCACCCGCAAACTTCAAGTTCTTGCCGCAACAACACCGCGTATTCAGCCGCAGCAAGTGCTCGCCAGTGCGGCAAACATCTCGCGCATTGATGCATTCCGCGAAGTTTCTAGGGCAAAAACACTTGGCGCATTTCCACAACTTGAACACGCGTTCGAACAAGGCCGCATTGGCAGTGCTCATATCGACGCTGTTGCGCGCGCCACGCACCAACTCACCGAAGACGAGAAAGCCAAACTCGCTTCACGCAGCGACTGGCTGAATAATGTTGCGACCCACGCAACACCCGACAACTTTGCTCGCGCGGTAAAGAGTGAAGTTGCCCGCATCCATGCCGACGGCGGCGTTACCAGTCTCGAACGCCAACGTCGCGACGCCAGCCTTCGGCACTGGATTGATCGCGAATCCGGAATGTTCCACATCGCTGGCAGGCTCGACCCCGAGAACGGTCTTCGCGTTATTGGCAAACTCGACAACACTGTTGAACGTCTGTTTCATGCAGCGCTTCCCGATACGTGTCCAACCGATGACCGCAAACACGGACATCTCAATGCGCTCGCATTTTTAGAACTCATCGATGCAGCTTCGCTTGGTGCTCCCCTCACGGCAGGTGCAATGATCTCGTCACCGCATGCGCGAGCAGAAGTTTCAGTTGTCATCGACTTACACACATTGCGCTCAGGTCTGCACAAAAGTTCCGTTATTCGTACAGGGCACGAAACGGAGTTGCCACTTGAAACCATTCGGCGCATGGCATGTGAAGCAGAAATCATTCCGGTGGTGCTCAATTCAAAAGGCGTAGTGATCGACATTGGTCGTGCTTCACGGTTGGCAACGCGATATCAGCGCAAAGCTATTGAAGCTATGTACTCGCACTGCGCAATTCCCGATTGCAAGGTGCCAATTGCCCAATGTCAGCCGCACCACATCGTCTACTGGCGCGACGATGGCCCCACCAACATGAACAACCTCGTGCCGCTGTGCACACACCACCACCGCAATGTTCACGAAGGAAATTGGAGGCTGAAGCTTTCACTGCCCAACCGCGTACTCACTGTCACATACCCCGACGGCCATGTGTCCACAGCATGCCCCACCAACTCAAAACCTCAAGAAAGGATCCCTCATGAGTAATACACTTACCTCTGTGAACGACGAGATTTCAATACAACTCGACGACAATCTTCGCCGTGCGCTTACGCACCTTCGCTCAACCGGGCTTACCGATGAGCAAAACATCCAGCAGGCAATCTTGGATACTGCCAGAAACTTGTTTGATGCAACTCGGCTCAAGGCCCAGTTAGATGCACTCGACGCAGACCCGGAAGACCGTGCAGAAATGAAGGCGCTTGGGGCTCTCTTCGGGCTCAATTAATACCTTGGCGTAGTTGCGGTAGGGCAACCCGTTGGCTATGGTTTCAAGCGCACGGCATACGCAAGAACGCCCACTTCTCTAACACTGTGGGAAAACTTGGTCGAGCACTGACAATCCAACTTCACTAGCACCCACGGAGGGTTTAGTTGTCCGAGCGTCAGCGCGTCCTTGCCACCCCACTTGATCAGTTATTGGCTGAAGCACGTGCCATTCGCGACGCGCAATTCGGTAGTCGGGTTACGTATTCGCCGAAGGTGTTTATTCCGCTCACCATGTTGTGCCGCGACAAGTGCGGTTACTGCACCTTTGCGCAGCCACCTGCACGACTCGAGAACCCGTACCTGAATGCCGAGCAGGTTTTGGCCATTGCCAAACAAGGCGCTCGCATGGGTTGCCACGAAGCACTGTTCACACTTGGCGAACGACCAGAACTTCGTTACGACGTGGCTAAAGATTGGTTGAAGTTAAACGGTTTCGATTCCACTGTGCATTACCTGCACGACATGGCTGCTTTGGTGTTAAAAGAAACCGGATTACTTCCGCACGCAAACGCAGGCGCGTTGTATAAGGACGAACTTGCACTGTTGCGGAAGGTATCGCCATCGCAAGGAATGATGATTGAGTCGTTGCGAGATGACTTGGAGTGCCACCGTGGCGCACCAGACAAAGAACCACAGCGTCGCCTCGACACATTGCAATGGGCCGGTGAGCTGAATATTCCGTTCACTACAGGAATTTTGGTGGGCATTGGTGAAACCCGTGAAGACCGAATTGATGCGCTCGAAGCAATCGCTGCATCACACGCGAAGTACGGACACGTACAAGAAGTGATCGTGCAGAACTTCTTGCCGAAGCCGCGCACGGGCATGCAACACGAAGCACCGTGCCCAGAAGACGAATACTTGTGGTCAATTGCTGCAGCGCGAATTATCTTGCCGGCAAGCATTCACTTGCAGGCACCACCGAACTTGAGCGACGACTTCAGCATCTTGCTCGACGCAGGCATCGACGATTGGGGCGGTGTCTCTCCTGTTACTGCCGACCACGTAAACCCAGAACGTCCGTGGCCAGCACTCGACAAGTTGCGCACAGTTACCGAAGCAAAGGGCAAGTCACTTGCTCCACGCCTCACGGTGTATCCAGAGTTCGTGATCAATCCAGAAAAGTGGTTTGATCCGTCACTCGACTTCGCATTGCTCGATAGAAGCGACGCCGAAGGTTTGGCACGCGACGACAGCGGACAAGTGTGGCCGGAAAAAGTAACGGCAGCCGACGTGGTGCACGACGGTGCCGAAGTGGTGCTGGTTGGCCATCGTTCTACGCAGTGGTATTCGGGTGCAAACAACGCTCCCCCAATGCTTATTCCATTCGAGCGCATGGGTGAAGGCGCAAAGATCACCGGCCCAGTTGCTGAAGTTTTGCGCGGTGTTGAACTTGGTCATCGCATTAACGAACAAGAAATTGTCACGCTGTTTGGTGCACGTGGCCCTGAAGTGCGAGCCATCGCTCATGTTGCCGACGACCTGCGTAAGCAAATTGTTGGCGACGAAGTCACGTGGGTACACAATCGCAATATCAACTACACCAACGTGTGCACGTTTAAGTGCAGGTTCTGCGGGTTCTCGAAGGGCCCACTCAGCCTCAACCTTCGTGGCACTCCGTATTTGCTCACTCTCGACGACATTGCTGAACGTGCAAAAGAAGCTTGGGACTTAGGCGCAACCGAAGTAACTCTGCAGGGCGGTATTCACCCCGACTTCGACGGCGGCTATTACATCGATGTCACACGTGCCGTGAAAGATGCTGTTCCCGACATGCACGTGCATGGGTTTACAGCGCTCGAAGTAACCGAAGGTGCAAAGCGCTTGGGCGAATCGTTGTTTAGTTACATCACTCGGTTGAAAGAAGCCGGCCTCGCATCATTGCCGGGTACTGCAGCCGAAATTTTGGACGACGACATTCGCAACATCATTTGCTCCGACAAGATCAACACCGAAGAATGGCTGGACTGTCACCAGGTTGCACACGAAGCCGGTTTGAAGTCCAACATCACCATCATGTTTGGCTCTGTTGAGCACCCGCTGAGTTGGGCAAAGCACATTGTGCGCACACGCGCTCTGCAAGAAGTAACCGGCGGTTTCACCGAGTTCATTCCGCTGCCATTCGTACACATGGCATCACCTATTTATTTGCAGCACAAAGCACGTCGTGGGCCAACGTTTAGAGAAACCATTCTGATGCACGCAATTGGTCGCATTGCATACCGCGGCTTGATTGACAACGTTCAGGTGTCGTGGACCAAGATTGGTCAAGAAGGCGCGCAACAACTGCTTCGCGCTGGTTGCAACGACATGGGTGGAACGTTGATGAACGAAAACATTTCGCGCGCTGCAGGCGCAAACCATGGTCAATTGATGACTGAAGAATCGTTTAGAGCAATTGCCGAGCCTCTTGGCCGAACGCTGCGTCAGCGAACTACTACTTACGGACGACCAGACCGCGAGCCGCCGACACGTCAAGTTGTAGCTGCGCTTTAATCGCATCAAGACCGTCGAACTTTCGTTCACTACGCAAGAAGTGTTCGAAGGTGACACTCACCTGCTGACCGTAAAGGTCGCCCGAAAAATCAAGCAAGTGTGCTTCAAGGAGCGACACATCTGCGTGTTCGAAAAATGTTGGCCTGCGACCAAGGTTGATCGCACATCCATGCACGCTGCCGTCTGCACAAGTAAACATTCCTGCATACACACCATCGGCTGGAAGACACATCTGGTTTGACACCTCTACGTTTGCCGTTGGGAATCCAATCGTGCGTCCGCGCTTGTCGCCATTGACTACTACTCCGCGCACAGAAAATGGCCGGCCAAGAAGTTGCTGTGCAACTTCAACTTGCCCGCCGGCAAGTGCTCTACGAATTGCCGTGCTGCTCACTGGTTCGGCAACTCCGTCTGGGCGCGGAACCAACTGCATTGGCACAACTTCAAAGTCGTATTGCTTGCCTAGTTCGCGCAGCATGGCAACGTTTCCACCACGCTTGTAGCCAAAGTGGAAGTCCTCACCGACAACAATCAGCTTCGCGCCAAGTGCATCTACCAATACGCGTTTCACGAATGCAGCCGGGTCTTCTTTCGAAGCGGCTTCATCGAAATGCACCATGAACGTGGCGTCAATGCCAGTGCCGGCAAGTAACTCAATCTTTTGGTCGCTATCGGTCAACAGTTTCGGGGCAGATTCGGGTCGCACGACCGATGCGGGGTGACGATCAAACGTGACTACTACTCCTTGGCAACCCAGTCGTTTCGCTTCGGCCTGTACATGAGCAATAACCGCGCGATGCCCCTTGTGCACGCCGTCATAGGCGCCAATGGTGACTACAGAACGTTGCGCCGGAGCGGCAGCAGTATCAGTATCACGAAGAATAAGCACGA
>JAPOKO010000002.1:0-113919 GCA_029977615.1 bacterium
CGGGGACCACTAAAATGTTTCAACGCCCCGAGCACATCTTTAACTTCGGTAGCCCCAAGCAATTCAAGAAATGGGTGAACAAATTCAAAGGGAATGGTGTGTGCGAACTCATATTCATCGGCACCGAAAAACTGTTCTACAGTTGGCCCTGAGTCTTGACCGAAAATTTTCAGACTGTGATCGGGAAGTAGTGATGCCCATACTGTTCGAGTGTCTGCTCCGTTTCGCTCCTGCAGAAGAACTACCTCCCTCACAGTTGAACGGTAACCAACGGGTCTCGTGCGGTTGAGCTCGGCATAATCGGGGTTTTCAAGCCATTCCATAAACTATGTACGCACGGGAGGACTCCACGTGTGCGTCCATTTCCGTTTTCCGTTGTCGAAAGAAAGTATCCAGGTGCCATCAAGTTGCTGGTCGGCTCGTTGAAGATTTTTTCGTGGCTCGTAACCTGAGAAATGTGTTCGCGATTTTTTTAACGCTCCAATTTGGCTCAATTTGACAATCAGTTCCCGTTGGATGCCACTTCCTTTCATCACAGCTATCCAGTGACAGGCCTGAAGAATTTCCAAGATTGCTTCTCGTGAAAGTTGGGTGATCCGCCGATTAACAAACGGGAAAGAGTCGCTTAACATATTTCTCCTCATCGAACCTGGCGTTACCACCGGATTTAACCGGTTGGTGATCTTCGAAGGGCCAGGACCCTCAGATCGTCTGGATGATTACGTAATCAGAATATCTGAAGCCTGTTACAGAGTTGCAGTTATTGGGGACAAGTTTGGTCCTCGTCATCGGCGTGGAAGCGAAGCTCGAAACCGCAAAAATCACAAACCATGTACTGGTCTGCATCGTCGTGATACTCGCGTCGAGCGGCCTTTCGCTCAGCCTTTTTCTTGCCATGACGGTAAGCCAAATACGTCGTAAAAAGTCCCATAGTCCCTATACGCATACTATGTGGCACCCTGTGCGTACCGTTTGCGGTAAGGAGGAATTATGAAAACTGAGGAAATTGAAGAAGGCGACGTTTGTCCGTACTGCGGTGTTCTGCCAATTACTTTCGATGGCGAAGAGATGGTGAACTGCCCAAGTTGCGGTTCGCAGCTCTTTAACGCCGACTTCCTGCACGACATATTGCCGCTCGACTTAGACGATGAAGAAATTGAATTCGTTCGAGAAGAAGAAGCAGGTTGGGACGAAGCAGATCGCACCGACTTTGGAGATCCTGAAATCGACGGTAATTACTAAGTACACAGGAGTAGTGTCGGTGTATGACCATTCCCGAAGACAGCAAAGATAAAGAGCAGATTCTCGATTTGAATAGAGACGGGCATATTTCTATGAGCGAAAGCATTCGCGCAGAAGCCGGATTACTCGATGAGTTTGCAAAGAATGCTGGGAAACGTCCTGGTTTTCGCGGCTGGATCAGTCGAATTCTTGGTCGTGGTTTAGACAAGATCGATAACGACTAAACATCCAGAACTAATTCTTAGGGTTGGCAGTCGCGAAGTTGAAAGGAGTTAAGTGCTCCGCAACTACCAACCCAGAACCGCGCCAATTAGGCAGCGAGAGCAAACGCACTGGCATGAACCAATGCACCATTGAACGACAAGCCTTGACCTACCAATCGGCTTGAACGCACGTGCTCTTCAACGCCCAGTCCAACACCTGGCTTGCTGATGATCTCTGCCGAGGCAAGTCGACTAAGGAACTTCAGGGCTGCAGTTGCGGATGGGCGAAGATTCGTTTGGCCTGGTGCGTCAAGCAAAATGCCGCGAACGAGTGCTTCCCAGTTGGCCGCAAGAGCTTCTTGGGTGGCAAAGAGTTCTGCGCTCACAATGCGTGAACCATGCGCAACGACTACGCCCTGTTGGGCAGGCAGTGGTCCTCGACGCACCAGATCTTCAATAGCAGCAGCGACGAATTGGTCGCGCTCAGCAAACTGTTCAATATCTCGGAAGTTTGACGAACCGCTGCGCACGCCCTTGATGCGAAGTTCATGATCAACAGCAGCCCAAACAGCACCCTGATCTGATCGCTTGTCGCCACCTCGGGCGAGATTGTCGCGAATACCTTCAGCCTTTGCGCGACGAACGCGACGGTTTACGTAGCGGTTGGCACGAGTGAATTCACTTCCGCCTGCCCAGCGACCAGCTTCTACGCAACTAACAGGAATGTCAATAGTGGCACCAACAGGTACAAGGATGCTGACGTTCACGGTGCGCGTTTGACGGCCGCCATCAAGCACCTGGCCTTCTGGAATCAGAATTGCAGTTGCACCTGAATTGGTGACCTGCAGTGTGGGGACTTCGGCATCTGGTTTTTCCGAAACGGTCAAACCAGCAGTCGCGCCGGTTGAGAATCCGAATCCAAGGTTTTGGCCCGGCAAATACACAGGGTAAATAGCTGCGCCAAGGCGGTGGATTGGTCGACCGACTGCTGCGAATTCAAGAACTGAAACTGACATAGGTAATTCCTTTCGAGAGATGTTTTGGTGATATTGCTTAAACGCACGTGAGGGTCACAAGTGTGATGTCTGGATTTGTCACACATGTATGAGTTGGATGCGTAATACAGACATCAACTCACAGAAAGGCTGTTACTCGACAGATGAAATACCGACAGACACCCCATCACCTATTCGATTCAAATTTGCAGGCACGTCCAAAAAATGCAGGGGCAATTTGGCGCACCCTGTGTTGGGTGAACGATCAAGTTGCAATAAGTGGCGATCTCTCCGAGTATGACTCCGAAGCACTGGTCCAACTCAATGACTGGGAGAATCAAGGAATTACCGACATTATCGATTTGCGCGCCGAGGCATCACATGAACGTTTTGTAGCGCAACATGCACCACACATCACGTATCACTGGTTGGGCGTAGATGACGAAGGCGATCGCAGAAGCGATGAGTGGTTTGAAGCAATTGAGGCAGCGGCACAATTGGTGTTGCAAGACCCAAGTCGCAAAGTGGTCATTCACTGTCACATGGGTGTAAACCGTGGTCCTTCGGCGGCGTTCACTGCACTAATCACGCATGGAATTGACCCGATTGAGGCACTTACCCAAATCCGTACAGCACGTCCGGTGGCGGCAATTTTGTACTCCTTCGATGCGGTGCAGTGGTTTGCGCAAAGGCAAGGAAAGTCCGAACAGGAAGCGGCAGACCTATTCCAGGCGGTCTATGACTGGCACGTAGCAAACCCTTTAGATGTGCGGTATTGCATCCAGCAGATTGGAAGTAGATACGCGGCGTAATTGATCGGCAGGTCCCAATGTCACACATTTGGGACCTGCGTGCGTATAGCAGGTATGACAAACATACCTAATCCAAAAATCACCCACATGTACATCCTGGTTGACCGTTCAGGCTCGATGGAATCAATTGCAAATGACGTAATTGGTGGATTTAACACCACCATTTCAGATCAGCAGGCAAATGGCCCGGATGCCAAGCTCACGGTCATCCAATTCGATTCGCAAGACCCAGCGGCAGTGATGTGCGCAGGTATTCCAATTTTGGAAATGAATCGACTTGATCGTTCGACATACCAACCGCGTGGTGGAACTCCATTGTTGGATGCAACTGGTCTCTTGATCGGTCGTATTCGCGTAGAGCAAGCAGCACGAGTTGCAAATGGTCTGGCAGAAGAAGATGTGGTTTTTATCACGATCACCGATGGCCAGGAAAACCAGAGTCGTGAATACAACCTTGCGAGAATCACTCAGTTAGTGAATGAGTGCAAAGCAGCTGGTTGGACGTTCGTCTACATGTCTGCAGACATCAATGCATACGCGGACGCAGCAGCAATGGGCTACGACCGTGGATCTACGCAACACTTTGCAGCAACTGCAGACGGCGCAGGAAAAGCATTCACAAGCATGTCGAGAAACATGTCAAACATGCGCGATAAGAAGCGTCGCATGGAGGATTTCGATTCCCGCGAGTTCTTTGAGACTGGCAAGGACGCAGAAGACAATTCATGATGAAAAAACCTGCAAGGTACATCATCACTGGAGTGGACGCGACCGGGGTTTCGACCCCGGTCCTTGCTCGTGTGAAGTGTGAAAACAGTTCCGGTTCATTCGAAAACATATTTCCTGTTGAAGCTGTGCATGGATATGCACGAAACCAGAGGGAAGAGGGTTTCATCGTCAACGTTGAGTGGTTATACGAAGTGCCGCAAGAGGCACAAAATTGGTGGGCAGAGTATTTCATTGCTGTAGGAGGCAAATAACAATGTGGGTCTTTACTGAAACAGGATTTGTAAGTGCAGTTCGCAAGCCAGAGGAACCGAAGTACATCACCGTGCGTGCTCGAGAAAAGCAATCGCTTGAAGTGCTTTCAGAGCTGGCAGAAAAGCCGATCATTGATACGCCGTACGGTGACTACGCCTATCGCGTGCTTGTTACCGATGAGGTGTTTAAGGCCTGGCTGTCCACTTCTGTAGACATGTTGGATTACGACAACTTCAAGAATCGAGTGTGGGACACTCGTGGCGACGAGTTCCATGACGCTCTTGGAGCAGTGTGGTCAGCCATGTACAAACTGCAGCAGTAACGGCCTATTCAGGCCGCTTTTGCTGGTGCGTTTCCACCGAACATTGGCCCCAACAGACCACCTAGATGTTGCGCTTCTTTAACCAGACCGTCAAGTAGTCCGGTCATGTCCTTCGAATGCTCACAACGCATTTCTGCTCCCACAACAATCATGTTGTTGTCGCACCACACACGAACTCCAACTCGGGTGGTGTTCAAGCGGTTGATTTCACGGAGTAACTTCACGTTCTGAGTGACGTTGTGGAGGACAGTTGACGTTGCCCGAATAACTGGTTCGGGTCCATCAAAAAGTTGAATCCGGACGTTGACATCTTTGTATTTTGCTGCGATGAGTCCATTGTCGTGTACAAGGTGAGAGATTTTTTTCTCTTCTAGATACTCAATCATTTGTGGGAAATAGATCTCTGCGCCACTCAGTCGACGATCAAAATTGATTGAGAACTGATCGCATTGGATTTGGAGGTGCTGACCAATTTCTGAGTTGAAACTGATCGTCAGTTCTGGATCCGAGTTGATGAACAATCGGTTCATCAGGTTGTCAAGAAGAAGATGACTGAGAGAAAACGAACCAGTACCGGTTGTTTGTGCAGGTTGCTTTACAACGGTGTCAGGACACCCGACGTAAGACCAGCTGCGCCGCAAGGTGATGCTCTTCTTGTCAATGATTACCTGACCAAGAGGTGGTTGCGAGAAAAATGACATAAAGTCTTCAATATCAATTGGCATTTCCGCGAGAACACTGCAGATTCGCTGAAAATCTCGATACTGAATCTTTGCGGTGACGTTTGGTTCATCAGAAAAAGTTTTGAACTCTGGTGTTTTTTTGCAAATTCCCATTTGGATCTCGCCACCATTTGATGAGATGATCTTCGCCGAGTCGTTATCAACAGACAGGTTGCAGGTTCCACCCGCGCCAGTGAGGGTGTTTGCGCTGAGGATAAGACGACCTGGAATTTGGAATGACCCTTCGAAAGAATGATGGTCACCTGGAATGGTGATCCACGTGTCATCGCTGTTCATCTGCCATGTGCGCTTACCATTAATGCAGGTAACGAGAACCCCTCGACCTTTGTCTTCTTCAAGTACAGACATGCGGATTGCCGACATGACGAGATCGAGTTCGCTTTCGGAAATATCTCCTAGGTTTACTTTCATGCTGCATCCTTCACATGGAACTTCTTGAGGACCTTGACTGGTGTGTATCCGGTTGGAATGGTGTGCACTTCTTCGAACAACAATGCAAGGTCTTCGCGCTGAGTGGTTTCCGTTTGTGCGCTAGGTGCGATCACCTGAGGTGAATTTGTCTCAGTGCGTTCGGGTGTTGGACTAGTTGCCAACTTCGTTTCGTTGCTCATGGTGCGCTCCTTGCGGGGTAGGTGTGGTCGGTTTTTATCCCACGGGTGGGTCAGAGATAGTAGGCGAACACAGGTTCGCTTGCACGGCATTTTGGGGCCGTATTGATAAACGCACAGACTTGTTACAAATGTGCCCGAATTTGCGCTATTCCCAGTCCTGGGCCCAATCGTCCCAGTCCACCACGCTGTCGGCATCTATCTGAGAGGCCGCCTCCACTGTGGCCTGAACCAGGCTGGAGACGACGTCATGCACAACCTGACCGTTATTGGGCAGTTGGAAGTCCACAATGCAGGCAGGGGCAATATCCGGCTCTTTCCACCAGTCCAGCAATTGAGAGACCTCGAGCGGTTGCATCACTTTGCACATGATGTCCACGAGGAACGAGCGCTGATATGTGGTGTCGCCAGGGTTTAACCACAAGGTGATTTTTAACTCGTTGTACAAGTAGTTGGAATGAATAGCCCAAAGCGGAATTGGTTCTGCGGAGTGTGGATGGATCAGGCTCACCTTGATCATGCTGTGAGCTTCGCCACCAATACCTGTCTGAACAATTCCGGTGAGATTTTGCAGAATTGCAAATTGCTCAAATATTGCGGAGTACTCCTCGCTGCGTTCGTCAAACAACACGCGGCAGGTCATGGCGATGTTTTGAAGTGCGTCGCTTAACCAATCTGCGCGAGAACGAAGTAGTGAGCCGGGACCACTCACTCGCGACCTGCGAGGGGCGCTGAGTGAGATCTGCTCGATTGCGAGAGCATGCTGGTGGGTGAGACAAGGGAATTCCTGATCGCAGGAAATGCAGCGCGGATCATCTTTGAGACCATTCGACATATGAATTGCCGAAATCACCCGTGCTAAATCCTGAGCGGAGTAGAAAGCCTCTCGAATATTCATCAATACCTCCCATAGAAAGAAAAGAGCACGTACTCACCAGGGTGAATACGTGCTTGTGGACAGTTTCAGTATGACAAATGGGTGTCACGGAGTGAGTTGTTAGGTGCGTAAAAAGTGGTATGAACACAAAACCACGCACAAGGATTTTTTATGACGACGACTACGTATTGGAATCGGAATTAGAAACACGTACGAAGGCAGAACCGATTGCAAAATTGATTCGTTCTGAGAACATTCCTGGTGTGGAATTACGTTCACCACGAAAAGCAACCAGAGAGGAGCTTGAAGAAGTTCATAGTCCTGAATATCTGGACGGTTTGTGGAATGGAATTCAAGACCTATTACGAAGTCTGTTGGCCAGCACCGGCGGCGTATTGGACGCGGTAGATCAAGCACTGATTGATGGGTTCTCTGGAAGTCTGTCGAGTGGTTTACACCATGCAAAGCGAACCCACGAAGAGGGTTTCTGTTTCATCAATGGGTTGGTCATTGCGGCACTGCGCGCATTAAACGTGCACAAATTGACCGATATTGGCATCCTTGATCTTGATGCGCATTGTGGTGGCGGCACCTTCCAACTCATTGGTAATGATGCACGAGTGCGTTTGGCAGATGTCAGTACCAACTCGTTTGACAGTTGGAAATCGTTTGAGTTGCGACACCATCTGAAAGTCGTGCGCGATGCAAACAACTACTTGAATGAAGTAGAAAAAGCACTGAAGCACCTCAGCGGCGTGCAATTCCTTGTTTACAACGCAGGAATGGATCCATTTGAGGGTTGCAGCATTGGCGGTTTAACTGGAATCACACGTGAAATTCTGCAGCGTCGAGAAAAACTGGTTGCAGACTGGTGTAGAGAGAACAAGGTACCGGCGTTGTATGTACTCGCAGGTGGTTATGAAGGACCGAACTTGGATCTTGAAGGTGTGGCGCGGTTGCACCTTCTCACAATCAATGAATTCGTGAATTAACTACTTTGCGGTTCGCTTAGCCGGCTTGGTTGCACGGCGGGGGATGATGAGTGGTGGATCTAGCTTTTCTGCTTTTCCACGTCGATAGACCTGCGCCGGCTTGCCAGTACCAGAAGATGAGTGTCGTGTTTTTCCTGGAACTTTCTCAATAAACCCCTCAATCACCTCTGCTTTACGCGCAAAGTTTGCAGCGTCAAAGGAAAGCTTCATTTTCTCTCGAGCCGACTTCTCGCCGGGGGTAGAGACTCGTGACGCTCTGCGGTATTCCTCTACCAGCAGTTTCTGCACCTTGGCAAGGACATCCTGATCTCTCGTCATCTTGCGACCACTTGATAGCCCCATGCGCATGTCATTCATGGGCATGCTCATCATGAGCTCGTTTTTGCTTGATTCGCTAAAGGCTTTTGAAAGCACGTGAATCTGTCGTTCAGCAAAGCTTGAGTCAGACTTTGATTCCTCTCGACGAATTCGGTCAGCGAAGCGGAGCGTGTCAGCGTCTGGGTTGTACGCGTGATGGAACATCACTTCATAAACATGTCGTAAGTCGCCAAGGGTGAATTCTTCATCGCAGAATTTCAAAGCGATAGGAGTTCGCTCCATAAGTTCACGTACTCGCGAAATGGCATCGCGAATCATTTGGTTATGGTCAAACTCCAAACGATTTGGGTCGGCAAGAACTTCAACTACGTCCATGAATTTTGCATTGGCTGCATCGCTTCCGGCAAACGGCGAAGCGAAGTCAGGGCTAAAAGCAACGTAAGCAATGGATATAGTCCGTCCAGGTCGTGGATCGCGGCCAACATTTCCGTATGCGCCAATTTGGACCAAGTCTTCAGGTTTGACCTCAATCGCGGTTTCTTCAAGAAGTTCGCGACAGGCTGCCTCGACAAGACTTTCGCCCTGCCACTCAACATGGCCGCCAGGGAGGGCGTAGTCGAATGGCTCCCGCGGTACCTCTCGCACAATGCCTGTCTTAGGATCCAGGATGCAGGACTGTGGTCCCTTTCTTTGGACTACCGCTACCTGAAGCAGATTTCGCTTAATGGTGAGGGCTACGACATCGACCGCTACGTGAAAGTAGGTCGGGAAATCGGTGGTTGCGGGCTTTGCGGTGAATTCCATAGGTACCTCCATAAACGCGCGTTTATGGCTTATGTGTAATTCTACATAAAGGGTAGGAAACAGATTGATGCAATCTGGAAATTTGGTATTCAGCTTGTTACCATGCTCATGACCGCCGTTATTCAGTTTTTGGCTGTTCGAGCCCTGTGAGTTGAGAAACCCATACAGATAAAGGGTTTCCTGACCGTGCAACACCCTCTGGGTAAATTGCATTATGACCAAAAAGCAGACAAGAACTGGTGTTGTAAACAATTACTCATGTGCTATACTCGTTTCCCCGCAAGATACGAAAAAGGAGTTAATCGCAAAAAACCAGCCAAAACCGCAATTTCACGATCCACAGACCGTGAGACAGCAAGTTGTCACTTTAACAGTTATCCAGTCCGACCCGCCAGCTACCACAACCGCAAGTCTCTCGAAAGGGGATCCAATGACCACCAAGCGCAACCACAACAAACCAAGCAACCGCACTATTCAAAACAAAAAGCGTCAAGACGCGTATGTCATTGGGGTGCATAATGCACTTGCGGCACGTTTCGGCAACCATGCCAAGTACAAGGGGCAAGAAGTTGCAGACGTTATTCAATACACAATCGTCGAACTCCTTGGGCGAATCACATACATCATGGGCAAGTACCCAGACCCTGCGCATTATGTTGGCGCACGTTTGGCAAACGTGGTCATCGACCACAGTCGTCGGCAAGGAGCACAGCGTGGGGAAGGTGCGCGATTTGACCGCACTGTTGGGTCAGCAGACGAAGTGCACACAGCACGGAAACTTCAGCAAGTTGTTTCGGGAGACTCGTTTGATCTCGCAGACCATCTTGACAAAATCGCACTTGTGCAAAAGGTCAAAAAAGTGTTGACCGCAGAAGAGCAGCGCATTTTTGATTTGGTTTTTGAGAAAGGACTTAGCGTCACGGAGGTTGCGAAGATTGTTGGACAGCGTCGCGAAACTGTGAGTCGCAAATTGAGCGATGCAAAGAAGCGTGCACAAAAGGCAATTGGGCCAGCGTCGTAACGGTTCATTTCTCGGGTTTCACTCGTACCATCTCCACAACTTTTGCGCTGTGGCTAGCAAGGTTGTGGCAGGTGGGCGAGTGAGTCACTCGAACATGCAATGTGATCTGGTTATTGCAGCTCGGACATTTCCAGTGAATAGTTCGCTTAGGTGATTGTTCCATGTTGTGCCTCCTTGGCAAGTCGTAATCGACAAGCCGCACAACATAAGGAAAGGTGTGACGCGGTTTCTTGAAATCCTTTTAGATATTGAAAACGCTTTGAGCCTGGCTAGGTGCAACCAACAGTTGTTTAGCGTGCAGTGCATCAACGGTTTTTGTAACTTTGCTCAACAGTGGCGTGAGACGCACATCAGTCATTTCACGGAGTGAAATTTCTAGAGGGATACCGTAAGTAATTCCAGAAAGATCAATGGCCTCAGTATCTGCGGGCGCCAACTGCAACGAAACTACATTGTGTGAACGCACGAGGAGATTCTCTGCGAGTAAGACTCCGTCGTGAATTACCCATCCTGCAGGAACTCTCACGAGCCAGCGCAGCGAAAGTCGGTGGAGCTTCGGGGCAAACTTCCATAATGCTGTAGCGAAAAACAACGAAACGACTGAACCGCCGACCCAGAGTTCCTTTGCGAAAAGGCTTTCTGCAACAACAAAGAGTGCGGAGAGCAGAATCCAAGTAAGGAGTGTTGGAAGCGCAAGGCTGACGGGAATTCGAAGGAGAAACCGGCGTTCGTTTCCGTATGCGCCGGCCTGAACCTGAATATTCCCAAAATCTGACGTATATATAAGGAGTAGTGCCACGAGAGCTGCGGTTGCAACAGCAACAGGAAGAACCCCAAATTCCTCAGAAGGCAGTTGGGCAATAAGGGAGATAAATACAACGGGGCTACTCAATCGAACTGCGGTAAGAGAAATTGGGTGGAGAATCCAGGTGCTTAGTGCCACCACGGTCCACAGCATCCACGTGCCTACCGAAAAACTTTGTTGGAACAGAGCGACGAAAATCCACAGCACCCGAACTGGCCAAGCAATGTGTGTAAGTAGACGCTGAATCACGCCACGAGCCTAGAGCCGTAGTGCAGCCCACAAGTAATGTTGCACCTATGGCTGGCGGTGCAAAAGCAACAAAGAAGGACCGCGACCGCGCAGCCTTTTTGCGCGATGCCATCAATCTGCACAACGAACGCTATTTCGCACACGATGCACCAGAAATTAGCGATGCGGAATACGACGAATTAAAGCGTGAACTGCAGGCGCTTGAAGCAAAGTTTCCCGAACTCGTCACCCTCGATTCGCCAACAATGCAAGTTGGTGCTCCAGCAATAACCACGTTTGCTCCGGTTACACACCGCGCGCCAATGACCAGTCTCGACAACGCAATGGGGCCAGACGAATTGCTGGCCTGGGGCGAGCGCATGGTGAAGGGTCTCAACAGCGCAGACATGCAGTTCATCTGTGAGTTGAAGATTGATGGTCTTGCAATCAGTATTCGTTACGAAAACGGAGTGTTGGTTCAGGCCGCTACACGCGGTGATGGAAAAGTTGGCGAAGACGTAACCGAAAACATCAAGACCATCAAGGTCATTCCTCATGTACTAACAGCACCTAAAGGTGGAAATATTCCTGAAGTGTTGGAAGTTCGTGGTGAGGTGTACATGCCAATTGCCGCCTTCGAACAATTCAAAGCCGACAAAGAACGCGACAACGAGCAACGCGTGAAGCAAGGAAAAAAACCAGAGTCGGTTCCAGCAAACCCTCGTAATGCAGGTGCAGGAAGTTTGCGTCAGAAAGACCCAGCAATTACTCGCACGCGTAACTTGGCTTTTTGGGCGTACCAACTTGGAGAAACACAAGGTGTTCCCGAGTTAACCAGCCATCACGAAACGTTGAATTATTTGAAGCAACTTGGCTTGCCAACCAACCCAGAGCGCAAGTTAGTGAACAGCATGAGTGAAGTGAAGTCGTTCTGCGAACACTGGGAAGCGCATCGCCACGACTTGGATTACGAAATTGATGGAGCAGTAGTAAAGCTCGACAACCTTGCGCAACGTGAGCAACTTGGGTTTACTTCTCGCGCACCGCGTTGGGCAATCGCCTACAAGTTTGCGCCAGAGGAACGCAATACCATTTTGAATGACATTCAGGTGTCGGTTGGCAGAACGGGTCGAGTAACTCCGTTTGCTGTGCTGCAGCCTGTGGTTGTTGCCGGTTCAACGGTGGGTATGGCCACCTTGCATAACCGTGAACAAGTTGCGCTGAAAGATGTGCGTCCTGGCGACACTGTTGTGGTGCGCAAAGCGGGCGACGTCATTCCCGAAGTAGTTGGCCCAGTTCTTGAAAAACGCCCAAAGAACTCAAAGCCCTGGAAGTTTCCTGAAACATGCCCATGTGATGTGAAGTCCACATTGGTGCAAGTTGAAGGTGAGTCCGACACTCGCTGCGTCGAACCATCGTGTCCGTTCCAACGGGATCAGCGCATTATCTACTTCGCGTCGCGAGGGGGAATGGATATTGAAGGTTTGGGAGAGAAAACCGTGTTCGCGCTTTCCGATCTCGGATTGGTTAGCGATGTTGGTGATTTGTATGCATTGAATCAAGAACAGCTGTTACAAATTGAAGGTTTTGGTGAGTTGAGCGCCACCAATTTGTTGGCTGGAATCAATAAGTCAAAGTCAAAACCACTTCCAAAACTGTTGACCGCATTGGGCATCAAACATTTAGGTCCTGCCGCATCGGAATCGCTTGCGAAAACATTTGGTTCGCTTGATCGCATTATGGAAGCCACCGAAGAGGAACTCAGCAATATTGACGGGGTCGGTGGAGTAATTGCTCAATCAATTGCAACATGGTTCAAGCAAAAGCCAAACAAAGCAATCATTGAAAAGTTGCGAAAAGGCGGAGTGGAATTTGGCAACGTAGTTACCAGCGACTTGCCGCAGAATCTGGTTGGTAAAGCAATTGTGGTAACGGGAAGCGTGGAAGGGTTTACGCGCGAAGAAGCGGAAGCTGCAATTAAGGACCGCGGCGGGAAATCCCCTGGATCAGTTAGCGCGAAAACGTATTGCGTAGTGGTTGGCGAAGACCCCGGTGCTTCGAAAGTAACGAAAGCAACCGAGTTGGGCATTCCCATGATTCCGGCAGATGCTTTTCAGAAGTTGCTCGACACTGGTTCTATTTAAGTAATTGCGCCAGTTCTGCTGCATGTGTGATTGACACGTATTTACGCACGTATTCCACCAGTTGCCGCTGAAACTCCGGGCCATGGCCCTTATTGGCACACGCCAAGTGGGCGAGTTCGTGTAGTAACAACAATTGCGTTGGCTTTGCCTTGCGCACTGCAATGCACCACTCGTCGCTAAACGCCAAACCAAGCAAATCGCTTGACATCTTCTGACGCACTAGCGCAGGTGGGTCTAAGTCTTCGTTTTCGGCAATGGTGGTAATCCATTCCGTTGCGTCATCCATACTGAGGGCTCGCGTTGGAGAGCTTTTCTCGAGTGCATCTTCCGCCGCATATACGCGGAGCGCTTCCGAACTAGCCATGGCTACCAGTTCCTAATTGTCGAACGGAATTGCCGAAACTATTGCGACCGCTAGAAAATTGCTGACCAGCGCGGTGACCAGCACCAAAGGCTTCGCGGTCACTGCGGTAGTTGCTGGTACTGCTGTGTAGATGTGGGGTGGTCTGCACCATTACACGCCTTGCACGTTCTGCACGTTCAATAAGAACCAGCCCAACACCAGGTGACTCTTTGACAATGGTTTGATGCTCTTTTGCAAGCTTTGCACCAATTGCTTCGCAGTATCCGCGCCACCATGAGGTTTTGAAACGGCGGTCACCAGAAGGAATGGATCGCGCCGCAAGAAGGTCGGCAGCGGTATACAACGCTTCAAGCGAGAAGAGGTCATTTTCGGTGCCGAAGGCAACCATGATGACTTGTGTCGGATTGGGTTCCATCATGTCGCGATAGGAATGACACGAAACCGCATTAGCGATATTCCACAACAGTGTTCCGCGTCGCACGCGGTATTGGCCGGTGATAACAAAGGTTTTTGTCATCACTGTTTCGTTGTCGAACGTTCGCTTACTTACTGATCTTTCGTCAATGTCATATTTCTGCATTAACCGAAAGGCGAGTGCCAAAGCAGTTTCGGCTTCAGCCTGCGGTGTGTTTGGGTGATTGGCTTTTTCCAGAATGGCGCGCACCTTGGCATGCAGGTTGTCGCGATTTGTCATGCCGTCAAGGTACTCAATGGGTGCGCGGCAGTATCAAATATGCGGTGAATACTTACGATGAACTGCTTGGGCAGAAACCCCGAGAGCAGCACCTATGTTGCGCCAAGAGACTCCGGCTTTTCGAGCGCTCTTTACGCACTTCAATGCATTTCGCTCAAAAATCGCCTTCTGCATTCGAATGTCAAAAAGGGCAGCTTCTGAAGCGCTGAGTTCACGAACTTGCGAAGACACCAGATCTAATTGATTGATTGTCGGTCTAATTACCTTTGCCATAGATCTACCTCAAGAATTCCTTTCGTGCTTTCATTGCATGAATGACCACCAAATACTCTGGGCTTTCTACGACACCAATTTCCAAAACGTTGCCGGCAAAATCGGGTCCAGTGATCATGATCATTTCGTCTAATTCAAAGTGTCTTAGAGGGTTGCTCAGTGCATGAATGATTTCTTCTTCTGACGCCCCATGCCGATAGGCGCTTTCTTCTATCCAAAGCATGACGTTATCAACATATGTTGACGATGTAAAGTTGGGCCAGTTTTCATGTCCCAATGTGTGCCGCGCGATATAGGCGCGGTGTGCTAAATCGCTTAGGCCATTTTGCGGGACTCGGCTATTGCCTCTGCACACAATTTGTCCACATGAGCAATATCTACGTTTGATTGTTGCGCCAGGTGAACTAACCAAATGAGTGACTGCAAGTTCGATTCAAAATCAACCTGCGAACGAATGTTGGCTCGCGCAGCCTGACGATTTTGACTGACCATCACAAAAGTAGAGAGGAAAATTGCCTCAAGACTGACAATCATGGTGAGTAAACCAAATGGGTATTCATCAAATTTCAATCCCGCGCCAACAAGCCCAACGTTGATGACAATCCAAATGACAAACCAAAGCGTGTGGATGTAGACAAAGTTCAACGATCCGGCAAAGCCAGTTACGCGATCTGAGACCTTGTCTTGCACTTCACGCGCATGCTGCCAACGAGCACGTTCGTTCGTGACTTTCCAATGCGCGAGGCTAAATAGCTTGCCATCTTCAATTCCATCGGTCTTGTCGATGATGCGACAGGCCTCGCAGGTGAGTGGTGAGTGTGGAGTGGTATTCGTCATGCATCCACCGTACGCCTCTTTCATTAGGGGATTTGAGACGCAGCCGGCTGGTAGTTTTCATTCCTGAAGGAAACGAGGGTTGTATGGCATGGCTAAAACGCAAAGACACCGAGCCAGAAACACCTCTGCATCAGCTTTCGGAAGAAGACTTCCTCACCCTTTCGCGAATAAGCGCAACAATGGATGCACTGCCGCTAGGTGTGGTGGTGATGTCGGGTGATGGCTCCAATATGTGGAGCAATAGGGCGGCAGACAGTCTGTTTACACCGCAATCAGACGACCATATTTTGTTTGTGGAAAGCCTGGATGGATTATTGAGAGAAGCACTCGCTGGAGCCATTGGCAAAACTGAACTTGATTTTGGTGATCAAGTAGTTCGCACCATTGAAATTGCCACGGTCACCCTCACGGATGGTGGCGCAGCCGCAATTGTTGAAGACATCACGCAACGGTTGATGATAGACCGCGTGCGTACCGATTTCGTAGCCAATATCAGTCATGAGTTGCGCACCCCAATTGGAGCAATTTCGCTCATGGCTGAAAACCTTATTGCTGAAATGGGCAAGTCTGAGTCAGCGCGATTGGCAGAAATTATTTTGAATGAAGTCACTCGATTGAATGAGACCGTTAATGACCTGCTTGATCTTGCTCGCATTGAATTTGATGGCCTGTCAAAGCGCGAGTCAATTCACACCGCCCGCGTAATTGATGAGGCAGTGGGCCGCATTCGCAGTGCTGCACTCGCGAAGTCGGTGATGATTGTGGTTGAGGACAATCCTGATATGTCGGTTATTGGCGATCGAGCGCAATTGGTGTCTGCGGTAGGAAACCTGATTGACAATGCGGTGAAGTACAGCGACCAGGGCTCAATAGTAAAAGTTGAAGTACGTCGCGAAGAGGGTCGAATGCTTATTTCGGTTGCCGACAATGGGCCGGGAATCGCCCCGGAGCATTTGGGTCGAGTCTTTGAGCGCTTTTACCGAGTGGATGATGCTCGTAGTCGTGGAACTGGTGGAACAGGGCTAGGACTTGCAATTGTGAGACATATTGCGTTGTTACACGGTGGCGATGTCAGTGTTAAGTCTGAAGTTGGCGTTGGCTCCACCTTCACGCTTTCCATACCCGCCGTATAAAAGCAAAAAGCCCGCCCCCAGCAATATGGAGACGGGCTCTTTGTTGTCAGAGGAAACTAGTTGTTGGATTCTCCAGCCTTTACTGGCTTGACCGGAGGATTGCCAAGCGCGGTAAGTGCCGAGGTTCGAGCTGATTGTGCTGCGGCTATTGCTGCAGAAAACGCTTCACGCGCCGCTTTCTTTGCAGCGTCTGTCGTAGCTGCCTCTCGAGCACTTCGACGAGTCGCGTTCGCTGTGCGCATTGCTTCTGCGAACGTTTTTTCGATAGCTACTTTTGCCTTGTTGTAAGCCTGCAATGCAATTCGATACGCGCTCCGCTCTGCAGAAATTGTCTTAGGTGTTGATGCCGTAGGAACAGTTGTGCTTGGCGAAGATGAGTCCTCTGCAAGCGCGGCAGTTGCTCCACTTGACATGACGAGAGCGATGGTTGTGACCACAAATGTTTTCTTTGCGAACTTCTTCATGTTGACTCCTTTGTTGGGGGCTTTCTTGTTCATCACCATAAACAATGAATTTGTGGAAATCCTGTGAATTGGGAAGGAGGGATGTGCGAAGTTGGCCAGAGTTGTAGTTTTGATTTATGGCAGCTCAGCGGATTTTGGTGGCCGATGACGATGAGGCAGTTTGCGACACCATTGAGGACGCTTTACACCTGGCTGGATACCTCACAATGCGTGCCAAGGATGGGCAAATGGCTCTTGATCGAGTTCGAAGCGACAGGCCCGATCTCGTCATTTTGGATATAAATATGCCGAAATTGGATGGGTTCGAGGTATTGAGGAAAATGCGTTCACTCAGCATTACGACGCCTGCGATTTTGCTGACCGCTCGACATGAACGCGAAGACACAGTTACTGGCCTGAAGCTTGGAGCAGATGACTATGTAAAGAAGCCATTTGGCTTGGAAGAGTTGTTGTTACGCGTCGCGGCAGTCTTGCGTCGCGTGAACGGCGACACTGATCTGGCATTGGTATGCGGGTCAATTTCGCTCAGTGTTGCTCGACACGAAGTCATTTGTTCGGGAAAAGCTATTGATTTGTCACCCACAGAGTTCCGATTACTTGAGTATCTGATGGAAAATAAAAACAGAGTGCTGACAAAGCAACAATTACTAGATGCTGTGTGGGGAATAGATTTTGATTCCAGTACAACGGTCGTAGAGACTTTCATTTCCTATTTGCGCAAGAAAATGTCACCAGAGATTGACAATATGCTCGTGACCGTCCGTGGCATTGGTTTCAAATTGGTAGACAAAGCGTGAAGTTGCGATCTCGGCTGGCCTTGTTGGTTGGCGCGGTATTCGTTTTCGGTGGAGGAGTAATTGGAGGCTCGAGCGCACTTATTGCTCGCCAGGAAGCCTTGGACACTTTGGACGTTGTACTCGGCGATGCAATCTCAAGTGTGAAAAATGATCCAGCACAAGATGTTTCGGTAGTGCTTGATATTGCGGATTCAAGTCCGGTTCCGATTAGCGCGATGCTCTTCTTTGACGACAGCGAACCAGTGGTATTGGTCGAATCTCGCGATGGACCAGAAACGATAAAGCTTCCGCTGCTCAGCATTGCTGAAGTCACCCGTGCTGCTGAAGAGCCAATAACTAAGTCGGGGGAAGTGAAATTACGGATCGAGGCGTATTCCACGGGTAACGGTGAATGGTTGGTGGTTGGCACTTCATTGACGAATATTGATAATCAATTTGACAAGTCACTAATGCGAAGTATTCAGCTTTCATTGTTGATTGCTCTATTCATGGTTGTCCTTGTGTATTGGTTAATTCGTCGTGCACTTCTGCCGATTGCCCGTGTAACACGTGATGCACAACGCATTGCAGAAGGCGATTTAGATCAAGAAATTGCACCCGCTGTTGGTTCAAGTGAAATTCGACAGCTTTCGACTTCTCTCCATGCCATGGTTAATTCGTTGAGGGCTGCGGTGGAGACGAGAGCACAATCTGAAGCATTAATGCGAGAATTTCTCGGCGATGCATCACATGAGTTACGAACCCCGTTAACAGTTATTCGCGGATATATCGAAATTCTCAATAGTGGGCAGGAACTTTCAGAAGAACAACGCGAACGTGCGATGAGCAGACTTGTTGGTGAATCGCAGAGAATGTCGCAAACAATCAATGACCTTTTGCTTCTTGCTGAACTAGGCGAAGTTCAGCAAGAAATGACAGAGTCTGTTGACCTTTCTTTGTTAGCCGCAAATCATGTGCGGGATTTTTCAGAGCAACACAAAAACAGAATTGTGAAGTCAACAATTGCAGGTAATGTGATGGTCACAGGAAACAGCGAGCAACTATCTCGGATGATCTCGAATGTACTCTCCAACATTTCTCGTCATACTCCCGAAGATGCTGAGGTTGACGTTGTAGTTTCTAAAATTGATGGACAAGCAATCTTGGTGTTTGATGATGCTGGTCCCGGATTGAGTGCTGAACTGTATGCACGCACTAGAGAGGGTTTTCAGCGATTCGACCGCGCGCACTCAAAAACTGGCGGTGGCTTCGGGCTTGGTTTATCGATTTTGTCCTCAATTGTTCAATGTCATGGGGGATCTCTTTCATTATCTCCAAGCCCACTTGGTGGCTTACGTACCCAAATCACTCTGAAAGCGAGTTAGTCTTGCGGCAATTAGCAGTTGTGATGACTTTGTTCGTTGCGGGGTTGATTGGAATCACTCAACCAGCTCAGGCCGCAACAATATGTAAGGAAACCGGCGAAGGTTGTGCCGTTGGCATGATTGGTCCAGGTGGTGGCGTGGTGTTTTACGACGCGGGCTCGCAGCAGTGGTGGGGACGATTTCTTGAAGCACGAATGGAGCCCAAAGCATTTGGCTCTAATTGGGGACCACGCGAGTCCTTATATGTAGACGGCCAAGAAGGCCTGTCTGCATCAATGCTGAGACTGCAGTCAATGCAAATTGGCATGGGCGTAAAGAACACCCAGCTCATGCTGTCAAAATTTGGTTCTGCGAGCATTGCCGGAAAGATTCGGTCGGGTTGGAGCATTCCATCTGCAGACGAACTCGATGCTTTGTACAACTATTGGAAGCTTGGTGGAACTGGCCGTTTTTATCGCGGTGTGATCTGGACTTCATCGGAACAGAGCGCAACATTTGCGTGGTATCAACAGTTCCAAGACGGAACGAAGTTCACTGATGCAAATGGAATCATCAGAGGGCTGAGCGGAAACAAAGATCTTTCAATGAGTCCATACCACGAAGGATCATTTGCATCGCAGAAGTTTGGTGTCGTAGCGGTGAGGCCATTTCCAGCGGGTACAGGTAACCCACCTCCGCCTCTAGTGGTGACTTCGATTCGACAAAATGCTCAGTGTGCAGCAGGTGTGAGTTGCACTGTTGGTGATGTTGGTCCTGGTGGTGGAGTGGTGTTTTACGACGCCGGTTCTACGCAGCCGTGGGGGAGATATTTGGAAGCGGCTCCTGCCAGTTGCGAAATTGCTGGTGTGCCATTCAAACCAGCGGGTGGGGTGCATGGTATTCATGCATTGCAAATTGACCGTGTGCGAGCAAAAGCCATAGGCGCTGGAAAATCAAATACCGATCTCATTGTGCAGAGATATGGAGCAACGAGAAACCATGCTGCGGCGTTGGTGCGCTCACAAGCGTGCAACGGGTTCACTGATTGGTTTTTGCCTTCAGCAAATGAACTGAACATCGCATGGCGAGTACTCGCACAAAATCGAGTAAACCGCGAACCAACTCCTGTTGGTGGTTTTGATATTGGGTATTACTGGACGTCGTCTGACTACAACGGCACAGAAGCGTGGACTCAATACTTCAACGACGGTCAACAGTTTGATCGGGTGCAAACATTGTCGGCGAACAGGCAACCCCCAAATCGCACATTTAAGGTGCGTGGAGTTCGTGCATTTGGCTAAGTTGAGAGTGTGAACATTCCTGAAGGATTGCGTTACACCCGACAACATGAATGGGTGCTCATAGACGGTGAGTCTGCGCGAATTGGCATTACTGATCTTGCACAGGATGCGTTGGGCAATATTGTGCACGTGCAGTTGCCCACAGTCGGTCAGTCAGTGAGTTCTGGCGCAAGTGTGGTTGAAGTTGAAAGCAGTAAGAGTGTGAGCGATATCTATTCGCCTGTGAGTGGAAGTGTGGTTTTAGTGAATGAATCACTGGCAACACAGCCAGGACTAGTGAACTCAGATCCATATGGATCTGGTTGGCTGTATGAAGTGCAAATGTCGTACGACGAAACGCTCGAAGGTCTGTTAACTGCAAGCGAATACCGCGCCATCGTTAGCTAGTCGGTGTAGAACTTCCACGTATAGATGCGAGCCTTGTTTTCACCTTGGCTAATGAGCCAGTACTTGACCTTTCCCGTGTGTTCACCCTGTTTTAGTTCTTCAATTGGTGCGCCATCTTGTGGCAAGTAGCTAATGGTGAAGTTGCCTGGGTCGTAAATTGCCGTTGGCGGTAAATCGATTTGTACACCAGGTGCAGGTGCAGAGCCGGTTGTAATTAATTCATCAAGACGAGTGGTGGGAAGTTCAATTCCATCAATAAACATGGTTGCTTCATAGCCATCGACAAAGTCAACAATGATTTGTGATTGACGAAGCACGCGCTCACCTTGGCCAGGAGAAATATTTTCAATTGCATCTGGCAAATTTGTTGCATCACGACCGGTTAACCCAGTATTCAAACCCATCACAACAAGTACGAGGCCCGCCGAAATTCCCATACTGGCCAACAAAAGTTTTGGATCAAGCTTCATGACCTCTATTCTCGCTTATTTATAGGGATGTCCGTTATTCAAGCGGTGAGTAAAACGACTAGATTTAGTTCACACATGGCATGTACAGATTCGATGATTGGCGCAGTTCTCGCGCACCGATACCGCATAGATGCACCGCTCAGCGGAGGATCTGGGAATTCGGACGTATTTGAAGCAACTGATATTCGCTCGCGTAAAAAGTTGGTTTTGCGACTCTCTCCAGCCGAGGCACTTGTTGATCTTGAGTCTGGTGTTCTTACTGCAACGGACGGCGTGGAAGTGTTTAAGCGTCAAACGCAAATGCTTGCCGGGCTCTCTCATGCGTCGCTTGCCTCGATAGAGGACTGGGGTACAGAAACCATTGCGGGCACCCTGTATGTGTTTACGGTTTTGGAAAGTTACAGCGGTGGAACATTACGCCAGATCCTGGATCGTGGCCGCCGGTTAACTCCTTCGCAGGCTTTGGTGGCTGGTCTAGACGTGTGCCGAGCACTGCATTTCATCCATGGCAAAGGTTGGGTGCATGGAGATGTGCGGCCAGCAAACATTTTCATTGGTGATGATGGTCGTGTGCGCTTGGCTGGTCTTGGACTTAAACGCATGGTCATTGCCGAGAAGATGAGTATTGAGCAAGCTAACTATGCCGCGCCAGAAATTGCAGTAGGCGAGCAACCGAGCGCGCAAAGTGATGTGTATTCGCTTGCGACAACACTTCTTGAGTCAATTACCGGCACGTTGCCATTCAGCGGCGACACTGCAGCGATCACGCTGTCGAATCGTGTTGGAAAACTGCTACCAGTTTCTGCAGACCTTGGGCCAATTGCTGCTCCGCTGGAACGTGCGGGCCGACCAGACTCCGAAGAGCGATATACCGCTCTAGATTTTGGAAAAGCATTGGCTGGTATTGCAGAAAAGATGCCGCTGCCAACACCAATTGAACCGCTTGCTGCAAGTTCGTTTGCCGAAGTTATCGAACAGAAAGAAGCGGAGCACACGGGCGAGATTGCACGTCCGAAGGTTGATGAAACTCAAGATGTAACCGTCCCGATTGCTGCCGCAGGTGATCCATCGGGATCGATGTTGAGAATTAAAGATGGTACGAAGGACGAACCAATCGTTGTTGCATCCGAAGGCGAAGTGCGACGCCACAAGCGCCTCTGGGTGATTGGCGCTGTCATTGCACTGTTAGTTGCAGGTGTTGTTGGCTTCCGTGTTGTGGTGAAGCAATCGCACACCATTCCGCCACTAGCAGGAATTATTGAAGGCGAAGCTCGTAACTTGATCGCTTCAAATGGCTGGACGATTGTTGTTACATCGGAACGCAATGATGATATTCCTGCAGGCTCTGTAGTTCGGACCGAACCTGCTGAAGGAGAAAAACTGAAAGAAGGTCAAACGCTGACCATCGTGGTCTCAGAAGGACCAACGTTTGCAACTTTGCCCGATATTTCTGGTGCTGATGCACAAGCAGCATTTGATCAGCTGACTGCACTTGGGCTCGCAGTTACCGCTCGCGACACCAATAGCGAAGAGGTTCCTGCGGGAATTGCGATTGGTTGGAATGTCCCAGAGCAACCAGGGCTCAATCCTGGTGATCAATTGCTGAAGGGAACAGCAATTGACTTGCTTGTTTCAGTAGGACCAGAGTTGCGAGAGGTTCCGACACTTGTTGGACTCAAGCTTGAAGATGCACAAAAGATTGTTGCTGATTTGGGATTAACTTTGATTGAAACACCACCAGCAAAGAGCAACGGTGCAGACAAGGGTTTGATTGGTGCACAATCACCAGTACCTGGTGAAAAGGTTGCCCGCGAAACTGGAATTGCGTATTCAATTTCACTTGGCCCAGACTTAGTAAAACTTCCATACCTCGTCGGAAACCGAATCGACACGGTGCAAAGTCGTCTACAAGAGGCTGGTTTCACTGTGGGAAGCGTCACAGGCAATCAAAAGGGCAAGCTCAAGCAAGCCCTCATTGCAGGAAAATCAGTGAAAAACAATGCAATGGTGCCTCGTGGCGCAACTGTTGATCTTGTCTTTCCTTAATCACTAAACGCATCTGAACATCGCCTCGTCAGCGGCCATGCAAGTACGGTGTAAGCCGTGCAACGCGACGAACATCTTCCGCCTTCTGCACACAACGAACCAGGAGTAATTGACTCCGGAGGCGTAGACGAAATCTCGGTCATTCCATGGTCTTCGTTGTTGAAGCACCGCATTACGAAGCGCGTTGGTCTGACGCATCGCAAAGCAACGCTAGGTGTGTTGCTTGCCAGTGTGTTCACGGTGAGTTTCACCATCACACTGTTGGTGGTGTCGCTCAAGACTGTTGCCGACGATTTGGGCAGCACTGTCACCATCCTGAGCTGGACGATTACTGCACCGTTGCTGGCATTTGGTGTGGTTGGTCCAGCATTTGGCAAAGCAGGAGATCTGTGGGGACACAAGCGTGTATTTGTGTATGGACTTGTCGGAGCTGGCGTGTTCTCCTTGGCAAGTGCTTTCGCGTGGAACGACATCTCGCTTATTGGATTTCGCACACTTAGCGCAGCGTCTGGATCTGCAACCGGTCCAGCAGCAATGGCGTACATCAATCGAATGTTTCGTGCCGATGAGCGAGTACGTCCACTCGGCTATTGGAGTTTTGTAACTGCCGGCGCACCAGTGATCGGGGTAGTTGCTGGTGCACCACTAGTTGAATCTTTTGGTTGGCGAGTGATCTTCATGGTGCAGGCTCCATTGAGTTTGCTTGGAGCATTGGTTTCGTGGCGTCTCTTGCCAGAAACTGACCGTCGCGACAATGTGCGATTCGACGTGAAAGGTTCTCTCACGCTTGGTGCGGGAGCAGTGTTGATCTTGCTCACCATTAATCGTGGAAACTCCTGGGGTTGGCTCAGTCCTCAAACGCTTGGTGCAGGAATTGCTGGAATCTGTGCATTGTTACTGTTCTATCGAGTTGAGATGGTGGCAATAGATCCGCTGATGCCGGTGAAGTGGCTCAAAACTCGGAACGTTGCATTTCCCGTTGTTACCCAGGGACTTATGAACATGGCGTACATGGGCAGTTTCTTATTAGTTCCACAGATGCTGGAAAATGCATTGGATTATTCACCATCGCACATTGGTTGGCTGGTTATTTCGCGGCCGTTGACCTTTTCACTCATTGCTCCATTCGCAGGATTTTTCGTGGGCAAGTTAGGCGAAAGAAAAACTGGAATGCTTGGTGCATTAATGATTCTGCTCGCGATGGTTGCATTGATTTCAGTGCAGTCACCAAATAGCGATTGGAAAGTGGTGCTTGGACTTTCGCTTACAGGTTTTGGAATGGGAATTGCTGCGCCGTCACTTACCGCATTGCTCGCTGCTTCGGTGAAAGAGAGTGACATGGGAGTTGCAAGCGCAATGCAGCAGCTCATGTCGCAGATGGGTGCGGTGCTCGGCGGTGCATTGATGATTGCCGTGCATGACATTACTGAAAACAGCGGCAAGGTAATCAGCTATTCATATGGTTTGCTAATTGGAGTAGTTGCCACCATCGCGGCAATCATTACTGCAAGTTTGGTCCGTTCAACCGAAAACTAAAGCGTTGACGTGATGGCCATGATTTCGGCCGCAACTTTTACTGCCAAGTCGTCTTTCGGCATGGCAATTTGCATTTGCATCATTTTTGTCATGTCGCCTTCAACTTTTACCTTGCCCGACAAAAACGCCTGCATCCCGGCTTGAGGGTCTTGTTCAAGAAAAATTGCGCGAGCAGTTGCGTAATCGGTAGTCACTGTGAGGTCTGGTGATTCAAGATGCCCTAAGTCCATGACGAGATCGCCCGATGATGTGTCGATGTGACTGTGAATAACGCCGTCGCCAAACGGCACGTTCTTCACCACTTGATTCATGCGAATAGAGACGGGAATCTTCGGTGCTTGGCCTTCAAATTTGGCTCGAATGAGCCGTGCTTCGGCAATCCATTCGGGGGAGAGAAAAGGGTTTGGCACGTGACGCAGGCTAGTTGTTAGCAGCGCGAATTGCATCTCGTGTGTCAATTGCAACAGCACGACTGGCCTGCGCAAAGTCTTCACCGTTACTGGCATACAACACAGCACGTGATGAGTTGATGATGAGACCAGTTCCCTTATCGGTACGACCCGCGCGCACGGCAGAAACGATGTCTCCACCTTGTGCACCAATTCCTGGAACAAGGAACGGCATGTCGCCAACGATTCCGCGTACTTCTGCAAGTTCTTGCGGGTATGTAGCGCCCATTACCAATGCGGTATCGCCAATGTCGCGCCACTTTGAAGCTGCAGCGATTGCAACATGTTTGTACAGCGAAGTTCCATTCACCATTTTTGATTGAAATTCGCCACTACCGCTATTCGATGTGCGGCATAACACGATGGTTCCCTTACCTGAAGTTTGCAGAAACGGCATCAGTGAGTCAGTTCCTAGATATGGGTTAACTGTTACAGCGTCAACTTGGTAGCGCTCGAATGCTTCACGCGCGTACAGTGCGGCGGTGTCGCCAATGTCTCCGCGTTTTGCATCCAGGATGAGCACCACGTGCGGGTATTGCGTGCGGATGTGATCGCAAATGGCTTGCAGTTGAGCCTCCGCGCCAACAGCAGCGAAGTACGCAATTTGTGGCTTGAATGCACACACGGTGTCGGCAGTTGCATCAACAATGTCGATACAAAACTTTTGAATGCCAAGCGGATCATTCTTGAGGTGCGCAGGAAGTTTGTTGACGTCTGGGTCAAGCCCAACGCATAGTGCAGAATCAGATTTTGCCCATGCGGCATTCAGCTTCGAATAGAACGACATATTTGAGTTCAGTCAACAATCGCAATGGCGCCGGTAGGGCAGAGCTCTTCGGCCGCGGTCACTTGTGCGTGAAGTTCTTCACTAGGTTCTTCTTGAAGGATGTACAGCATTCCGTCGTCGCGAATTTCGAACACGGTTGGAGCTTGATGCACGCATCCACCCGTTGAAGCGCACACATCAAGATCTACGGTTACGCGCATGCCTCAACAGTAGTTGAAGAACTATTTATGTTTGCGAGTTGCCTCGTGGCGTTGAAATGCACTCAGCACGGCACGAAGTGACGCGGTAATGGTGTTCGGGTCGATACCTACACCCCAGCGATTGTGGCCGCTGTCATCTCCCGTCTCTACGTATGCGACGGCGGTGGCTTGTGAACCCTGACCAAGTGCGTGCTCGGTGTAATCCTTCACGTCGAGGTGTCCACTGAACTGCCCACGAATGGCATGGACAAACGCATCAATTGGTCCATTGCCTTTACCCATAAATGTTTGTCGAGTGCCGTTGATGTCGATGTTGGCGGTGATCTCCGTATGTCCGGATACCGATTCGCTCTTCAGCTCATGGCTGATCAAGTTATACATAGGAAATTCAGGGAGATATTCGTGCTTGAACGCGTCCCACAACATCATTGGACTGATTTCCGTTCCCGAGTCTTCGGTGATGTGCTGAATGTTTTGCGAGAACTCAATTTGTAAACGTCGAGGAAGATCAAATCCATGCTCCGCCTTCATGATGTACGCAACGCCACCCTTGCCCGACTGGCTGTTTACACGAACAACCGATTCATATGAACGGCCAACATGCTTTGGGTCAAGCGGCAAGTAGGGGACACCCCACTGGTCATAGTTGTCGGAAAGTGCTTCAAAGCCCTTCTTGATTGCGTCCTGGTGGCTACCAGAAAAAGCGGTGTACACCAAGTCACCAACGTAAGGCTGGCGCTCGGGAACTGGAAGGCGATTGCAATACTCGGCATCGCGGCGCAGCGCGTCAATATCGGTGATGTCGAGTTCTGGATCGACACCATTTACAAACAAGTTCATGGCCAGTGTGATGAGGTCGACGTTTCAAGTTCGCTCGCCGTTACCGAACAGTGTTCCTTCAACGCGATCGGCACCAGCCATTACGCCAAACTCTGCAGCAGCAACTGCACATCCGCGGTCGTTGTGTGGGTGCAATGAAATGATGACCGATTCGCGCTTGGCGATGGTGCGAATAAACCATTCAATGACGTCTCCGTACACATTTGGCGTGTAGCACTCAACCGTTGCCGGCAAATTCAAAATCAGTTTCTTTGCGCTAGTTGGTTTAATCACCGCCATTACCGCTTCACAGATTTCAATTGCAAACTCTGGCTCAGTCAGAGTAAAACTCTCAGGCGAATATTCGTAACGCACATCTGTTCCAGGCAGCAAGTGTTCTAAGTCTTTGCACAACGTTGCAGCTTTAACCGCAATATCAATAACACCTTGCTTGTCAAGACCGAACACGACACGACGCTGAAGTGGGTTAGTGGAGTTGTAGAAGTGCACGATGGCGCGCTTCACTCCCTTCAAGCATTCGTAGGTGCGCTTCAGCAAATCTTCACGGCATTGCACCAGCACTTGAATGGTTACATCGTCGGGAATGAGGTCTTGTTCAATGAGCAAGCGCACGAAATCAAAATCTGGCTGCGAAGCAGAAGGGAACCCAACTTCAATTTCTTTAAAGCCCATTTTTACGAGCGTGTTGAACATGCGCAGCTTACGCTCGGGATCCATCTGGTCGATGAGCGCTTGGTTGCCGTCGCGAAGGTCGACTGAACACCACAGCGGTGCCTTCGTGGTGACGTTGTTCGGCCAGGTGCGGTCCTTTAGTACCACCGGAATGAATGGTGTGTACTTTTCGAATGGCATCTTTTTTGGAGTTACGGGCTTTGGGGCCATGTTGCGTTTCTTTCTCGGTAATGAAAAAACCCCCTGACCTTTCGGTTCAGAGGGTTTCGGCGACAGCGAATATGGGGCTGGCGCCGTTATGTAAGTAGAAGGTCCAAAACTTGCGCTTGCATGATGAAACCAGCCTAGCGGTGGTTTTAGCGAGGTGTTGGACTGAGGAAGTTGACGAACTGCCAAGGGTCTGAGTGATCCAACAAACTGTCGTCATTGCCGAACCCTGGGAACGGATCGAAGCGCTCGGAAAGCGGGGTCCAGTCGGCAGCAGCCGAATGGATTGGGCCAATATACGGGCTGGTCCACTCCAGAAGTTCACGCCAAGGCAAATCGTCTGGCACACATACTCCAGCAGTTGGGTAGGTGAGCAACCACCGAACGGCTGCAACAACTGAGCCACCAACTTGCAATGTGGTTGCACTTTGTCCGGGAAGAATGCTGCGCGCTTGGTCAATGTCGAGCAGTGAACCCGTCCACCATGACTTGTAGTCGTGGCCCATCAGCAACACGCCGAGTTCATCGCGACCGCTAATGATCTCGTTGTTCAAAATGCGCTCGCGGTCTTGCATCTTCCAATTGCGCATGCGCAATTCCAACACGCTGTCAATTGCGACATCGGATGGGTGATAGGCGTAGTGGACGGTTGGTCGGTACGCGTCTGTGCCATCTGCGTTTTTTACCGTGAGATGTTTGCACATGGTGTACGACTCACCATGGCGAATGACCATGCCAAGGTTCTGTCCGCTTGGTACCCAGCTGCGCACCCATGTTTCCATTCCGGGTTGTGCGATGCAGATTTGGTTGCGAGGACCATCGTCATGATGCTCGTGTGCATTTTTTGGCATCCACTTTTCGTGTGTTCCCCAACCAAGTTCTGCTGGAGCAATACCTTCTTCGTAGAAGCCTTCAACTGACCACGTGTTGCAAAACTCGTTTACCTCTTTTGGCTTGTTGGTGATTTGTGTGTCACGTTCGGCAATGTGGATGACCTTGGTGCCAGTGAGTTGTGCGAGCACATTGAATTGTTCGGCTTCAAGTGCGGTTTGCAGTGCTGCTGCGCGACTTCCTGCCTTGCCGTCCTTTAGCAAAGCAGTGGTGATGTCAACGAGAGCCTGTTTCACCAAGTGGCTCACCATTCCAGGGTTTGCACCGTGTTCGACCACTGCCGATGGGCCGTTATTTGAACCCCAACGCTCGATCATCTTGCGCATTTCCTGGTGACGCACATACAACGTGCGATCTTGAGGAGTAGTGGTCTGCATGTCTTGATATGGATCCCATAATTCCACCGAAGTGTTCAGGTAGCGAACGCCATGATCGCGACACCATTCAATAATGGTTGGGCCATCAATGTTCCATGCAAGGTCAAGCAGGATGTCGCCGTTACCTACGCGTGCACTGAGGAACGAATCAAGGTTGTCGCGAGTGACGCGATCTTGTTCGTATCCAACGCCCATTGCCAATACATCGGCAACACGATGACGGTTGTCCCGGAAGTCAACAATGTTGATGGTTTTTGGGTCAAATTTGAGATCGCGAATCATCAAGGGAATCGCACATTGCGCAACAGATCCACAGCCAAGCACCAAGGTGCGTTTTGGATGTTGGAAAGTTGCGGAAGCTGGTGCGTTCACTTCGACGCAGTCGGTGACATCTGGTCACCTGCATCGATTGCGCTCAACAATGTTTGCAGCGTTGCTTCAAATACTGTTTCCGAAGGAATGAGCAACTGCTGCCAGTCGTACGCAATTCCTTTGCGACCCGTGAAGGTTGGCTCGATACTGGTGTGGCGATTCTCCAGGAATGATTCCTCGGACTTGAAATTGTCGATTGGCATGAGCACCTCCTTAGGTTCGTTAAATACAGAATTTTGACTTTATAAGTTTTTGACGGCTCTGCATACTATTTCCGACTATCTCTTTGGCGCTCAGAGATGGTTGGTAGCGTGACAGCACTCGTGACGACGCCTCAACCAGACTCCAAGCCGACAACCACGGTGACCACACCAACTGGGTTCGCCGACCTAGGTGTGCCAGCCAATATTGATGCAGGGCTTGCAGCAGCGGGTTTTGCTGGACCATTCGCCATCCAAACCGAAGCGATACCTGTGGCGCTTGCTGGCCACGACGTGTGCGGTCGAGCTCGCACTGGCTCAGGCAAAACGCTGGCGTTCGGTGTGCCGATGATGTCAAAAATTTCTGTGCCAGCAGCCTCTGGAAAGCCTCACGGCCTGGTGCTGGTGCCGACTCGAGAGCTTGCGCTTCAGGTTGCTGAAGTGCTCGGGCCAATTGGCAAGCAGTGCGGCATTCGCGTGCTTGCTGTTTATGGTGGCGCTGACAGACACAAACAAGTTGTTGACATTGAGCAAGGTGTCGAAATCATTGTTGCAACTCCATTGCGACTGATCGACCTCATGAAGTCAAACGAGTGCGACCTCAGTGCTATTCAAGTTGTGGCGATTGACGAAGCTGACCGCATGGCCGATGAAGGATTCATGCCGCAAGTTGAATGGATTATGCGCCACGTCACGGGCGAGCATCAAACCATGTTGTTCTCGGCAACGCTTGATGGCCAGGTTGGCAACTTGGTAAAGCGTTACATGAAAGATCCGAAAGAAGTGTCGATCGATTCACCTACTGACACGGTTGGAACAATGCGGCATCTGTTCCTTGCAATTCACCACATGGATAAAGATCGCGTTATCGCCAACATTGCAGCAGCACATGGACAAACCGTGGTGTTCTGCGACACGAAGCGCGTGTGCGACAAGGTTGCTGACGCGCTGCAAAAGCTTGGCGCAAACGCATCGGCGTTGCATGGTGACATGCCGCAGAATGCGCGTGAAAAAGCATTAAGTAAGTTTGAAAAGAACGAATTGAAAATTCTTGTGGCAACCGATGTTGCCGCCCGCGGAATTGACATTGACGATGTTGCAGTGGTGATTCACTACGTGCCACCACTAGATGTGAAAACGTACTTGCATCGCTCTGGTCGCACCGCGCGCGCTGGACGTGACGGTTGGGCAGTAACGCTTGCCGAATACAACCAGCACACCACATGCCGAATTATTCAACGAGGCCTGCGACTTGAGCCGCAAGCCCCGATTGAAGTGTTTTCGAATGACGCGCGTCTGCGCGACCTGTTTACGTTTCTAACTGCGTAGTTAGCGCTGGTTTAGCCAGGCTGGACGGGACGTCTCAAAATTAGAGATTGCGTCACCCTTTGTCATGGTGATGCCAACATCATCAAGTCCGCGAATGAAACGGTCTTGCGTTGAAGCGTCCATGTCGAACTTCTCGGTAATTCCTGCACTCGGAATTTCAACGGTCAAGCGCTGGATGTCGATCGTGATTTCAACACTTGGATCGGATTCAAGCACTTCCCAAATGCGGTTGACCGTTGGTTCAGGCAACACAACAGGAACAAGTCCGTTCTTGGTGCAATTGTTGCGGAAGATGTCGGAAAAACTTGGAGCAATGACCGCGTTGAATCCGCCTTGCAGAATTGCCCACACGGCATGCTCGCGTGATGAACCAACACCAAAACTTGGGCCGGCAACTAACACGGATGCGCCTGCATAACGTTCGTCGTTCAGAACGAAGTTGCGGTCATCGCGCCACGTGGAGAACAATCCTTTTTCGAAACCGGTGCGTTCAACGCGCTTCAACCATTCGGCTGGAATGATTTGGTCGGTATCCACGTCGGAACGCTTCAGTGGAACGCCACGTCCAGTAATGATGTTGACGGCTTTCATGCCAAGTCTCCTGGTGTAGCGAAGTGGCCAGCAACTGCGGTTGCAGCGGCAACTTCTGGCGAAACGAGGTGAGTACGACCACCACGGCCCTGACGACCTTCAAAGTTGCGGTTGCTGGTGCTTGCTGCGCGCTCACCAGGTGCAAGTTTGTCGGGGTTCATTGCCAAGCACATGGAGCAACCAGGCTCACGCCAGTCAATTCCCGCAGCAATGAAGATTTTGTCGAGGCCTTCTGCTTCGGCTTGTTTCTTCACTTGGTGACTTCCTGGCACCACCATGACACGCTTCACCGAAACGGTGCGACCTTTCACCACGGCGGCTGCAGCACGCAAGTCTTCAATGCGACTGTTAGTGCATGAACCGATAAACACGGTGTCTACTTTTACGTCGCGAATTGGAGTGCCAGCCGTGAGGCCCATGTATTCGAGTGCACGTTCAACGGTGTTGCGTGCAGTTGCGTCTGCGTAATCGGCAGGGTTTGGAATTTTTCCGTCAATACCAATTCCTTGTGCAGGGTTGGTTCCCCACGTAACGAATGGTGTCAGCGACGAAGCATCAATCACTACTTCGGTGTCCCACACAGCACCGTCATCAGTGCGCAAAGTTTTCCAATCGGCGACTGCTGCGTCCCACTCTGCGCCAGTTGGTGCATGTTCGCGGCCCTTCAAATATTCGAAGGTCACCTCGTCTGGGGCAACAAGTCCTGCGCGTGCTCCAGCTTCAATCGACATGTTGCAGATGGTCATGCGACCTTCCATTGACATTGCGCGAATTGCTGAACCGCGATATTCAATGACATGACCGATGCCGCCGCCCGTGCCAATTTTTGCAATGACAGCAAGGATGATGTCTTTGGCGGTTACGCCTGGTGCAAGAGTTCCGTCAACAGTGACGCTCATCCACTTCGGACGCGACTGAGGAAGTGTCTGTGTAGCAAGAACGTGTTCAACTTCGCTCGTGCCAATTCCGAATGCGAGTGCGCCGAATGCACCATGTGTTGCCGTGTGGCTATCGCCGCATACAATGGTCATGCCGGGAAGTGTGCGACCCTGTTCTGGTCCAATGACGTGCACAATGCCTTGCTTGGCATGACCCATTGGGTACAACGTGACACCAAACTCTTTTGCGTTTGCGCGCAACACTTCAATTTGCTTTGACGAGATTTCATCGGCAATTGGCAAGTGAATGTTTTCGGTCGGAACGTTGTGGTCTTCGGTTGCCACAGTGAGATCCGGGCGTCGTACGGTGCGACCGTTAATGCGCAGGCCGTCAAATGCCTGCGGGCTCGTCACTTCATGAACGAGGTGGAGATCGATGTACAACAGGTCTGGTTCGCCGGGTGAACTTTGCACCACGTGGCGGTCCCAGACTTTTTGAGGAAGCGTGAGGGGCTTGCCGTTTGAATTGGCCATGCCTCTATTCTGCCGTGAATTGCCTGAATTGGCTCAATAGTGCGTCCGCATAAGGGATCTAAGCCACACATCGGGGCATGACACAACACACCATTAGTCCAGTCACACTCGCCACTTGCGTAGAGCACAGCCTGCATTTATCGCTTGATGGTTTCGATCTATCGCGAGCACGCCTGTATGGCATCAGCATTGTGGATGAACAAGCTGCTGCGCGAAACGAAGACGGAGCATTACGAATTACGTTTCTTGCCGAGCATGGTGATGTGTACGAACTGCTTGAAGCACAAACCAATGCCATCGTGCGCATGTTTGACGCCGCGGTAGTGCTGACGTGTGGGTGGGCGGCTCCAATACGCGATGACGACGAAGATGAAGAGACTTCAACTCCGCCCAGTCAGCACCCCGAGCGCAGGCGAGTTCGATTGGTTGTAGTGGTGGGCGACTGCGGCGTTGGATCCGTTTTGCGGTTTGCTGATGCCCCGAATGATGTGGTGACCGATGCAGGGGCAGCGCGCGGAAGCCTGGCCGATGCAGTGACCAACATGTGGTTCGATTGCCCAGTGAATGTTGCCCAAAACCCCGCAGATTCGGCAATGCAGGAGTAGCCGATAACTTGAATGTGTGAGTTCAAGCATCGCCAACAGCGTTGACTACGGTCCGAAGTCTGCATGGGCTAAAGAAGTTCGTGCACTAGCCAAACAACGCGATGCAGTAATTCTTGCCCACAACTATCAGGTTCCAGAGATTCAGGAAATTGCGCACCACGTCGGCGACTCGTTAGCGCTTTCTCGAATTGCAGCTCAAGTAGATGCCAGCACCATCATTTTCTGTGGCGTGCACTTTATGGCAGAGACTGCAAAGATTTTGAGCTACGACAAAACGGTGATCATCCCCGATGCCGCTGCCGGATGTTCGCTTGCCGACACCATCAATGCCGATCAGCTTCGTGCGTGGAAGGCCGAGCACCCAGGTGCAGCAGTAGTGAGTTATGTGAACACCACTGCAGCAGTAAAAGCAGAAACCGACATTTGTTGTACATCTTCGAACGCTGTTGAAGTGGTGCAATCAATTCCTCTTGATCAAGAAATTTTGTTTTGCCCAGATCAGTTTCTTGGCGCTCATGCTCAGCGCGAAACCGGTCGTACCAACATGCACATTTGGATGGGTGAGTGCCATGTGCACGCCGGAATTAATGGTCAAGATTTGAAGAACATGGTTGCTGCCGAACCAGAAGCAGAACTGTTCATTCACCCAGAGTGTGGTTGCGCAACTTCGGCAATGTATTTGGCTTCAAGTGGAGCAGTTCCAGCAGAGCGCACGCACATACTTTCCACATCGGGAATGATCACCGCAGCGCAAAATACACATGCGAAGAAAGTGCTAGTTGCAACTGAAACTGGAATGCTGCATCAGTTGCGGAAGGCAAACCCGCTGGTCATTTTTGAGCCGGTAAATCGTGCAGCAGTGTGCAAGTACATGAAGATGATTACTCCAGAGAAACTGCTTCGTTCATTGCGCGACGGCACCGATGTCGTTGATGTTCCGCGTGACATTGCAGAGAAAGCACGTGCTTCGGTAGAGCGCATGATTGCCATTGGCACGCCTTCGCGCACGAAGGAATAATCACAGTGCCGACTGGTTCGCGCGTTCAACAGATATCTGTGAATTTGCCAACCCAACTTGCTGCTCCAGCGGTTTCCTGGACTCGTGAAGTTGATGTTGTTGTACTTGGATCTGGTGCCGCGGGCCTTGCAGCAGCGTTAGCAGCTCGACCTGTACGCGACGTCTTGATCATTACAAAAGACACGCTTGATGCCGGAAGTACTGCGTGGGCGCAAGGCGGATTGGCAGCGGTTCTTGACCCAGCCGACACCTTTGGCGAACACGTGCGCGACACACTTGAAGCAGGCGCGGGTTTATGCGATGAGGCGGCGGTAACTTCGCTGGTGCGCGACGCTCCAACTGCAATTCAGTATTTGGAAAAGTTGGGTGCTGCATTTGATCCGGGCAGTGACGGCCTTCGTGCACTCACACGTGAAGGTGGCCACTCGCGCTCACGCATCGTGCATGCCGGTGGCGATCAATCTGGCGCTGAAGTTCAACGCACACTCGACATGAATGCCATTAACGCAGGTGTTGAAGTAATGGACCACGCATTTGCGTTGGACTTGGTGTTTGGCAAGTCATCTGGCGGCCGTCGCCGTATTGCCGGCGTGAGAATTGCAAAACTCGATGCGCAAGGAAATGTTGAAAGCGTTGGGTTGGTGAAAGCTCCAGCAGTAGTTATTGCAACTGGTGGATACGGGCAGGTGTTTGCAAGCACATCAAACCCTCCAGCAGTTACTGGCGATGGCCATGCTCTTGCATTGCGCGCGGGACTTACATTGCGCGACCTTGAGTTTGTGCAGTTTCACCCAACGGTGTTGTGGCATTCAGCAAGTTCGACTCAGCAACAAATGCTGATTAGCGAAGCAGTGCGCGGCGAAGGAGCAATTCTTTTCGATGCCGCAGGCGAGCGCATTATGCAAGGTGCGCACCCACAAGAAGACCTTGCGCCACGAGATGTGGTTGCATCTGCGATCAGTGCGCGCATGGCGCAAGCGCCAGCGGGCGTTGATGACCACGTGTATTTGGACGCCACCGGCATTGAGAATTTTGAAGAACGCTTCCCGTTTATTACCAAGGCTTGTCGCGCAGCCGGCATTGACCCGCTGACACAGCGAATTCCTGTTGCACCTGCAGCGCACTACACCTGTGGCGGAATTGATTCAAACCTTGATGGCATTACCGAAGTTGAAGGACTGTACGCAGTCGGTGAAGTGGCGTACACAGGAGTGCATGGAGCTAATCGCTTGGCATCAAACTCACTCACCGAAAGCTTGGTGGTGGGAACTCGCGTTGGGCGAAACCTTGCTTGGAAAATGCCTGAACGCGTAGAGCCAGAAGAGAACGTTGAATCGGAAGTTGCAGGTTTGCTCGATGATTCGCTGCGCACTCACGTGCGAACACTGATGAGTAAGCACGTTGGCGTACTTCGTAGACCAGAAGGTTTGCAGCATGCAATTGATGCTCTAGCAGTTGCTGCCGAAAAAGTAGACGCGAGCATGGTTCCTTCGCGGCGCAATTTTGAAGCAACCAACATTTTGACAGTTGCTACTGCAGTTGCGGCAAGCGCGCTTGCACGCACGGAAAGTCGCGGTTGTCACCGCCGCACAGACACGGCGGAGCAACGTGAATATTGGGTTCGACACCTTGAGGTTTCTTTGCGCAGTGGTTCGTTGTCAATTAGTGGAATTCCAAACGAGGCGTAAACATGATGCACCACAAGCTTTCTGATGAGTCGGCTCAGCGCATCACCGCAGCGGGTTTGGAAGTTGATGCTGTGCGCCGACTTATTTCGGTTGCCTTAGACGAAGACTTGCACAACGGTCCTGACGTCACCACAAATTCAACTGTGCCAGCTAAGCAGAGAAGCTCAGGGGTGTTTGCATCTCGGCAGACAGGTTGTATTGCTGGTTTGGCAATTGCAGGAGCGGTATTTGAGATGGTGTGTGGTGCAGAGAATGTTGCTTTCATGCCGTTGGTTGCAGACGGAGCACGTGTTGAACCCGGAACCCGCGTGGCAAGCGTTGAAGGACCGACTCGAGGGTTGCTGACTGCAGAGCGCACCGCGCTGAATTTGCTCGGACATCTATCGGGAGTTGCAACTGCAACAAGCCAATGGGCTGATGCCATAGCTGCAACAAATGCAAAGGTGCGCGACACACGCAAAACTACTCCAGGGATGCGCGCACTTGAAAAATACGCAGTTCGTTGTGGAGGTGGAGTAAATCACCGAATGTCACTTTCGGATGCTGCTTTGGTGAAAGACAATCACATCGTGGCTGCTGGTGGAGTAGCTGAAGCATTTGCTGCGGTTCGTGCTGCCGCACCCGCAATTGTGTTGGAAATTGAAGTGGACACCATTGATCAGCTGCGCACAGCGCTAGATGCTGGCGCCGATTTGGTGTTGCTTGACAACATGAAACCAGACGTTTTGCGCGAAGCTGTCGCTATTGCAGCACAGCATCTTGCATTAACTGGCCGCGCAGTAGTTCTAGAAGCGAGTGGCGGGCTTACGTTGGAAAACGCACAAAGTGTTGCCGCAACTGGTGTGAATTACATTTCAGTCGGTGCGCTTACGCACTCGGCAAAAGTGCTTGATATTGGACTCGATTTAGAAACGATTGTCGCTTAACTTTTAAGAGTGCGCTGGTACACGCTGTTGCAAGCGGCAACGAGTTTTGGCACGTACGTGCGTTGCTCGGCATAAATAGCGTTATGCCCACCGTCTACTAAATGCACGTCGACATCTTTGAGTAAGTCCAACAGTCTCTGTTGGCGCTCGGGAGGAATGACTTGGTCTTGAGTGGTAATCACCACTGAAGTTGGTACGTCAACTTCTGACAGCCACTTCAACGAATTGAAACTTCCGATTTCTTTGCCGGCTTCAAGAATTTGTCGCCAGTCATGACCCGACATTTCTTCGAGTGCCCACTGGTCTAGTCCTTCCGCCTTGCGCTGCAAGTACACCTGCTCAGTGATCCAGTCCACCGTTTGTGTTGGAGTGAATCGAGCAATAGCTGCAAGACCCGTGAGCCCAAGAAATCCAAGTCGCTCTTCGCGCGACTTCGCAAAAATTGGTGCCGTGCTACACAAGACAAGACCATTCACGCGGTGCTCGTGTTGCTTCCAAATGAGTTGGGCAATGGTTCCACCCATTGAATATCCAACAGGAATGAATGTGTTGATGCCGAGCGTGTCTGCAAGTGCAACTACGTCGTCTGCGCAATCTTCGAGTCGAAACGAACTACGCGACCTGATTCCTTGTCCGTGTCCACGGTGATCGAGTGCAACAACGTTGAAATGTTTGCCAAGCTCTTCAAAACAAGTAAACCAATTCAGGTCTGCAGTTGCTGTCCAGCCATGCAACAAGATAAGTGTTGGTGCATGGTCGGGTCCTTGCACTTCACGAATGAAAGTTTGGCCGCGATCTGGGATTTCGATTAAGCGGCCAGGGGGAAGCGCCATGATCTCCGAACTATTTCTGAGACTTTGTGGACAACACTTTTACTTTGAGCGTTCCGTTTGGCGCTTCGTACGAAACCATGTCGCCTTCTTTGGCGCCAAGTAGTGCTGAACCGAGTGGGGAAGACGGGCTCATCACGCTGACATCTTTAGTGTCTGGCTTTTCTTCAACATGTCCAATGAGGTACGACTCTGCATCGCTGTCTGAGTCACCTTCGTAGACAATGGCAACGATTGAGCCGAGTCCGACAACTCCATCGGGTGCTGGTGAAACCACTTCGGCGTCTTCGAGGATCGATTCGATCTGGCGAATGCGGCCTTCCATATGACCCTGTTCGTCTTTAGCGGCGTGATAGTCGCCATTTTCCTTGAGGTCGCCAAGTTCGCGTGCACGCTCAATTTTGTTGGCTACATCGATTCGTCCGCGAGTGGTGAGGTCGTCAAACTCGGCCTTTAAACGGTCATAGGTGGACTTCGAAAGTTGGTGCTTAGCCATACGGACTAAGGCTATCTGCGCAAAATCCACCCTACGATGGAGCATCACTATGTCAGCGAAATCATCACATGCTCATCGCGTTGCAGTAATCGGCGGCGACGGAATTGGACCAGAGGTCACGGCCGAGGCGTTGAAGGTGGTGAAAGCCGCAGGAATTGAATTAGAGACCACAAGTTTCGATCTTGGCGGTGCTCGTTACTTGCGTGATGGCGAAGTGTTGTCAGACTCCACACTTGCAGAACTTCGCAAGTTTGATGCAATCCTGCTTGGCGCAGTTGGTACACCTGCGGTACCACCCGGAGTAATTGAGCGCGGACTACTTCTCAAGATGCGCTTTGAGTTGGATTTGTACATCAATCAGCGTCCATTCGCTGGTGTTGCACCTGGTCATACACAGTCACACGATTTCGTCGTGATTCGCGAGAACACCGAGGGCCCATATGTTGGTGAAGGCGGAGTACTGCGCAAGGGCACGCCATTTGAAGTGGCAACGCAGGGAAGCGTAAACACCGCGCACGGCGTAGAGCGCTGCGTACGTTACGCATTTGAACTTGCCGCACAGCGCGACCGCAAACACCTGACATTGGTGCACAAAACAAACGTGCTCACGTTTGCTGGCGACTTGTGGCAGCGTACGTTTAACAAAGTTGCTGAAGAGTTTCCACAAGTTGGAACTGCTTACAACCACGTGGATGCAGCATGCATCTATTTTGTTCAAGACCCGCAGCGATACGACGTCATTGTGACTGACAACTTGTTCGGCGATATTTTGACCGACCTTGGTGGGGCAGTAAGCGGTGGAATCGGTGTTGCATCATCTGCCAACCTGAACCCAAAGCGCACCGGACCTTCCATGTTCGAACCGGTTCACGGATCGGCGCCAGACATTGTTGGCACTGGCAAGGCCAACCCAGTAGCAGCCATTTTGTCTGCAGCCCACATGTTGGAGTTCTTGGGCGAAAACGCTGGGGCAGCCAAGCTGCGCGCAGCCTGCGAAAAGCCAAGTGCGGGCTCAACCTCGCAAGTTGGCGACGAAATTGCAGCCAGAGTTGCGGGCAAGTAACGCTAAGTTTTATCAACATTTGTAACTAAGGGGACGTCATGCCAATTACCACGACACCAAAAATTTGGATGAACGGAAAGCTTGTCGATTGGGACAAGGCACAAGTTCATGTGCTCACTCACACGCTGCATTACGGCACTGGTGTGTTCGAAGGTATTCGCGCATATGAAACCGACAAGGGTCCAGCAGTGTTCCGCCTCACCGAGCACATGCAACGCTTTATCAACTCGGCAAAAATCTTGGCGATGCCTATGCCGTACACGCTTGAAGAGCTTGTTCAAGGTGTGAAAGACACGGTCGCATCAACAGGTTTGCCTGCTTGCTATGTGCGTCCAATTGCGTATTACGGATATGGCGAAATGGGACTCAACACCACGCCGTGCAAAACCGATGTTGCGATTGCCTGCTGGCCATGGGGTGCGTACTTGGGTGATGATGCCGTTGAAAAGGGTGTGCGCATGAAGATTTCTTCATGGACGCGCCACGATCACAACACCATGCCACCTGCAGCAAAGACTGTTGGCAACTACGTGAACTCGTCGCTTGCCAAAGTTGAAGCGTTGAAGGCTGGTTATGACGAAGCCATCATGCTTGCGCCAAACGGTTTGGTCGCAGAATGCACAGGCGAGAATTTGTTCGTTGTTCGCAACGGAGTCATTCTGACTCCACCAACTTCGGCTGGAGCGCTTGAGGGGATTACGCAAAACAGCGTCACACGCATTGCTCGCGACTTGGGTTACGAAGTGCGCGTAGACAACATTGCACGCAGCGATTTGTATATTGCTGAAGAAATCTTCGCCTGCGGGACCGCAGCGGAAGTTGGCTCGGTGAGTTCAGTCGACGATCGTCCTGTGCCATGCCCAGGTCCGATCACGCGAGCAATTGCTTCCACCTATGCCAAGGCTGTGCGCGGCCAAGACCCGCGTTATGTCGACTGGCTCGAATACACGAAATAACAGGCCTCGTATTACACGAGGGTGACTTGGAGGGGTTTTCCCCCAGGTTTCTCCACAGGCGTTTCCACATGCGGAATACCGTCCGCAGGGCTTTATCCACAGGTATCCCCACAGGTTCGCTCAGCACAGGTTGGCGAACGCCTTTTCGTGCGTCAGACTAGAGACGTGAATCTTTTTGGAGCCACCCAGTCCAGCATTGCGATCATCATTATTCGATAGGCGTGCGTCACCCGACGTACGCCCAAGCCGCCCAAACGGGCGGCTTTTTTAATCCCCAAAATTCGACAGTAGAGAAGAGCAGCAGATGACAAAGCAACAACTCGTAGAAGTATTCGACACCACGTTGCGTGACGGCATGCAAGTGGAAGGCGTATCGGCAAGCGTTGAAGACAAGTTGCGCATTGCAGAACAACTGGACTACTTGGGAGTGCACTTCATTGAAGGTGGATGGCCTGGCGCGAACCCAAAAGACATCGAGTTCTTTGCACGTGCAAAGAAAGAGCTGACATTCACCACTTCAGCGTTAGTTGCATTTGGTTCTACGCGTCGCCCTCTTGGCAAAGTTGACGACGATGCAACGCTACGAAACTTGATAGAAGCGCAAACCTCTGCGGTGTGCATTGTTGCTAAAGCTTGGGATTATCACGTTGAGCATGCATTGCAAACGACACTTGAAGAAGGAATTGCCATGGTGTCGGATTCGGTGAAGTATCTCACTGCAAACGATCGTCGTGTGCTTGTGGACATGGAACATTTCTTTGATGGTTTCAAGTCGAACCCAGAGTTTTCGCTGCGCGTTTTGGAAGCCGCAATCATCGGTGGCGCAACGCACTTAGTGTTGTGTGACACCAACGGCGGATCACTCCCAAGCGACGTGCTGCACATTGTTGGTGAAGTGAAGAAGCACATAGGTGACGATGCGACTATCGGCATTCACTGCCACGACGACACGGGTTGTGCGGTTGCTAACTCGCTTGCAGCTGTGCAAAGCGGCGCACGTCATGTTCAGGGAACGTTAAACGGTCTTGGTGAGCGCACCGGAAATACAAACCTGACAACTGTTATTCCAAACTTGCAACTGAAGATGGGCTTTGAGTGTTTGCCAGAAGGAAGGCTTGAGCGCCTTACCGCAGTAAGTAATTATGTGGCTGAAGTGTTGAACCGTCCATTGAATCCGCAGGCTCCATACGTTGGTAGTTCAGCATTTGCACACAAGGCTGGGCTTCACGTTTCAGCAATCTCGCGAGCGAAAGATGCATACGAGCACATTGCACCAGAGCTTGTTGGCAACGGCACGCGATTCCTCGTGAGCGAAATGGCTGGTCGTGCAACGATCACAATGAAGGCTGAAGAACTTGGGCTCACTATGGATGGACCAGCAGTTAATCAAGTAATTGACGATCTGAAGCGACTAGAGCACGAGGGCTACCACTTTGAAGCAGCCGATGCATCGCTTGAATTGTTGATGCGTCGTGCAGCGGGTTGGCAGCAGAACTTCTTCAGTGTTGAATCAATGCGTGTAATCACCGATGAGTCATCGGCTGGAACATTTACGACCGAAGCAACTGTGAAGGTATGGATAGGTGACCACCGTGAAGTGCGTGTTGCTGAGGGCAATGGTCCGGTTAATGCAATTGACACTGCGCTGCGTTCCGCATTGCTGGAAAAGTTTCCACAACTTTCCCGCGTGCATCTGACTGACTACAAGGTGCGAATCCTGGATTCGGGTTCAGCAACTGGTGCAGTAACTCGCGTCTTGTTGGACGCCTCAGATGGCGAGCGCAACTGGACCACCATTGGTGTTTCCTCAAACATCATTGAAGCCTCGTGGCGTGCGCTTGAAGAGTCGCTCATCTTCGGGCTCTTGCATTCCAAGTAGGCTCGCAGGAGTATGGCTGCTCCAAAATTTGCTCCAGTAAGTGCAACTCAGACACCGCGTTCATATGAATCGCCGTTACATGTACCTGCACCATGGTCGCCGGGCCGGCCTGGAGAAATAGACGGCAAGCAACCACGTGGTGCGGGGCTGGGCAATCAAGGCCCAGATCAGGGTTACATCCTGACGCTTGCTCGCATTGCACGAAACAAGATCAAAGTGCAACCGGGCGAGTCGGTGGACGATGCCATTCGCGGATCAATTGGCATTGCGCTGCGCCGAGCATCTATGTACGGACGTGCGCCCGTAATGCACGACCTTACGTTTGCACTCACCATTTGGGGTTGGCTAATTGACGTGGTGCCTGCAGATTTATTGGCACGTCGTAAAGAACTCTTTTCGGGAGTGGGCGATGCAGCTCACTCGTATTACGAAGTGCGCGAAATCACGGGGCTCGTTCCGGAAACGACGTACCAGCTGTCAATTGAGCAACTCACCGCAAGTATGCCAATGTCGTGGCGTGCACTTACTGGCGCGTAGTTAATGCCTACGCAAGTTGTTGGAGTACATTCTTCGCCTGAACATACATTTACGAAACAAGCACGAAGCTCAATCGAACTTGTTGCAGGTATCGGTGTGGAAGGTGATGCGCACGCTGGTGCAACCGTAAAACACTCGTACTTGCTCCGCAAGAAACCAGAAAAGCCGAACTTGCGCCAGGTTCACCTTATTGCAAGCGAACTAATTGAAGAGTTGCGCCTTGAAGGTTTCAATGTAGAGCGAGGCTCTATGGGTGAAAACATCACTACGAGCGGAGTGCAACTCACGTCGCTGCCGCACGCAACTCGTTTGGTATTTCCAAGTGGTGCTGCAATTGAGCTCACGGGAATTCGTACGCCATGTAAGCAGCTGAATACATTTCAAGACGGCTTGCTCGCTGCAGTGCGAGAGAAGAACGAAAGCGGTGCGTTTCGACGACCAGTTGGCGTGCTTGCAATTGTGGTAGCAAGTGGTGTCGTATCTCCAAACGATTCCATTGAAGTACAACTTCCAGCAGGCGCTCATCGCGCTATGGAATTTATTTAATTACAACGCAAACTTCTCTAAGTCTGCAAGGTTCACAAACTCAAGCGTATGAATATGTGTGGCACGTAAATTCACTTTTGGAGCCATTCCCGCTTCAAATGCCTCTTGCCAGCGCGATGCACAGAGGCACCAGTGATCTCCAGCCTTCAGCCCCTCAAAACCATATTGCGGCATTGGGGTAGACAAGTCATTGCCGCGCGACTTCGAGAACGCAAGAAACTCATCGGTCATCACTGCACAGACCGTATGCACGCCGGTGTCGTCTCCACCAGTCTCACAACATCCAGTGCGGTACCAACCCGTCATTGGAGAAGTGCAACATGTTTCGATTGGTTCGCCATACACATTCACTTGAGTTCCAATTGTCATGTGCCACAACTTAGTGTTCACTCAGGGTGAGTGCTTTGCTCAGATAGCCTGAAAGCACATGTCAACTACCCCTCGCTATCGTTTCGCGCCATCTCCAACCGGCTATTTCCATGTAGGTGGCGCACGTACCGCGCTGTATAACTGGCTGCTTGCGTTAAAGAACAATGGAACGTTTGTGTTGCGCATTGAGGACACCGACGAATCTCGAAACGAGCCACAGTGGACTCAGGGGATCATTGATGCGCTTGCATGGATAGGTATTGACAGCAAAGACCCTCATTTTGAAGGGCCATATTTCCAGTCCACCTATGCGTCGGAACATGTTGCCGCTGCTCACAAGTTGTTTGAAGCTGGCAAGGCGTATTACTGCGACCAGACCACTGAACAAATTCAGGAGCGAGCAAAAGCTGCAGGCCTGAATGGCTATGACGGTTTTTCACGGGACCGGAAACTTGGCCCTGGTCCTGGTCATGTTTTGCGTTTCCGAGTTCCCGAAGGAAAGACCATCGTGAACGACACTGTTCGCGGAGCAGTGGAATTCGAAAACTCCACAATTGAAGACTTTGTGTTGTTACGTAGCAACGGCACTCCGGTGTTTCTTATTGCCAACGTGGTTGATGACATCACCATGAACATCACCCATGTAGTGCGAGCGGAGGAGCATTTACCAAACACTCCCAAGCAGCAAATGTTGTGGGAGGCATTAGGTCATACACCGCCGGTATGGGCGCATGTTCCTGTGTTGGTGAATGAACAGCGCAAGAAGTTGTCAAAGCGTCGTGACAAAGTTGCTGTTGAGCAATACCGCGAAGAAGGAATTTTGCCTGATGCAATTGTGAATTATCTCATGACACTTGGTTGGGCGCCGAGTGGCGACACCGAAATCGTTCCCTTGCAAAAGATTCAAGACGAATTCCGTTTGGAGGACGTCAATCATTCGCCAGCGTTTTTCGATATTAAGAAATTGCAGTCATTCAATGGTGAATACATTCGCCTCATGAGCCACGATGCCTTCGTTGCTGCAGCGACTGAAGTGCTCACGGGTTCGGCTGCAACATGGCCAGCAGAGCGTTATAAGCCAGAAGTGTTTGCTGCAATGGCGCCGTTAGTACAAACGCGAGTAGCGGTTATGGCCGAAGTAGTGCCAATGGTGGACTTTCTGTTTTTGGCCGAGCCGCCAATTGATGAAGCTGCATTTGCCAAAGCCTTCAGTGCAGATTTCGCGGTGCCTACGCTGACCGAAATTTCGAAAGCATTTGAAACTATTGAGTGGAATGCTGAAAGTATCAAGCTTGCTGTTGAAACAGTTGGCACTCAGCATGATGTGAAGCTTGGAAAACTGCAAGGGCCACTACGTATTGCAATTACCGGACGTACTGTTGGTCCGCCATTGTTCGAGCCGATTGAATTGCTTGGTCGCGAAGAGTCGCAGCGTCGCATTCGCGCCGCACTCGTTCGGGCTGTTGGTTAACTCACCGTCATGAAACGCGCAGGCACTGTGACAGTGCTTGTGTTGGCTGGAATCATGTATGTCGTTCTGAACATTGTTCAGGTGTGGTCGGTTGGGCGTAGTGACAGCAGGAAAGAAGTAGATGCAATTGTGGTGATGGGTGTCGCTCAATACGACGGCAGACCATCACCGCAGCTACAGGCACGCCTTGATCATGTGCTCACCTTGTGGAAACAAGGTGTGGCCAAATTGGTGGTGACAACGGGTGGTAATCAACCTGGCGATCGCTTCACGGAAGCAAGGGCATCTGCCGACTATCTGATTGCTGGTGGAATTCCTGAATCGGCCATTTCGATGGAAGACATTGGTTCGACAACACTTCAATCGCTGCAGGGTGTTGCCGAGATTTTGAATAGCCGAGGGCTAACTTCAGTCGAAATTGTGACGGACCCCTATCACGCTCTCCGGTCACGCCTAATTGCGCAAGACCTCGGATTAACTGCCTATGTTTCTCCGACCAAGAATTCTGCGGTTACGGGCGACGCAGAAAAGAGGCGAATGATCAATGAAGGCCTAGGTATTTCACTTGCCCATGTCATTGGCTTTAGGGCTCTCGACCGATTGACGAATTGATCGAGGCGGTATTGCGGTCGATTTAGGGTTGCCGATATCCTTCAGTCATCACTCTGGGGAGTGGTGTAACTGGCAACACAGCAGATTCTGGTTCTGTTATTCAGGGTTCGATTCCTTGCTCCCCAACAAATTGTCTACTCGTCGTGCTGAGGGATGAGCACGAATTTTCCAACGTGCTTCTTTTCTAGAAATTCCTGTTGTGCGATTGCAATGTCTGCGAGCGGAAAAGTCTTGGCAACGAGTGGCTTAATGCGATTTGTCTCAATATAGGAAACGAGTTGAGGAAATACTGGCTCATCCCACGCTGTGCAGCCAATCAGCGTGAGGTCTTTGAGGTACATAGTGCGCAAGTCCAGAGTGACGAGTGGCCCACCAATTGCGCCAGAAGATACATACCGACCACCTCGCTTTAACGCGTTGAGTTCTCCTTTGAAATGAGGGCCACCTACGTTGTCAATGACAACATCAAATCGTTCCTCACCAAGTTCATTCACGATGTCGGAATCTCGATCAACAACAAAATCAGCACCGATGCGAAGCACTTCGGTCATTTTCGATTTTCCGACTATTGCGGTAACAGTTGCTCCACGAACTTTTGCGAGTTGCACTGCAGCTGATCCAACTCCACCGGAGGCGCCGGCAACAAGCACATGCTCGCCAGAAGTAACGCGCGAACGTTGCACCATGTTTTCGGCAGAACCGTAGCTACAGGGAATAGATCCCAGCTCGACATCGGTCCACGATGACTCGATAGGGAAGACTTCGTTTGCGGGCACCTTTACGTATTGTGCGAATGCGCCGTCGAAGTCTGAACCCATCCAGATGTTCAACATTGAATCAAAACCCTCGGGTCGCATGCATGGGCGAACCAGCACGCGTTTACCAAGTAATGCTGCATGTGCTGAATCAAACGTTTTTGTGACGATGCCACAGCAATCAGTTCCCTGAATGAATGGAAACGGGGTTGGAATATGCCAGCCACCGCCCGAATACCAGCCGAGGCGAGTGTTGATCTCGGTGTTATTCACTCCCGCGGCGAGCACTTTGATAAGCACTTCGCCTGCACCGAGTTTGGGCATTGGAACTTCGCGGTAGTGCAGTTTGTCGAAACCGCCATTTCCCGTTGTTACAACAGCCTTCACGGGGTTAACACTAGAGACAATTGAGAAAGACAATCGGTAGCCTTGAAGCGCTACTTGGCCCCATCGTCTAGTGGCCTAGGACACTACCCTCTCAAGGTAGCGGCACGGGTTCGAATCCCGTTGGGGCTGCAATTAACTTATGAAACGTTTCGTAGTTGTTGTGCTTGCATCTTTTTTGCTCATCTCGTGCTCGTCCCCTGAACAAAATTCAGCGACAGTTGTTTGTCCTGCAGCAGATGCTGCCGATGCAACAGCAATTACGCCGGAGCGTGCAGAGATGCTTGTTGGATTGATGGAATCGGATGCAGAGAAGTGTGCAGCTGATCTTGGTTGGGAGTATCGCGTTGGTTCGCGCGATGGCGAAAACTTTGCAGTTACTGCTGATTACTCTCAGCAACGTGTAACTGTGACCATCACACTTGGTGTGGTTACTGCTATTTCAGTTGGCTAGCAACTGGTCGTCGGTGCGCCCACGGCATTGCTACTTCTAATTGCGACGCAAGTCGAATCAGTAAATCTTCGCGTCCATATGCAGCGACTAATTGCATACCCACAGGTACGCCTTCGGCGGTCCAGTGCAATGGAAGGCTGATTGCTGGTTGACCACTGGTGTTGAATGCCGGCGTAAACGGTACGAAGTCCGCAGCAACTTTCATTGGCTTCATTGGGTCGTTTGGATCATTATCAAATGAACCGATTGGCAGCGGAACTCGTGCGGCAGTAGGAGTTAACAAAATGTCCCACCCGTCTGCCCACCATTGCTGAACTGCGCGGCGATAGTGCGATGTAGAGAGAATTGCATTCGCATAGTCCGTAGCTGATGCTCGTTTTGAATACTCGGCCATGGTCCAGTTGACAAGTTCGAAATCTTCTTTCGTTACTTCTCGTCCGAGAAGTGCAGCGACACCTTCGCGCGCAACAGACATGTTGGTACTCCAAAGCGAAGTGAACTTTGGCGCAAACGATTGATCTTCAAGAGCTTGTGGCCATGCGGCATCGACATGATGACCAAGATCTTCAAGGACTTTTGCCACGATGCGCACACCTTCGGCGCACTCTGGGTCAATGTCTCCAGGTACGGGTCGATGATCAAGAAAACCAATTCTCAGTTTTCCTGTTGGCGCACCTATTTCTTCGAGGTACGGACGCGTTGGTGGAGGAGCGATGACACGATCACCAACAGCAGGACCTTCCACAATGTCAAGAAGCAGCGCGGTGTCGCGCACGGTGCGGCTGACGACATGTTCAACACCCAAATTCGTTTCATCACGTAATGGAGCAGCGGTAATGCGACCTTGACTCACCTTGAGGCCAACAAGACCACAACATGCCGCTGGAATACGAACTGAACCGCCACCATCGGTTGCGTGCGCTGCCGGAACTATTCCGGCTGCAACTGCTGCAGCACTGCCACCACTTGATCCACCTGCCATGCGGTTGGTGTCCCATGGGTTGCGCGTTGGACCCCACGCTTCTGGCTCGGTAGTAGGAACGCTTCCAAACTCGGGAGAATTTCCGCGACCAAAGATAACGAGTCCCGCATTGATGAAGCGTTGCACGATTTCTGCTGTGTAGTTGGAGTTCAGCGCGGCTGCCTTCATAGCTTTGTTGCCATTTGAAAGCGGAAGACCCTTCATTGCAGCATGAAGGTCTTTCAGAATAAATGGAACTCCGCGAAGGGGCATTGCAGAATTGGTTGGAAGATTGCGAGCAATGTCTCGTGCTTTGTCGAACCAGGTGAAGGTGAGCGCATTAATCGTTGGATTCAATTGCTCGGCTCGTTCAATCGCAGCATCAAGAAGTTCGACTGGAGTTACCTTTCCAGAGCGGACAAGCTCGGCCTGGTCAATGGCATCAACCCATTGTGTGTCGTGTGCAAGCGATGACATTGCAGTTCCCCCTGATTGGTTAGGGTTTACAAACTGTGAGCAGTTCCGAACCCAACCTGCAACTTACTGCCCGAGACGTCCTCAAGTCTTCATCGGTTCGTCGCATGCTTATCTCCAGCTTTGCCTTCTACATAGGTGTGATGTTGCAGGCGGCCACGCTAGGCAAACATATTTTCGATATCACTGGTCGAGCAATTGATATTGGTTGGCTTGGATTAGCCGAATTTGCGCCAATTGCGTTACTGGTGTTTGTCAGTGGAAGCGTTGCCGACAGGTATAACCGCAAACACGTAGCCGCAATTGCTTTAACGGGCGAGTTGCTATGCGCACTTTCTCTTGTTGGTTATTCAATTTCAATTCAAGGCAATGAGAATCCTGCGGTGTGGCCGTTCTTTCTGATCGGCATTGTTTTTGGTTCGTGTCGCGCGTTTCTATCTCCGGCAGTTCGATCGATTTACCCAATGGTTGCCCCAGACGGTGGATTGCCGCCAATTATTGCGATGAGTTCCGCAGTCTGGACATCAGCGATGATCATCGGACCAGCCGCATCTGGTTTGCTCTACAGCATTGATCCGTGGATTCCTTATGCAACAACCGCGGCGTTAACCCTGATTGGCATTTTGGGAATCTTGCGGGTGCAGTTTTTGCGCGAGCCTCCACCGCGTGATCCAAATGAAAAGGTAACGCTTCGTTCGGCAATGGAGGGACTGCACTTCATAAAACGCACACCGATTTTGTTGGCTGCGATTTCGCTTGATTTGTTTGCCGTGCTATTCGGAGGCGCTGTTGCATTGTTACCGGTGATTGCAGAGGAGCAACTTGGTGTCGGGAATGTTGCGTATGGATGGCTTCGAGCCGCGGGTGGCATTGGCGCAGCAGCAATGGCAGCGTTTTTAGCAGTTCGACCACTTCAAAGAAATGTTGGTCGATCGTTGTTGATTGCAGTTGGAGTGTTTGGTTTAGCAACCATCGTGTTGGGGGATACCTCGAGTTATACCGTTGCGTTCATTGCAGTATTGGTCTTGAGTGCTGCTGACATGGTGAGCGTGTTCATTCGAGGATCAATTGTTCCGCTCGTTACTCCGGATGAAAAACGCGGTCGGGTTTCGGCCGTAGAAAATGTGTTTATTGGTGCAACAAATGAATTGGGAGCTTTTGAATCTGGAGTTGCCTCACAAGCGTTCGGTACTCCCGCAACAGTGATTGGTGGTGGCGTTGCCACCATTGCCATAGTTGGAGTGTGGTGGTTCGGATTCCCGTCGCTCCGCAAAATTGACCGATTTAGCGACTTGGATACGAGCGAGAACCCTGCATAGAAATTGGTTTGGCAACTACTGTGAAAGACATGTCTAAACCCCTTAAGACAAGTGGTATTGTTCACGAATTCAAAGCCTTTATTAACCGTGGAAGCGTGGTTGACGTCGCAGTTGCCTTCGTGATGGGGGCCACCTTCAAAACGGTGATTGATGCAGTCGCCGGAGACGGCAAGGACAATCAAGGAATCCTCGGAGGCTTGGTCGGTGCCGTGTTTGGCGGAAATCGACCAAACTTCAATGACAAAGGCGTGACGCTGAATGGAAGTTTTATTCCTGTTGGCGGTCTTCTGACCGCAATTCTCAATTTCCTGATGGTGAGCACAGTGATGTTCTTTGTGATCAAGGCGTACGGTCGTTTTCACAATGCAAAAACCGAAGAATCAACAAATGATCTTTTGGCGTCTATCCGCGACGAACTGCGCAAACAGAACAACAACTAAATGCGTCGCAACGGATTTATCGCTGGTGTAATTGCGACTCTGCTTGCAATCGCAGTTTTATTTGGTGCCTATCGGTTTGTGGAGAATCGCAGCGAATATTTAAATGGTGTTGGCAGAATTCCAGGCGGCGACTTCAACTCTCTCATCACGCTTCCAGACGGTGTTGATCTGACATTCCCTGAGCTGATCGGAAAAATGATTGGACCACAAATAGAGGGCAATCGCGTGTTAATGATTGGCGATTCAATTTTTGCTTCCACGTCAAGCCGTTATGGAAATGAAATGTGCAACACGCTCACAAAACTCGGATGGCAAGTTGCAGTCGAGGCACAAGCAGGAGAATTCATTGGCTTTGGTGCAAAGGTACTGGGCCGCAGATGGGAAGAAGGTTGGGACACTGCAGTGGTGTTTCTCGGTACCAATAACGACGACAACATGGTGGCGTACGAGCAAAAACTGCGAGAGATGTTTGATGTGCTTTCGGAAAACCCTTTCGTCGTGTTAACCACTGCAGAGTTTCGTCCAAAACAAATGCAGATCAATGAAATCATCAAACGTGTCGCCGAGGAGTACGGAAATGTCACCGTGCTTGACTGGGCGGCAGTGGCAAGGAATAACGGTTTGATTGGAACCGATGGGGTGCATCTAACAGCAGACGGCCGAGCAGTTCTCGCAACTGCTGTTGCGAGAACTCTCGAATTTGCGCGTGATCGAAGCAATGGCCAGTGCTTGCCATCGGTATTTCAGAATGATTCCAAGGTTCTCGATGCAATGCCAACAACCCTTCCTGCTGAAACGGTGACTACAGATGCGCCCGGAGGAGCGGTAGCAACTACGGTTGCCACATGACTAACAGCATGAAAATTGGAATTTTTGGCTCAAACAACGACAGCACTGTTGACGGAGTGCTCGCAGAAGTGAAGGCGGCAGAGCGCGATGGCTTCGCTTCTTATTGGCAGTCACAAATTTTTGGTCTTGATGCACTCAGCACGCTTTCGGTAGTGGGCCACCAGGTTCCGCGCATTGAACTTGGCACCAGTGTTATTCCTACGTATCCACGTCATCCGATGATGTTGGCGCAACAAGCACTCACAGCGAACCAGGCGAGCGGTGGTCGCTTGTGCTTGGGAATCGGCCTTAGTCACCAAGTGGTCATTGAAGGAATGTTGAACCTTTCATTTGATAAGCCGTTGCGTCACATGAAGGAATACCTATCCATTCTGATGCCATTGATTCACGATCGAAAGGTTTCATTCGCGGGTGAGACACTCACTACACATGCCGAACTCACCATTGGAAAACCACAGAGTTGCGATGTTGTCGTTGCGGCACTTGGACCACAAATGCTGAGGCTTGCGGCTGCAATGACCCAGGGAACACTCACATGGTGCACCGGTCCCGAAACGCTGCGCACACTCACCGTGCCAACAATTAACGAGGCTGCAGACAAACTTGGAAAGCCAAAGCCTCGCGTCATTGCAGCTCTTCCAGTGTGTGTCACGAAGGACGTTGAAGGTGCACGAGCTCGAGCAGCACAAGTATTTGCGGTGTATGGACAGTTGCCAAGTTATCGAGCAATGTTGGACCACGAGGGCGCTGCCGGCCCAGCAGACGTTGCCATCATCGGTTCAGCAAGTGAAGTGTTTGACAAGATTGCAGCATTGCAAGAAGTTGGTGTCACTGATTTCGGTGGAGTGGAGTTCGGTGCAACACCAGATGAACAGCACGACACGCGTGAAATGTTGAAGTCGCTATTACAGCGTTAGTTCACTATTTACGAACAGTTAGCTTGACGCCAGTGTTGGCATTGATTGCGTCAAAGAAGTCATTGCCTTTGTCGTCAACCACGATGAATGCAGGGAAGTCTTGAACTTCAATTTTCCACACAGCTTCCATACCGAGTTCGGCATACTCAAGTACTTCAACTTTGGTGATGCAGTCTTGGGCTAAGCGTGCTGCTGGACCGCCGATTGAACCAAGATAAAACCCGCCGTAGGTATTGCATGCATCGGTGACCTGCTTGGAGCGGTTTCCCTTTGCCAACATGACAAAGCTTCCACCAGCAGCCTGAAAATCGGCAACGTAGCTGTCCATGCGACCTGCAGTAGTTGGACCAAATGAACCCGATGCAAAACCCTCTGGCGTTTTTGCAGGTCCTGCGTAATAGACGCAATGATCTTTCATATATTGCGGAAGACCGTTGCCGGCATCGAGACGTTCTTTGATCTTTGCGTGTGCAATATCGCGGGCTACCACCATTGGACCAGTGAGCATGACCCGTGTTTTCACGGGGTACTTCGACAACGTGTCGCGAATTTCTGACATTGGCAAATTGAGATCGATTGCAACCACTTCGGTTGCTAGATGCTCTTCGGTGATTTCCGGAAGGAAGCGAGCAGGATCGGTCTCGAGTTGCTCAAGGAAAATGCCCTTACTGTTGATCTTTCCAAGAGCTTGGCGATCGGCGCTACAACTCACAGCCATGGCTACCGGGCAGCTTGCGCCGTGGCGAGGAAGGCGAATAACGCGCACGTCGTGACAGAAGTACTTGCCACCAAATTGCGCACCGATTCCTGTTTGTTGCGACAACGTGAGCATCTTCTGTTCAAGGTCGAGATCGCGGAATGCGTGTCCGAGTTTGCTGCCCGATGTTGGCAGCGAATCGAGGTAGTGAGCGCTTGCAAGTTTTGCTGTCTCTACAGCGTTCTCTGCTGAAGTTCCACCAATGACGATTGCGAGGTGATACGGAGGACATGCCGCAGTGCCAAGAGTCTTCATTTTTTCAAATGCCCAAGGCAACAACGACTTTTCATTGAGTAGTGCTTTGGTCTCTTGAAACAAGTAGCTCTTGTTAGCCGAACCGCCACCTTTGGCCATGAACAAGAACTTGTATTCATCGCCGTCAACAGATGAAATTTTGATTTCTGCAGGAAGGTTGGTGTTGGTATTCACCTCTTCGTACATCGAAAGTGGAGCAAGTTGGCTGTAGCGAAGGTTGCTGGTGAGATACGTGTTGTAGATACCGCGTGAAATTGCTTCTTCATCACCGCCGCCCGTAAACACGAATTGGCCTTTCTTCCCTTTCACAATTGCCGTGCCCGTGTCTTGGCACATTGGCAACACGCCACCAGCAGAGATGCTGGCATTCTTCAGCAAATCAAGCGCTACAAATCGATCGTTATCGCTTGCTTCAGGGTCAACCATGATGTTGGCGAGTTGTTGCAAGTGACTCGCGCGCAATAGGTGAGCAATGTCGCGCATGGCGTGCTCGGTGAGCATAACTATTGCAGCGGGATCAACTTTGAGAAAGGTTCCTTCGCTGGTCTCAAAAGTAGAAACACCTTCGTTTCCTAGGAAACGGTATTGCGTGTCATCTGCGCCAAGAGGAAGCAGCTCCGAGAATTCAAATGGTGCTGGCGTTGGCTTTGCCATTACACGAGTGCCGGTGTGCCCTTGTAGGTACCTGGGTCGCCAGCAGCGGGAATCAACGGACGTGACCACTTCACCGTGTCGGCAATGTAGTCAGAAACTTCGCGCCATGACTTAGGGCTCCATCCCTGAGCGCACTGTGGCACGGTTCCATCTGACTGAATAAACACAAACGCAGGAAGTTCTGTGAGACCGAGTTGCTTAACCAACACGCGGTCTGGATCGGTGAAGGTGAGATAGGTGTCTGCTAGCGGACCAAGGAACTTTTTGGCATCGGCTTCAGAGGATGTGACCACAAAATTGACTCGTGTCGCTGCACCGGAGAACTCATGCAGGATTCTTGAAGCGGTCTTCAAGATCCATGAACTTTCGTTGGTGTAGGGATCGATGACGATGGACGTGAGATGGAAGGTGGTCAACCATTCGCGCAATGGGCGAGCCTCGCCGTTGAGGGGTTTGAGTGAGGTGTCGAGAGAAGGTGCGTTTGCCACAGGATGAGACGGTAGCAAGTTAGAGCACTAGCGTCTCAACAATGCACCCGATTGAGCATCTGCGGTATGTGGCGCGTGCCACTGGAGCCGACCCGGTGGCACTGGTGAGCGAGACAGCACAAGCGCTATTTGGCTTGCATATGGAGCCGGCGGGCTTGGTTTTGGCCGCACGGAGAATTGTGGAGCGACACCCAACATGTGCGCCATTGTGGTGGCTGTGCGCTCAAGCGTTATCTGCACTTGACCCGTTTGAACGTCTGTATGAACTGGAATCCGAGATCGACAAAGATGCAACGACTGACCATCTGCTTGAGCACATCAGCGAAGCGAAGACAATGTGCATAGTTGGATGGAGCCCAACAGCGCTTGAAGCCTTGGTGCAACGTGGTGATTGCAAAGCCTTAGTGATTGATTCATTCGGATCGGCGGATAGTGCTGTGAATGCACTTGAGCGCGTTCAGGTGGAGGCAGAAAGCGTGTCGATTGAACATGCAGCTCGCGCGATTGAAATGTGCGACATGGTGGTGCTTGATGCACTGGGATGCGGACCAGACGAATTCTTAATGACCTCTGGTTCGCATGGTGTGGCCGCACTCGCATATGTTGCACAAAAACCTGCTGTCGTCACTGCACGACGCGGCACGCGATTGCCATCAGAACTGTGGGAGTCAATGAAGTCGCGCAATTTCGATGCACAACGACCGTGGCGAACCGAAGTGGATGTTGTTCCGCGCGAACTGATTCGCGCTGTGGTTGGACCACAGGGAATCGTGGATGCCTCGCTGTCGGTAGTGGCCGAATGTGCGCCTACGACCGAGATGCTCGTGCGCAGTGCGATGTAACCTGTAAACCATGTCAGCACGCTCCCGTAATCTTCCTCGCCGTTCTTGTCTGTCAATTCCAGGCTCGTCAGAAAAAATGCTGGGCAAGGGTCCAGGAATTCCTGCCGACATGGTGTTCCTCGATCTTGAAGACGCTGTAGCTCCAAAAGAAAAAGAAGCTTCACGCGCAAAAATCGCCGCCGCAATTCGTGGCAACGACTGGGGCGACAAGGTGTTGTGTGTTCGCGTGAACGACTGGAGCACCAAGTGGACAGCCTTCGACATCATCGAAGTTGTTGGCAACGCGGGTGAGCGTCTTGATGAAATCATGTTGCCAAAGGTTGAATCTGCAGCGCAGATCGTGGCAACTGACATGCTGCTTCGCCAAGTAGAAATTTCAGCTGGTTTGCCAATCGGCCACATCGGTATTGAAGCGCAAATTGAAACTGCTCGCGGACTCATCAACGTTGAAGAAATCTGTGCAGCCAGCCCACGCCTTGAAACCATTATCTTCGGCCCAGCCGACTTCGCAGCAAGCATGGAAATGCCAGTGCTCACAGGTGGCGTGAAGATCGATGAGTACCCAGGCGATCACTTCCATTACGTGTACAACAAAATCTTGATGGCAGGACGGGCAAATGGACTGCAAGTAATTGACGGACCGTTCTTGCATGTTCGCGATAGCGATGCGCTTCGCGAGTACAGCATGCGTTCACGCATTCTTGGCTACGACGGCAAGTGGGCATTGCACCCAGACCAAGTAACCGTCTTGAACGACGTGTTCTCGCCAACGCAAGAGCAGTTTGATAAAGCGTGGTCGATTATTGATGCCTACAAAGAAGCCACTGAAGGCGAAGGCAAGGGTGCAGTCATGTTTGGCAACGAAATGATTGACGAAGCCAGTCGCAAGATGGCATTGAAGTTCATCTCGCGTGGCGAGCGTGCAGGTCGCAAGCGTTCACCACAAGCGTGACCAAACGTTTCGACGCAATTATGTTTGATGCCGGCGGCATCTTTTTATTACCCGACCCCATTTCGCTTGGTGCAATTATTCGGGCTCACGGTGGCGATGGATCAATTGAACGTTTAATGCGAGCACATTATGCAGGCATGGAACGTTTGGACAATGTTGCACGTGAAAATGCAAAGGAAACCATTGATGGTTTCAGTTGGGATCCATATCGTGATGCATATGTAGAGGCAGCAGGAATTACCGGACCTGCAGCAGTGACCGCAAGTGCACAACTGCGAAAAATGTTCTCACCGTTTTTATGGCGATATCCAATTCTTGAATCCGCTGCAGCATTGTGGCAGATGCACTTGAAGGGTCTACCGATCGGCATTGTGTCGAATGCCAGCGGACAAGTGGAAGCAACGCTTGCCAACCAATGCATTTGTCAGGTGGGCACCGGTGCCGGAGTGCCGGTACTCATTGTTACTGATTCGCATGTCATTGGAACAGCCAAACCTCATCCGGGAATCTTCCGTGATGCGATCGCAGTCATGAATGACATAGGAATTGGAAACGACAGAATTGCTTACGTTGGCGATTCATATGTCAACGACGTCGTCGGGGCGCGCAATGCAGGACTGCAACCAATTTTGTTAGATCCGTACAACGATCATGCAAATTATGATTGCGAACGAATTAGCTCGCTACACGATTTGCTCGCGCTTATTTAACTGCTGACTCTTCAACCAAACGGCGAGCAATCACTTTCAAGCACAGTGTTTCGTCGGCGCCTTCAAAGATTGACAACACGCGAGCGTCAACGAAGAGACGGCTCACTGAGTATTCCTCGGCATAACCAAAACCGCCATGAATTTGCATGGCTTCGCGCGACACCCATTCGGCCGCCTTGCACACATATGCCTTCACCATGCTGGCTTCCATTTGGCCTTCGCCTTTGCCCATCAGCTTGGCAACGGTGTAGGCAAACTGACGTGAAGCCTGGGTGATCACGGCCATCCGACCCAGCTTGGCTTGAGTGAGTTGGTACTCGGCAATGTTGTGGCCAAATGCTTTGCGGTTGTTGGCGTATTCAACTGCCGATTCATAGGAAGCTTGCATCACGCCAACTGCACGTGCCGCTGTTTGTAGACGACCGTTTTCGAATCCGCTCATTTGGTAATAGAAGCCTTTGCCCAAACCTGATTCTTCACCGATCAAATGGTTTGCAGGAACGAACCAGTTCTCGATTGCAATTTCATAGCTATGCATGCCGCGATAGCCGATGGTGTCAATTGGGCGGCCTTCCATTTTTCCGCCACCAGGTTGCTTGAACATGAAGCCATGAGCATCGCCTAGAGGTTTTGGAACGATAAACAAACTCAGACCACGGTGTGTCTTGCTGCGATCTGGATCGGTTCGTGCAAGCAGCATCAAGACGTTGGCGCGGGCGGCAAACGTGCACCATGTTTTTACGCCGTTGATGACGTAACCCTCGACGCCGTCTTCGTTTGTGCCCTTCACCGCCATCGTGGTGAGGTTGGCAACGTCGCTGCCGTAATCAGGTTCGGTAACTGCAACTGCAGCCATCACTTCTGCAGATGCAAGCTTTGGTAACCACTCCTGCTTTTGCGCTTCAGTTCCACCATTAACCAATGCGCGCGTGAGAATTTCTGGGCGAGTGATCAGTGAACCGCCGATTCCAAGCGATGCACGTGACAACTCTTCGGTTGCAATGCAGTTCGCCATGTATTCGCCGTCGCCACCTTCACTGAAACCGCCATACTCAGATGGAACGGAAAGTCCGAATGCGCCAAGCTCGGCAAGACCTGAAATGATTTCTTCTGGAACGTCTGCGTTGTGGCGGTGCACATGTTCGGCGCGTGGTGCAATCACTTTTGTGGCAAAACTGCGGAACGTGTCTTGCACCATTTCGAATTCGTCTTCTAAGTGGCGAGGTCCGGCTACAGACGCAAGCGACGCCAAAAACTCGGGCTCGCGAAATGCGGTCATGAAATCATGCGCTGATCCGAGCGGGTTCTGTTCAACTCCCCACATTTCTTCACGGCCAAGGAGGCGAGTGCTGACTTCGTGCAACATGTCGGCAACGAATGCGCAGGTGATGAGTGCTTCAGAATTTCCCTTACCGCCGTAGTCAATGAGAGAGCGAGCAGTTTCAACCGCTGCGGCAGAATGTGCAAGATCGTAAGCAAGCACCTGGTGATCATCGGGTCCGCCTTGAGCTGCGAGCGTGCGAACGCCTTTTCCGACGACGCGACGAGCCAAATCGATGACCTCTGCAGCACGTGTGAGATCTGGGGTTGGAGACGATGTAGGGGTTGCCATTTCGTAAACGCTAGTGAGCACTGGGTCATAGGGACTAACCCTGCAGGGCGTTGTCACCTACGATTTAGGGCATGTCGCGGCTGAGTGGGTTGAAATCCGCCTTCACCACAGCCAAGTGGGTGCTGTTCGCGGCGGTCCTGTATTTTTTTGTTCTCCCGCTCATACCTGGCTTTCGAAAAGCGGTTTCAGATCTCACGCAAATTAAGCCGTCATTACTCGTGCTCGGTCTAGGCCTCGAGTTCGCCGCATTGTTTAGTTATTCCTTGTTGACCAAAGCAGCTCTCGCCGAACATGGCAACGAAATCTCCGTGCTCCGATTGTTTCGTATTCAATTGAGCACAAAAGCGGTAGGCAACGTTTTGCCTGGTGGCAGCGCTGCAAGTACTGCGCTTGGATATCGCATGCTCACTCTGTCGGGAGTGGCAGGACCCGATGCCGGCTTCGCACTGGCAACTGCTGGTCTTGGTTCGGCAGTCATGCTCAATGTGATTTTGTGGTTTGGCCTCATCGTGTCGGCGGGTCGCGGAGTAAATGCTGCGTATGGAACTGCAGCAATTATTGGAATTATTTTGATGCTGATCGCTGCTGCATTGATTTTCGGACTCATCGATGGGCAGGGAAGAGCAGAACGATTTATTCGATTTTGTGCACGCAAACTTCGATTGGACGAAGACCATGCGGCCGAAGTACTGGAGCATTTAGGTAATCGACTTCAAGGCTTGGCATCTGAACCAAAGCTATTGACGCGCGTGTTGGTGTGGGCGCTCGTGAATTGGTTGCTTGACATGCTTGCGCTGTGGGTGTTTATTCGTGCATTCGGCGGCGATGTTGCTCCGGACGCGTTGATCGTGTCGTTCGGGCTCGCGAACATTTTGTCGGTCGTGCCAATCACTCCTGGCGGACTTGGCATTGTGGAAGGTATCTACATTCCAACTCTTGTTGGTTTCGGTCTTACTCGAAACGTTGCAACGGTTGGAGTGTTGTCGTACCGAATTGCTCAGTATTGGCTACCGATTGTTGTTGGTGGATTCACTTACCTTTCGTTGCGGGTGGGGCCATTCGCCATTGAAAGAAAAGAGAAACTGCGGTCGCTTCGAAGAGTCACCAAACTTGCAACCGAACACCCAACAACCAAGTACGAATTTCTTGAGCAGTACGCACCACGCGACCGTACGGGACAGTTTCCATTACCTGAAACAAAGAACAAGTTTTTACTTGATGATGAGGATGAGGAGTAGTTTGTTGTTATGACCGTTCATGAGCGTCCATTTGGAAGAGCACTAGAAGACTTCACGGTTGGTGATGTGTATCGCCACTGGCCAGGAAAAACAATTACCGAAGCCGATGATCATTTGTTTTGCATGATCACGATGAATCATCATCCTCTGCACACCAATGACTGGTTTGCATCGCAAAGCGTTCAAGGGCGAAACGTTGTTGTTGGCAATTTGGTGTATTCATTGGTTTTGGGGATGAGCGTTCCTGATGTGAGTGGAGCTGCAATTGCCAATCTTGAAGTGGAAACGCTGCAACACAAGTTCCCAACTTTCCACGGAGACACGATCCACGCAGAAACGCGAGTTCTTGATGTTCAGGAGTCGAAGTCAAAGAATGACCGCGGAGTGGTGACAGTAGAAACAAAAGGTTTCAATCAAGATGGAAAAGAGGTGTGTTATTTCCGCAGGCGAGTAATGGTGTGGAAGCGTGAATTCATGCCCAAGCGCGCACGTCCGTACGACGGTCAAGACGTCTGGACGAGCTAAGCAACATTGTTAACCCACTGCTGCAGTGGGGATTGCCACAATTGCGAGATTTCCCGTGGCGCGCCACGAGGAATCGGTGGCACGTGTTGGTGAGCGAAGTGATGTCGCAACAAACTCAAATTGATCGGGTTGTTCCGAAGTTTCAACTTTTCATAAACACGTTTCCTTCGCCGCGCGAATGCGCAGATGCCCCTCTGGCTGAATTGTTGGCCATCTGGCAAGGCCTTGGATATCCGCGACGATGTCGCAATTTGCATGAAGCGGCAAAGGTGATGGTGCGCGATCACGATTCGCAAGTGCCTGCAGATTTAGAGCAACTGCTTGCAATGCCTGGAATTGGCGAATACACCGCACGCGCTGTTTTGGCATTTGCAGAACATGTAGACATTGGAGTTGTTGACACCAATGTCACTCGGGTGTTTGCACGCGTAATGAATAGGCCGCTGGGCAAACGCGAAACTCAGACAATTGCAGACTCAATTGTTCCGATTGGTTTGTCGTGGGAGTGGAATCAGGTGCTCATGGATTTCGGGGCAACTTGTTGCTCGGCCCGTTCTCCACAATGCAAGCGATGCCCAATAATTGAATCGTGCAGTTGGCAGATGCATGGTGGTGACGATCCTGGTCCAGCATCGGCAGGAACGAGTAAGCCTCAGGCGCGTTTCGAAGGTTCAAATCGACAGGCGCGGGGCAGGCTCATGAAAACACTGGTGTCAGGTGGGGTGTTACGAACTAAAGCCGACCACGCCATGGGTTTAACCAAACAACCGGAGCGTGCAGAAAAGATTATTGAATCGCTCCTTGCCGACAAGTTGGTCGTTGAATCAAATGGCGTTTTGCACTTGCCGTTATAAAGCGTTGCTCGTAATCCAATTAACGATCAGTTTGTTTACCTTTGTAGGTTGCTCCAGTTGCATGAAGTGGCCGGCGCCTTCAACGATTTCAACCCGTGCGTTTGACGGGGCGCGTGTTTCGGCGTCGCGTGCAACCTCGACTCCTATGCAGCCATCTTTTTCTCCATGGAGATAGAGAAGTGGTTGCGGCGGATTCTCTCCCTGCACGAGTGATTGCGCTTCGCCGAGCGCAGGGTCTCTAAATCCTGCGCCAAGGGTTGCGCGATAGTAGCCAAGTGCCGCCGCAAGATGTTCGGGAGTGGCAATGGTGGCTTTTGCATTCTCAATGTCTTCGATTGCTGAAAAACCAGGCGACCATTGATCCCACAACATGTCAATAAATGCAAGGTTGTTTGCGCCGACGACAAAATCGGAAAGACCGTGTTGGAAAAAGAACATGTACCAACTGCGTTGCACTTGATTGAGATTTGAAATGAAAGCGTTACCCATTGCACCCCAGGGTGGAACAGACATTCCAACAACTGTTTTCCATCGTGAAGGTTCAAGAATTGCAGCGCCATAGACCGCAGGTGCCCCCCAGTCGTGTCCAATGATGACCGAATCCGCAGTACCACCAAGTTTTTCGTGCAACGCGTTCGCGTCAGTTGCTAGTGCTGCAGTTTGATACGCCCCGTTTTCTGGAATTGAAGTTGGTGCATAACCACGCATGAATGGCGCGACTGCGCGGTAACCAGCAGATGCAAGTTCGGGAAGCAAGTGTCGCCATGTATGTGCAGAGTCGGGAAAGCCGTGCAGACATAACGCAAGAGGTCCAGTTCCACATTCGAAATAGGTGAAAGACAAGTTGTTTGCAGAAACTTCATGCATAGCAATGTTGTGCTGAGCGGTCATGCCCAAACCATAGTTGGGTAACATTGAAGCGATGGAAGCCAACTTTGACAGCACCAAGTTTCGACAGGTGCTTAGTCATCTGCCAACTGGAGTTGTTGTCGTTACTGGCATTGATGCAACTGGCGCACCATCGGGAATCACTATTGGCAGTTTTGTTTCAGTTTCACTAGACCCACCGTTAGTTGGTTTTTTCCCGGGCAATGCCTCGCGCAGTTGGTCACACATCGCAGAGGGACATGGCTTTTGCGCCAACGTATTGACGAGTGAGCAGGAAGAACTGTGTTGGCGATTTGCGCGTGAACCAGAAGGTGGTATGTCTGCTCGGTTTGATGGCCTTAATTGGACAAAGTCACCGAGCGGAATGCCGGTACTCCAAGGTGCGCTCGCAGTTATTGACTGCAGTATTGAGTCGGTAACACCTGCAGGAGATCACCATTTCGTGTTGGGACGAGTACAACACCTTGCTGCTAACGAAACAGTTGGTGAAGCCATGGTGTTTTATCGCGGCAAGGTAACTGGTGTTACTCCTGCCTAATGACTGAACAAATTTTTTCGCTGAATTGGTGGATGTCGGCGACTGTTGGAGTGATTTTTATCTTCGCTGGTGTGCAGAAATTCATTGCACGTGAGTTATGGCCAGCACAAGCGAAGCGACTCGGGGCACCTGCATTTGCCATTCCAACCGTTCCCTATATAGAAGTAGCACTTGGCTCGTTGCTGATTGCCGGATTGGTAGCCGACGCCGTACTTATCGCCTCAATAGTGGCACTATCAAGTTTCACAGTTCTTCTAACTCTTCGATTGGCTGCTGGGGATAGACCACCGTGTGCGTGTTTGAGCTTTCGTTCAACAAAGCCAATTGGATGGACAAATATTTTGCGAAATTTGTTGATGCTCGCTCTCTTGGTTTCCGCGCTCATTCGTTAGCGTGCAATCGTGCGTGTGTGGATAGACCAAGACTTGTGTACAGGCGACGGCTTGTGTGTGGACCACTGTCCCGATGTATTTGTGCAATTAGAGGACGGAATCGCTTATGTAGCGCAAGGTGGCGTGACGCTCAATGATCCGGGAAGTTCGGGAAGTCTCGCAATTGTTGAAGAAAAAAATCAAATCGATGTTGTAAAGGCTGCAGAAGTATGCCCGGGCGAATGCATTTTCATCGAGATGGATGTACCACTGATTTCTCAGTAGGTAGTGTGGTCCTATGAAGTGGCGCCTTTCGGTTCATGGCGCAGTAGTCGTAATGGCAATCAGCGTTTCCTCTTTGGCTGTTGCGCAGCCTCGTGCAAATGATTCAGTAACGCTTGATCAATTGAATGCGATACAAGTCTTAACTGAAAGAACTGCTGGTTTCAAACAGTCTCTGTTTACGGGGGGAGTGAATAGACCAGTTCCAGTAATGAGTGTGGCAAAGGTTGTCACTGTTCGCGAAGCGTGGGATTCAGGTGCGTGGGCGTGGAGCGCGTCAAAAAGAAGAAGTTTCATCAACGACCGAGCGGATGTTTCTGTGTTGGCGTTGGTGCTTGCTGCAAGTGCGCAGCAACGTGGAGACAAAGACCCAGCTGATTGGTTGCCGAGTACAAGCATGAATACTTGCGTCTACTTAAGTAACTGGGTGGCGCTAAAAACGAAATGGGGACTCGCAATGGACGTACGTGAGTTCACTGCAGTGAAATCCGTGTTCATTCGTCAATGTAGAACACCAGCATCGAGTCCAAGCGTTCCTTCACCAACTGCGAGCATTAACTCAACGACAACGACAGCAAAACCGGTAACAGTGGGAAGTGCGCTTGCGCTCTTGCAAACAATCCGAGTTGAAAATGAGTACCAAGTTGGTTACGACCGCACGCTGTTTGAACATTGGCGTGATATTGACGGCGACGGATGCGACTCGCGCGACCAAGTGTTGAAGCGCGACAGTATTTCGCTGCCCCAAGTAGATCCAGTGAATTGCAATGTGATTGCGGGGGACTGGGTTTCGCCATATGACGGAGCGAAGTGGAGCAATCCGTCAGATATTGATATCGATCATGTTGTTGCTCTAAAGGAAGCGTGGGATTCGGGTGCGTGGGCATGGAGCGCTGCACAACGAAAGGCGTATGCAAACGACACATCAGATAACCGAACTTTGTTGGCGGTGACCGACTCGGTAAATCAATCAAAGAGTGACAAAGACCCCTCAAATTGGTTGCCACCATTGCAGTCGTACACATGTACATATTTGGGTAACTGGATCGCGGTGAAAGTTCGCTGGGGCCTGTCTATGGATTCGAGCGAGTTCGGGCGTATCAAAAATTTGTTGCAATCAACGTGTATCTCGTTGAACATCGCACCAATTCCAAACCTGCCAAATATTTTGGGTGGAACGACGGTGGTCACGAATCCTGCCTCGTCAATCACGAATTCAACGGCGACACCAACTACCGCGTCATCAGGCACGGCAGCACAAATAAATCCGGGTTCATATTGCTCACCCGAAGGCGCAATTGGCTATTACACATTGAGTGGAAGTACGTCACCGACCACCTATGTGTGCTCGAAAACTGATGCTTCGGGTGTGCCGTATTCAGGTGGAAGGGCCCGCTGGCGAAGGGCGTAGCCATCGGAAATGGCGAGAATGCCCGTTAGCATGGCGGGACTATGTCGAAGAAGACCAAGAAGAAAAAAGCCAAGATGCGTCGCTCGAAGGCCAACCACGGTAAGCGTCCAAACATGGGGCGTGGCTGAGCAATAGCGCTGGCGTGCCTGAAATGAATTCGGCACGAATAAGTGAATTGGTCATCGGTGGTTCCCGCGCCAACTGGGTGCAGGTAGGAATCAACTTTTCTCAAGACGGTGTATTTGCTATTGGTGAATTGTCGTTGCGTATCGACGAAGCACTTCCATCTGGATTGCACTCTTGGTCGATGAGCAATGTCGATTCTACGATTTCAACAATTGACGGAATTCCTACAACTGAAGTTTCAGTGAAGCCTCGACCTGCAGAAAATGAATCACAAGAGTTCGTTTTGAAGCCGCTTGGCGTAGATCATGTTGTCGTAAATACTCCCGACTTAGAGCGCACCTCGCGCGCATTGCATGAAGCAACCGGCGCAGAGCTTAAACGTGTTCGTGATGCAGGCAATGGAATGCGCCAGGGTTTCCACAGACTTGGCGATGTAATCGTTGAAATCGTTACTGCACCATCGATGCCGGCAGGTAGTGCATCGTTGTGGGGTTTTGTCTTGAACGTTGCAGATGTGTATGAAGTTGCTGCTTACCTGGGCCCTGATGTTCTCAGCCCACCAAAGCCGGCGGTGCAAATAAATAGATCGATCGCAACATTCCGTGGTGCAGTAGGGCTTGGTGTTCCCGTTGCGCTAATGAGCGATAGTTAAAAGTCGTCAGTTGCGTCGGGGTCGTCGCGGCGCGCAATGAATTTTGTTCCTTCGGCGCACGAGTCGAGCAGTGGACACCAGGAACAAAATAACCCACTACGGATTACCGGTTCGCGGCCATCGCGTTGCAACTCAACCATTTTGCGAACGCCATCAACAGTTTTGCGAACAGCTGCTTGCAGCACGCCTTCGGTTACGTCTTCGACGTCGGCGCGTGCAGTAACAAGCGAGTAACTGGCTAAACGCCGTGGCGCGGCACCGGTGCGCATGGCTTCAACCAATGCGTAGAAACGCAGTTCTTCTCGGTGATTGGGCTGAACGCGTCCGGACTTTAGATCGATAATGACTTTGGAACCAACGGCACCAAGCGTGAGGTCCGCTCGTGTGCTGAGGTTGATGCGTTGATCAAACATTTCGTATCGCGCAGAGCTTTCAAGCACAGGTCGCCAAGCTGCTTTAAGCGGTGGAAAGCACTCATCAAACTTGGTGTACAAATCAATTGCAGAACTTCTCAGTTGTGCGCGGTCTCCTGCAGGCAAGTTGTCAATGAATGGTCCGGCGCTTTGGCGTTCGTCGTCGGCAAGTTGTGCGAGTGCTTCATCGACAACATCGGCAGGAACAATGACTCCCCGCCAATTGAAGCCGAGCTCAACGGCCTTGTGCAGCACGGTTCCTTTCACATTGCCAAGAGTCCATTCGAAACCCGTAAGCCCGGCGAGGTGATTGGCTTCGCAACCATGCACTGTGGTGAGTTTGTGTTTGCTGACCCACAGAGCATTTTCAGGAGTGAGTCGTGGCGCAATGTCGGCGAGACCGTCATGTAGTTGTACGCGGATTCCCTCGATGACTTCACGGGGAATGGGCACCCAGTCGGGTTCTTTGCCTAATGCTTCAAGAACGGCCTGTTGCATGGCATTGAGTTCGGTTTCAGACATCACGGTCACTCTGTCACATGGGTGTGTCATGCTGTGGCCATGAGCACCTCGACCACTATGCAGTTTGCGGCTGTTGCGCGCTTAATTGCCAGTGAAACTCAACGTTTCGGGTTGCTTGCTCCAAGTTTTCGTAGCCCTCCACGGGTCATTGGTGTAAATCGAACTGTCCGACGTCGTGAAGGTGGTGGAGTGGTGGCAGTTGCTCTTCGCGATCGACCATTCGTTGCCATCCTTGGCGACATGATCGAAGGTGTAGTGGTGGTTAATCAACTCAACGCGCCAGATTCAGATCATGTACGCACAGCGTTGTGGTCCATTCTTTCCATTCACGGATATGTTGCAACGCAGGAAGTAGATGTGCATGTTCCAGTGGTTCAGCCGCGCGTTGCGTAACTAACTGCTCAACTACGATGGTGTAGTGACAACGCAGCACCATATACGCAAAGAAATTCAATTTCTTCGCGCAGTCGCAGTCACCTTAGTGGTGCTTAGCCATTTGGGTATTGGAATGTTCAGCGGTGGTTTTGTTGGCGTGGACATGTTCTTTGTGGTGTCTGGTTTTGTTATCGGCCTAACCATGGTGAATGAACAAACCTCCACGGGAAAGGTTTCCTTTAGACGATTCTTTGAACGCCGGTTCTTCCGCATATTCCCGCCACTTTCGTTCATGGTTGCGGTCATGTCGGTATACGCGTATTTCATTGTTCCGTTTACTAAAGCTCAAGACTTCTTCATTCAGCAAGCCCGGGCCGCTCTGTTTAGCTACGGCAACTTTTTCTTCATGTTCCGGAAACTGAATTATTTCGTTCAATCTGGCGATATCACTTTTTTTCTTCACACCTGGTCGCTTGGAGTAGAAGAACAGTTTTATATTGCGCTACCAATTGTGCTCGGAGCGTTGGCTTTAATCGGCAGACGTTTTGACGCTGCGCATCGAATCCGTATTTGGACTATTGGATTTGTCGTTCTTGGTTTGGCCTCAGCGTTCACAATGTACGGGGCAAGCAATGAACAATTCGGTTGGTTTACACCGAATTTCCGGCAGGAATTTCTGTTTTATTCTCCGTTCACCAGAGCTTGGGAGTTTTTCTTAGGGTTGCTTGTCGCGATTGCAGTATTGCGATACGAACGAGGGAAAAAGTATTTTGGCTCCACAATTCGAACTGTGTTGTCGGTGTTTTCCGTTCTGGTCATTGTTTACGTTTTAGTGACGAGGGTTGATGGCAATGGATCACAGATAGGTGCTTGTGCGTTAACCGCTCTGGCAACGGGGCTGCTGATTTTTTCACTTTCAGGTTCGAAACTTGACATTCAGAGATTCTTCGGAATTCGGTTGTTTCAAGCAATCGGAAATAGCTCGTACTCCATTTACCTATGGCATTGGATCGGTGTCTCAGTTTCGTTAGACCTCATGAGGCCAGATTCGTCAGTAGATAAATCCATATTGGTCGTTGTTTCGATGCTTCCCGCAGCGTTTTCCTATCGCTTTATTGAGCAGCCATTTCGAAAATTGCGAACAGGAAGAACCAGTACAAAAGTTGTTGCCGGTATTGCAATGGTGATGATTCCATCATTGATGCTGTTCGGACTTGATATCACGAAAACCCAGGCTCGTGAAAGCTACGGAAACGTATACGCGAGTGCGGTCCTAGACGGCTGCGATTTCATGAATGATGTGTGTGTGGTGGGAGAAGACACATCTGCAAATAAAGTGTTGTTGTACGGAGATTCGCATATTTATCAATTGATTCCTATCTTCGTTGATTACGCAAAGACGCACGATGTTCAAATCACCACTTGTGCATTGGTGTGTAATGGCAAAAAATATTCAACTATAAAAGATGGAACTTTTGCTCCGGGAAACTTTGATCTCGTCATTAACTCCTTTAAAACAAATAGTGAGGAATTGAGCAGAGAAGTACGACTAGATCTTGCAACTACATTCAGTAAATTCGCTTCAGATCGCGGGGCTAAGCACCTCATTGTGCTCGACAATCCGTTTTATGCGGAAAGTGTTGCACCGCGGCGAATTCGAATGCCTAAATTGGAACCGCTCTCTCGCGCCGATCAGGATGCTGTCGCAAACCCAATTACCCAGAATTGGAAAGATGATGCCGGAGATGGAACATTTTTCTATGATCCGTTTACGGTGTTGTGCAATGCAACGGAATGTCCGCTTGAAAAAGACGGAAAAGTGTTGTACCTCGATAACAACCACTTATCTATGGCGGGGGTTCGTTTGCTTGAGCCAAGCCTGATTGACCTGGTCAATCAGATTCTTGGCAGTTAAGAAAGCACAACTGCGATGAAACGCGCCTAACCTACACACCCAAGCCCAGGTGGCGGAATGGTAGACGCGGGGGGCTTAAACCCCCCTGGCTAGAAATAGCCGTATGAGTTCGAGTCTCATCCCGGGCACAAGTATTGATAATCAACATCGCGTATTGGCAAGGTGTCGGGCAGACTAGAGGGATGCCATTACCAACCGGGACGCCAACGAATGACCAGTTGCGCTCGGCCCTTGATGCTCGCACATCACAAATGCTTGCTCATGTGCAGCAGTTCGTTGATCTTGAGTCGCCATCGAATGAACCAGATGACTTGCAGCGCAGCGCAGAGTTTCTCGCTGATGTCATGACGCAGGTGTTGGGCAAAGCACCAGAAATCATTCCTGGCACAAAAGGCCCACATGTGCACTGGAAAGGTGGCGACAACGCGAAGGTGTTATTCGTTGGCCATCACGACACCGTGTTTCCAAAGGGCACGGTTGCGAAGCGTGGCTTCAGTGTCGACGGTGACATCGCGCGCGGTCCAGGAATTTTCGATATGAAGGCTGGAATTATTCAGGCAATTTATGGAATGAGCGAAATTCGCGAGTGCGAGCATGTTGAATTTTTAATCTCTTCTGATGAAGAAATTGGCTCTTATACATCTCGCGAACTCATTGAGGCACGCGCGTTGGCAGCAGGGAATGTTTTGGTGCTCGAACCAAGCGGTAACGACGATGCGTTGAAGATTGCGCGCAAAGGTGTGGGCACGTTCACTGTTGACATCGTTGGTCGCGCAAGCCATGCCGGCTTAGAACCTGAAAAAGGAGTCAACGCGCTCATTGAGCTTGCCGCACAGGTTCAGGCCATTGCCGCAATTGCAAAACCAGAAGTTGGCACAACGGTCACACCAACAGTTGCAACTGCAGGTACTACAGAAAATGTGGTCCCTGCAAGCGCGAGAATCACGGTTGATACTCGTGTAAATCTTCCAGCAGAGAAGCAACGTGTCGAACAAGCATTCGCTTCGCTGAAACCAACAGTAAATGGTGCAACTCTGTCAGTGAGCGGATCAATCAATCGTCCGCCGATGCACGAGTCTGCAGCGCTCGCTTTGTACGAAATAGCAAAGCGTGTTGCTCCTGAGGTAGGTATACACAACTTGCAAGGCATCGCTGTTGGCGGTGGATCAGATGGAAACTTCACCGCAGCAATTGGTGTTCCAACACTTGACGGCCTTGGTGCTTGTGGTGGTGGTGCGCATGCAGACACCGAATACATCAAGGTGTCGAAAATGGGCGAGCGAGCAGCACTGGTTGCCGCAATTGTGCGTGAAATAGTTAACGGCTAACGCCGACTATTCAAGTTCCAGCAATCCCCCAGCACCCAACGTTCCTGCACTGCGGTATTCATCAATCTTTGCTCGTGTGTCTTGAATGTCTAAGTTGCGCATCGTGAGCTGACCAATGCGGTCAAGCGGACCAAATGCAGCATCTTCGACGCGTTCCATGCTCAGTCGTTCTGGCGCATACGTCAAATGTGGGCCAGTGGTATTCAAGATGCTGTAGTCGTCACCACGACGAAGCTGAATGGTCACATCGCCAGTTACAAGTGAACCAACCCAACGCATGAGCGGCTCGCGGAGCATAAGTGACTGCGGGTCAAACCAGCGACCCTCGTACAACAAGCGACCGAGCCTGCGTCCCATTTGGCGGTAATTCTCGAGGGTGTTTTCGTTGTGGATAGCAGTGAGCAATCGCTCGTATGCAATATGAAAGAGAGCGAGTCCCGGTGATTCGTAAATTCCACGGCTCTTGGCTTCGATAATGCGGTTTTCAATTTGGTCGCTCATGCCAAGTCCGTGTCGACCACCAATGATGTTGGCTTCGTTCACTAATTCGGTTTGTGTGGCAAATGTTTTGCCGTTCAACGCAACCGGCCAGCCTTCTTTAAATGACACCACTACGTCTTCAGTTGCAATGGAAACGGATGGGTCGTAATGAGCAACACCCATGATTGGCTTCACAATGTGCATGCTGGTATTCAACTCTTCAAGTTGCTTTGCTTCATGCGTTGCTCCCCAAATATTGGCGTCAGTTGAGTACGCCTTTTCGGCCGAGTCGCGGTAAGGAAGATTCTTGGCAGTGAGGAATGCACTCATTTCCGCACGTCCACCCATTTCGCGAACAAAGTCAGCGTCAAGCCATGGCTTATAAATGCGCAGCTTTGGATTGGCAAGAAGCCCATAGCGATAGAAACGCTCAATGTCATTGCCTTTATACGTGCTGCCATCGCCCCAAATGTCGACGCCATCTTCCTTCATTGCGCGTACAAGCATGGTTCCTGTTACTGCGCGGCCAAGTGGTGTGGTGTTGAAATAGGTTTTGCCAGCCGTGGTGATGTGGAAAGCACCACATTGCAAAGCAACAAGACCTTCATGGACGAGTTCGGTCCGACAGTCAACGAGGCGTGCGCCTTCTGCGCCGTATTGTTTGGCGCGAACGGGAACACCGTCTAGATCGGGTTCGTCTGGTTGACCAAGGTTCGCGGTGTATGCATATGGAAGTGCGCCTTTTTCGCGCATCCATGCAACTGCTGCGGATGTGTCAAGACCACCGGAGAATGCGATACCAACGCGCTCACCAATGGGTAGTGACGACAACACTTTGGCATTGGAAGCAGCGGCGTTTGAATCAGGCATGTAAACACGGTACTGAATTTGGCGCGCTGAAGGCGACTGCTTTAACCGTTAGAGCGTCCTGCAAATGTTGCAATCGAGATGAACAGTGCAGATACTGCAACGATTCCCTCAATAATTGCAATTCCTGGAGTGCCTGAGATGTCACCGATTGCAACCCCAGCGAGAACAAGCGAACAGCCGATACCCACGTAGCCAGCAATGCGCGGAAGTCGGATGATGGCAACGATGCTGACAACAGGCATCAAAAAGGGCAGCACCCACAAGAGAGGGAATGTTGGGTTTGATTCCGGTCCAAGCCACCAGGTGGATTTTCCAACTGATCTGCTTGCAATTGCGGCGCAGGTAATTCCAGCGGTAACGAGCAACCAGGATGAAATGCCAACGAGCTTCCAGGGGGACTTCACACCCTGCACTGTACAACCCAAACCGCTCCAGTTAGCCTGATGGCGCATGTCCCGACCATCTTTCACTCGTTTTTCGGTGTTTTTCCCTATGTGGAATGAAGAGGAGTATCTCCAACGTGCATTGAATGCTGCGATTGAACTTGGAGACGAACTGATCGCCAACGGCACGGTGCAGGACTATGAAATGGTCATTGTGAATGATGCTTCAACAGATGCAACGCCACAATTGGCGGATGCTGCGGCAGCAGCAAACCCGCGGATCAAAGTGGTTCATCATCCGGTAAATCGCAAACTGGGCGGATCAATAAAGTCGGGTTTTGCTGCCTCAACTGGTGATGTTGTGCTGTACACAGATGCCGATTTGCCGTTTGACTTTCGTGAAGTGCACAAAGCATTGCGACTGATGCATCAATATGAAGCAGACATTGTTGCTGCTTATCGATTTGATCGCACTGACGAAGGCTACGTGAGAGTGGTGTATTCATTTTTGTACAACATCATGGTGCGCGCACTATTCGGTTGTCGCTTCCGAGATGTGAACTTTGCGTTCAAATTGGTTCGCAGAAATGTTCTTGACAATGTTCATCTGACCAGCGAAGGTTCCTTCATTGATGCTGAATTGATGGTTAGCGCACGAAAGCTTGGAATGAGCGTCGTGCAATTTGGTGTTGATTATTTTCCGCGCACTCGTGGTGTATCAACGTTGAGTTCACCATCTGTCATCGTGAAAATTCTGAAAGAAGCATGGTCGTTGCGCGCGCACCTCAATGCACTCGCACCGAAAAAATCATGAACGACAAGTTTGATAACTATTACGAGGGCGACTTCGAATACGACGAAGACTTCTTGGGCGACGATGTTTTTCCTGTGCAAAGCACCTACGAACGTTGGAGGCCAGCACTTGTTGCTTTTGCGGTGCTGATCACAGTTATTGCATTTGGCGTACTCACAAGTGACAATCAAAACGAAAGTGCAAATGGAAGTTCTGATTCCACAATTGAGCAATCGACAATCCCCGTGGTCACGGTTCCACTCACGCGCACCTTAAAGCCAGGCATGAAGGGCGACGATGTGTTGCGCTTGCAGCAGCGTCTGTCTGCCTTGCGCTTTGATCCGGGTCCGCACGATGGTGTTTATGGCCAAAACACTGTGCAGGCCGTATGGGCATTCCAGAAACTGGTGATGCAAACTCCACGTGAACGTGCAACCGATGAAGTCACTCCATCTACATGGGCAATTATGGAGACTGCATCATTGGTATCTCCGCGTCGGCAAGCAGATTCTCCTAATCATGTTGAGATTTACCTTCCCGAACAAGTGTTGGTTGTGTTTAAGGGCTCGGAGCCGCAGTTGATTACTCATATTTCTACTGGCTCGAATGAAAAGTGGTGTGATGAAGTAACTATTGATCCAGGCCAGGACGGAAACAACACTTCACAGCAAATTAAGCAAGGAATTTGTGGCGAAGCAATTACTCCGCCAGGAATTTTCTACTTCTATAACCGTCACACCGGAATGCGCGAATCAAAACTGGGAAGTATGTACAACCCTGTGTACTTCAACTATGGCATCGCAGTTCATGGTGCAATTTTGGTTCCGCTCAAACCCGTTTCACACGGTTGTGTGCGAATCCCAATGTCGGTTGCTCGCTACTTCCCAGCGCTGGTCAAATACGGCGATCGTGTGTACGTGTTTGACGGCATTAAAGAACCAGAAGAGTACGGATCTCCAGTTCCGCCGTTCGACAAACCGGACCCGAACTACACCACAACCACTTCTTCAACCGTCGCACCAAAACCTGGTGCTACGACCACCGTCGCTCCTTAGTTACTTGGCCCGTTTGCTGGAATAGGGTTCAATGCATGGAACGCATTCAATACGACGAGTTTTCACTGTTTGCCGAAAACATCTCTGAGTATTCATTGACGGTGTCGCCGATGCCGACTGTTACTCGGGTGAACACCACACTGAGCGATGGTCGAGTTGTGAGTGCATTGAAGTGGGGAACTGCAGACCCACGTCTGGTGCTTGTGCACGGCAGTGGTCAAAACGCTCATACTTGGGACACCGTTGCATTGTCATTGAACATTCCCTTGATTGCCGTCGATTTACCAGGTCATGGTCATTCGTCATGGCGTGAAGATGCGATATACAGCCCGCAAGGAATGGCGCAAGATATCGCGGAAGTCATGAATGCTCACGCGAAACATGCAGTCGCCATTGTTGGCATGTCGCTTGGAGGGCTTACGTGTCTTGCACTTGCTCACGCACATCCAGAACTTGTTCCACACCTCGTGCTTGTGGACATTACGCCAGGGGTCACGAGCAAGAAGGCTAAAGCAGTGCTCGATTTCATTAATGGCCCACAAAGCTTTGCAAGTTTTGATGAACTCTTTGCACGCACGAAGGAACACAATCCAACGCGCAGTGAAGCAAGTTTGCGCCGAGGAATACTGCACAACGCAAAGCAAATCGAAGACGGTTCGTGGCAGTGGCGTTATGACCGTCGTGGACAAACTGAAACTGCTGGGTCTGCTCCCGGCCATGAGGCCCCGCGATCACCAATGTGGGACATGATCTCGTCTTGGAGTAAGCCGCTACTCATGGTTCGTGGAGGAGTGTCTCCCGTTGTTGATGACGAGGATATTGCAGAGTTGAAAAAGCGTTGTACTCAGGCAGAGGTAGTTGTGGTTGAAGGAGCAGGTCACAGCGTGCAGGGCGACCGTCCAGTGGAATTGGCAAATTTGCTCCGCCGCTTCGCCGAGTGAGTAATGACCGAATTAGCCTGATTTCATGAAGCTTCTCGCGCCAACAAAAAAGCTGGGCCGTCCGTGCTCAACTGATGCTGGAGAAACACGCGAACGTCTTATTCACGAAGCTCGCGCATCGTTTGCCACCATTGGCTATGACGCAACAACCAATCGCACTGTTGCCGCTGCGGCGGGAATCACAACAGGTGCGATTTACCACTACTTTCCTTCAAAGCTCGATATGTATGTGGCTGCTTTCGAGCAAGTGCAAAACATGGTCACAGAAGCTGTAGTTGCAGCAGCGGCACCGTGTGATTCTCTGGTCGACAAGTTTTCGGCAATTATCGATGCGCTCACAGAGGTAAGTAAAAACGATCCATCGCTTCTTGGCTTTGTTGTTGGAGTTTCTGCAGAAGCTCGACGCCATCCGGAACTATCCGATGCCATTCGCCCCCTCCGAAAAGATTGGGCAATGTTCTTCCAACAGCTCTGTGAAAACGCCGTTGCCCGTGGGGAAGTCGGATCTGAAATGACAGCCCGAACACTGCAAGATCTGTTCGATGTAATGATTTCTGGTTTGGCGCGGTTTGCTTATGTCATCAATGATCGAGAGCGTGAAGACGCAGTTATTGATGGCTTGAAGCGATTTGTTGCTGCCGCTGTGTCCTGAACAAATCAACTAACACAAGCCCAAGGCATACCCAAATCAGTGAAAATCCTGCGACTTTGGACGAAGTGAGTATCTCGTTGTACATCAGCCAACCAATCAAGAAGTTCATTGTGGGAACGATGTATTGCATTGGTCCAAGAATGGTGAGCGGTGTGCGCTGAGATGCGCTGGCAAACATCAGCAACGGAACTGCAGTAATCACGCCGGTGAATGCAACAAAAATCCACTCCACCGAAGTGGCGGTGTTCTGAACACTGTCAGCATTGTTCCATGTTGTGCATAGATAAATGAATGCCGGAACGGCAAGCACAATTACTTCTGCGGTGAGGCTCTCTAATGGAGCAAGTGGAACTTTCTTTTTCAGGTAGGCATAGAACGTCCATGAGGTTGCAATGATCAGTGCAATCCATGGCACACGTCCGTATGCAACCGTGAGTAAAGCTATTCCGCCAACTGCAAAAGTCACTGCTACACGTTGAATTACGCGGAGCTTTTCATGTAACACGAAAACACCGACAACGATGGTGAGGATTGGTGCAATGAAATAGCCAAGGGCCGTTTCGATGACGTGGTCGTTCACTACTGCCCACACATATGTTGCCCAATTAATGGTGAGAAGCACGCTCGCAAGTGCAATACGGATCAACAGTTGAGGATTGCGTAATAAGCGCAAAAGAGGCGCTAAACGTCCTGTGGCGAGCATGACCACGGTAAGCACAATTGCCGAAGAAGTAATTCGCCAGCCAATGAGTTCAAACGGATCGAAACCATGTAGTTCTTTCCAATACAACGTGAGAGCGCCCCAGATGAAATACACCGAAAGGGAGAGTGCAATTGCAGCCTGCGAAGTTTCTGGCTTGGCAACAGGCTTTGTCATGATTCGTTCACGCTAGTCGCGCGGGTAGCCTCTAATGAGTGGATATCACCACAACTCCCGCATGGTCGGCAGCGCTAAAAAATGCAGCCACAATTTCGCAGACAACGCTGAAAGACCTTTTTGCCCAGAATTCGGCGCGTGCTGAATCTCTGAGTATTGAGGTGCTGGTTGGTAGAGACGCGATGTTTATCGATTTTTCAAAGCAAAACGTTGATGATCATGCTGTGCAGAGTTTGATTGCGGTCGCTGAACAGGCAGGTGTCGAGCAAAAGCGAAATGACATGTTTGAAGGTGTTGTTGTAAATGGAACAGAGCACCAGCCAGCGCTGCACACAGCCTTGCGGGCACCTGAAGAAACCTCAGTCAATGTAAATGGCGTTGACGTGATGGAGGAGGTTCTGCGTGTTCGAGCGCAGGTGAATGAATTCGCTGAGTCGGTTCGCGCAGGTCGCATAACCGGTGCAACAGGCAAGAAATTTCAGAGCGTCATCAATGTGGGCATTGGTGGTAGTGACCTTGGTCCGACACTGGTTTATGAAGCGCTGTCCTCTTCATGCACGCCTGCAGTGCAGGTTCATTTTGTTTCCAACATTGATCCAGCCGAAGTGCGCAGCGTCCTTCGTGAGTGCAATCCTGAGACGACGCTGGTGGTGTTGTGCTCAAAGTCGTTTAGTACTGCAGAAACCTTGAGCAACGGTCGCATCATTGCAGATTGGATTTCCGATTCGGTCGGTGCAACGAACGTGTCAAAGCATCTTGCTGTGGTGTCTGTATTTCCTGAAAAGGCAGCGAGTGTGGGTTTGGCTGCCGATTACATCTTTCCGATGTGGTCGTGGGTGGGTGGGCGGTATTCAATATCGTCTGCAGTGAATCTGGTGAATGTCATCGCATTCGGTTCCAGTGCATACAACGACATGCTTTCGGGAATGCGTTCAATGGACGAACACTTCATGACTGCACCATTGCAGCGCAATGCTCCTGTATTAATGGGCGTCCTGAACGTATGGAATCGCTCAATGCTCGGACGAGAAACACGCGCGATGATTGCCTACGCCAGTGCATTGAAGTCTTTTGCCTCCTATGTGCAACAGCTGGAAATGGAAAGCAACGGCAAGCGTGTGACCGCAGATGGCAATCCAGTGTCTCTGCCTACTTCTCCCATTGTTTGGGGAGGAGTTGGCACCAACGCGCAGCATGCGTACATGCAGTTATTGCATCAAGGCACATCCGTGGTGCCTGCTGATTTCATTGGCGTAGCGGCAACGCCAACACACGACGATGAGGTTCACGACGCACTTGTGGCCAACTTGTTCGCACAAACCCAAGCATTGGCGTTTGGAAACGAAACTGATCCGCATCGCACACTGCCGGGCAATCGTCCAAGCACAACCATCATGCTGTCGTCACTCTCTCCACGCACGCTTGGGGCACTCATTGCCCTGTATGAACATTCGGTCTTTGTCCAGGGTTGTGTGTTTGGTGTCAACAGTTTTGATCAGTGGGGTGTTGAATTGGGCAAGAAATTGGCCAACGAGGTTTCTGCACAGATAACCGCACCAAGCCAATCTGGAGGCACCGACGCATCTACTGCGAAATTGGTCCAGTGGTACAAAACACATCGCTCTAACACCTAGTCTGTGCCCTGTGGCGGAGAAGTATTCTCAAGCAGAGCGCATGATCAACTTGCTTGCACTGCTCGTGCAACGCACCAAACCACTGACGCTGAAGCAAATTCGCCAGGAACTTGTCGGTCAATATCCAGAATCAGATACGGCTGCGCGAGCAGCGTTTGAGCGCGACAAAGGTGATCTGCGCGCGCTCGGTATTCCCATTGAATTGATCACACTCGGTGGAGATCAGGCAGGCGAAGGCGCTTACCGAGTGGACCGCAAGAGTTACGAACTCGGTGATTTGGGTTTAACCGATGAAGAGCGTTCGGCGTTGCAGTTTGCTATGGCAACTGTTCGAGTTGGGGCAAGTCACGGCGATGAAGCCTTGTGGAAACTAGGCGGGGAGCGTGCGCTCAAAGCTCCATCAACCAGTTTGAATATCCAGTTAGATGACCAGTTAATGGCCACACTCGCTGATGGAGTGGTGGAACACCGCACGCTGAGGTTTTCATACAAGGGCGAAATGCGCAGTGTGGATCCATACGGTTTGTTGGCCCGCGCAGGATTTTGGTATCTCGTTGGTTTCGATCAATTGCGTGCCGATCGCCGCACATTTCGGGTCGATCGAATTGAAGGCGACATTTCTGTAGGAGATCGTGGATCGTTTAGTAGGCCAAAAGATTTCGACCTGCAGAAGGCAGTACCAACTGAAGCTGAGTTGCTCGCAGAAGGCCATGGTGATGACGCAGTGGCAACAGTATTGGTGGATGCCAGTTTGGCAAATGGTGTGCGCACACAATTTGGCAAACAAGCGGTAATCAAAGAACATGCAGATGGTGGTGTGGAATTTGCAATTCCTTGCGCGAACCTCGCCGCATTCCGCGTGTGGTTGTTTGCCATGGTTGATCACGCAACTGTCATTGGTCCACCTCGCATTCGCAAGCAAGTCATTACGTGGCTAACCGAACAAGCAGGTGGTCGCTAATGGCAATGCGTAAATCCCGCCGTGGTCCGCGTGGCGCCGCTGAACGCGTCGAGGGCTTGTTAGTCATGTTGCCATGGCTCATCAGCCGCAAGCGCGTGAAACTTGCCGACATGGCCAAGCAATTCAAGTTGAGTGAAAAAGAATTGATGAACGATTTGATGATGGCTGCAATGTGCGGAGTGCCTCCGTATACGCCTGATGCGTTGATTGATGTGTTTGTAGACGAAGGTGAAGTAGTTGCCGAAGTTCCACTGATGTTTTCGCGACCATTGCAACTGAACTCTGCTGAACTGTTCGCCTTGCAAGCAATGGGAAGCGCAGCGCTTTCTATGCCAGGTGCAGACAAAAAAGGTCCCCTTGCCTCGGCACTCAAGAAGCTGAAACCACTACTGCCAAAGGGCGATGTGATCGAAGTTGATGTCAAAGCGGTGAAATATTTGCCGGAAGCGCAAGAGGCTGTTGCTTCGGGGCAATTTGTGACTATCGAGTATTTCTCGCCAATTTCTGGAACGCATTCTTCGCGCACCATTTTTCCGCGTGCAGTGTTCGAACAAATGGGTCATTGGTATGTGCGTGCTGACGACGATCAGTCTGGTGAAATTCGCAACTTTCGTATTGACCGAATTAAAGAGTTCACACCGACTGGCAAAACTTCAGATCCAATCATTGAAGGAATTGAAGCTGAAGTCGACTTCTTTGGAACAGACATGGAGACGGCAACTTTGCTTGTTCGTCCTGCAGCATTGCGTTTGGTCGAGACGTACCCGTATATCTCCCGCGAACCACAAAGCGATGGCAGCGTAAGAATTGAGTTAGCGGTTGGCTCGCAGCAATGGTTGGGTCGATTATTGCTACGCGGAGGTGACGCAATTGATGTGCTTGAGCCAGCCAAATGGGTGGACTTGGGCAAACAGACCGCGCAAGCAGTGTTGAAGCGTTACAGCTGAACTATTTCAGTGCGATGCCAGCCAATTGACTGGCATCGGTGACGTTGGCTTTGGCAAGTAAAAGTGGCAGTAGCCGTGCAGTAACAATTGCGTCGGCAAGGGCGTCATGGTTTGGAATATCCGTTACTCCGTAGCGAATAGCGAGCTGTCGCAAATTGTGAGGGTGCGCTTTATTCGGGTCGAGAGAGCGTGACAGCGTGAGTGTGCAAATGGGTTCATGGATAACCAATGGATGTCCGCAACGTTGAGCCTCGGCTTGAAGAAATCCGAGGTCAAATTTGGCGTTATGTGCCACAAAAGTTGCGGATTTCAATTCAGTTGATAGACGGTCGAGGGCATCATGGATAGTGACACCCGTGCGCAGCTTTCGGCGCGTGATGCCGTGAATATGATGAGCGCCAAGCCTGCCTGGTCTCCAAAAGCGACGTTTGATGTATGTAGAGAATTGACTTTCTATGGTGCCGTCACCGCGCACTACAACAATTCCAAGTTGCAACATGGAACATGTTGCAGGGGACAGGCCGGTGGTCTCAGTATCAACAACTGCAAACCGCATGTTTGCTAATGATTCGCTCATGTTTGGCACAGTAAGCGAGGGGTGTTCTATTTCGAGGCAAGCGCCTTGGTGAAGGACTCGCGGTCAAAGTAGTCGCGCCACAGTGCGATTTTCCCGTTACTCACCACGAAAAGACCAGCAATATCAAGCTCAATCCAGCGACCATCCATTTCAAAACGGTCGGTGCGCTCGTTCATGACCACACCATGTTCCATATCGCCGTTTGATACTTGATGGTGAATGAGCCATTCAACTTTGGTTGCAGCAGCAAGGAAGTCGGAGAGAATTTGGATCATTGCTTCACGCCCAAACACTTTGGTGATGGGCACGTTGTCATATTCACAGTCCTCAGACACCATTTCCATAGCTGCCGTGAAATGACTCTGTTCAATATTCTCTATGAACCGAGTGACGTATTCGCCTGGATCAGTAATGCTGTCTGTTGCAATTGCCATGCAAACAGTTTGGCAGGCTCATGCAGATGCATGAGCGATAGGGAGTTATGCCGACTTCAGTGCGCGACTACGAACTCCAATTGGTGCAGCCATGGTGTAACCAGCAAGGTGGCGCTCTTCTTCGTTCTCGCCGCCCCATAGTCCGTACTCGTGATTGTTGCGAGCAAATTCTTTACATGTCTGTTTTACCGTGCAGGCAGCACACAATGCTTTTGCTTTTGCTTCGCGTCGTTCACGAGCCTGAGGACGTTCTGCTTTTGGTGCGAAGAACAGTTTGGTTTTGCCCTTGCAGTTGGCGAATTGCGTCCAGTCGATGAGCGAGCCAATTGGTGCAATTGGGTCAACGAGATCGGAGAGGTATGACTCGGTTACTGGAGATTCCTTGAGTGACATAACTGATGCCTTTCACGACGGGTTCTATTTAGTACTAAATAGTAATCACACACTAGGGCACAGATGTTGGAATGTGGATTAGTCGTTTGTCACAGGGCTAAAAAGGCCCTGGAGGCCTATTTGGGGTGGCTTTACAGCAGTTCGGCGGCCAGGCTGGCCACTGCGCTGCGCTCACAGGCTGCAAGCGTGATGTGCCCAAAGCAGCGTTGCCCAGAAAAGGCATGAATCAGCACGGCCAGGGCATTGTTCGACTCACCCATATAAGGGGCGTCAATCTGGCTGGTGTCACCGGTGAACACCACCTTGGTGCCTTCGCCAATGCGGGTGAGGATGGTCTTCAACGTGGTGGGTTCCAAGTTCTGCGCTTCATCGACAACAACGAATTGCTGCTGGAGCGAACGACCACGCAAGAACGTGACTGACTCGAGCGTGAGTTGTCCGCGATCGGTGAGCTCATCAATAAGCCCGCGCGCGTCACGGCTTGAACGCTGATCGGTAAGCGCAACAATTGCGTCGTGAATTGCTGACATCCAAGGGTCAAGCTTTTCATCTAAGTCACCAGGCAAGAAGCCAACGTCTGCACGACCAACAGGAACAAGCGGTCGATACACCGCGAGACGTTCGTATCGTCGCTGTTCAACAACTTGTTCAAGACCCGATGCAATAGCCAGCAATGTTTTGCCAGTTCCAGCGCGACCGTCAAGTGCGATCACGTTGATATCGGGGTCCATCAACAAATCAAGCGCAAAACGTTGTTCTTTGCTGCGTGAGCGAAGCCCCCATGCTTCAGGTGCAGTCTGAGCCAACAATTTCAGTTCATTGTCATTGCAGCGAGCGAGTGCAGATTGCGAACCACTTCGCAACACTGCGAAATTGTTGTCAACCAAATGTGTTGCACCGGCAACTTCGCTTGTTTCAATTCCACCGCTGCGATAGAGCGAATCAATTTGTGAATTCGTAGTGTCAAATGTGGTCCAGCCCATTGGACGCGAATCTGAGCCTGCACCTACTGGCTGGTGCTCTTCGGCAATTAAGCCCATGTGTGCCGCTTTGATTCGCAAAGCAGCATCGTTTGAAATCATTCGGGTAGGTGAAATACGAGCTTGGCCGAGCGCTGCGCCAATGATTCGGTTGTCGGGGACATCTGGATCGAGGCCGTGTTCGACGAGCAAATTGCGCTGTACGCCATTGACTTCTATTTGCACCGTCCCACTATCGGGGCCATCGTGAACGCGGGTTGGTGAAGCAAGTGATCCCCCTGCTTTCTTGCGTAGGTCTTCAATGCTGCGTAGTGCGGTTCGAGCAGAGCGACCAACATCATCCATTCGTGTTTTCAAACCATCAAGTTCTTCAATCACTGTTAATGGAATGACAACATCGCAACCTGCAAAGTTATACATGCATGCAGGATCAGCAACAAGAACTGAAGTGTCAAGCACAACACGAGTTGCAATTTCAGTGTGTGATGCAAGAGCGTGATTAACAATTCTGTCGACGCGAGTTCCGAGCGGCGTCTCGTCATTTACGTGTGCCGAGTCGGAGTGGTCGAGAAAATTATTCAACGACGCTTAGTTTGGACTTCCACGATCGGCGTTTGGTGGATACTCAATTCCATGAAACTTTTTGTCAAAAAGTGCTCCGAAGTGCAATTTTGGGGGATTTTTGCAAAATATTTTTAAAATATTTTTTGGCTTGTTTTCGGGCTTTTTTCGAGGTCCAAAATGGACCCTCCAACGCCCGTAAGGGCTTCAGGAAAGCGGACCAAAAACCGCTCATTTCGACCTCGGGAAACCCTTACTGGGCCTGGCGAATTCCGCTTTCCGCGTATTTACGGGCTTTGGCAAACCCTTATGTTTATTGGGTTTTATGAAAAGTGAGTGTTCATGACCACGGCTTGGCGTTCAGTGCAGAGAGCAAAAAAGTTGCACGCGTTTTTCACCGTGGTGCGCACATTTTTTTCATCGTTTACATAAAAATTTTTCGCAACATCGACGTCTCGTGTTGTGTGTAAAAACCGTTCAGAAATGCTCGATTACGAATTCAATACTTGCAATTTGTGTGCAGACCCACTCAACTAGACAGCGAATCAGTTATCCGATTCCGAGAAAGCTAGGTAAGAAAATGACAAAAGCAGAGCTCATTGATGCAGTTGCTCAAAAAGCCGGAGTGTCGAAGGCAGATGCCGAACGCACTATCGGATCTTTTTTTGAACTGGTCGTAGCCTCGGCTAAGAATGGCGAGAAGGTTGCATGGCCGGGCTTCGGTTCGTTCAGCACATCAAGCCGTAAAGCTCGTACAGGACGCAACCCACAAACGGGTGCACCAGTCCAGGTACCAGCATCAACAGCAATGAAGTTCACTTCAAGCTCAACGCTGAAGAGTGAATTGAATCCAAACCGTAAATAGCAATACCTAAACAAGGAGAAAATCATGGCAGCAAAGAAGCGCAAGAAGGCCGCTAAGAAGGCCCCTGCAAAGAAGCGTAAGGCAGCTAAGAAGACAGCAAAGAAGGCAACGAAGAAGGCAGCGAAGAAAGCTCCTGCTAAGAAGCGTCGCAAGAAGGCTGCAAAAAAGGCTACTAAGTAATTTAGCCCTTAGCCGATACGTAATCGGTTCGGAAAACTGGAAATCGAGGGGCTTCGGCCCCTCGATTTTTTTTGTACCAGATTAAGAAAAGTCTCCCTCTAACCAACTTGCTGGCAGTTGGGCGAGGTCATCTGGTGTGTCAATGTCGAGACCTAATTGTTCGTGTCGCACCACTCGTACAGGCAATCCAATTCGTGCAGCTTCATTCTGGTGAGCGGCGAAACTTCCTGGTCCATACTGAAATTTGAAATTGCATCCGGCAGGAAGAACCAACACATTTGTGCCATCTTCATGGCGGTCGGGAACAATCGTCACGGTAGATGTGACAAGAGTGAAATCAATGATCGAGAGCAGCGCTTCGGGAAACGGCAAATCGCTGTGTGCAATGAGCACCCAGTCGCGCTTGTATTGGGCAGTGTCAACACCATTGGTAACTGCACCATTTAGCCCACCTTTGTGCTGACGAACCACCAGTGCACCGCGTTCACGCGCCCATTGTGCAACTTCGTCGTTGTCGCACACCACGAAGGTGTCTACACCTTGTGTTGCTTCCAAAACTCCACCCGCTGTGAATGCCGCGAGTGATGCGCGATTTTCCGCTGAAAGAACCGGTTCTAGTCGTCCTTTGGCATCGCTGAACCCTTTGATGGGAAGCACGACTGCACCACGCTGCAGTGAAGAAGGGTTTGTTGCCACGGGCGTAGCCTACGGCGGCAATTTACTGCCGTAATGTTGACTGCGTGAGTCAACGAGTATGTGTGGTGGGCGCAGGCTCATGGGGAACCACCGTTGCGGCACTCGCTTCGCACAATGCCGACACCATGTTGTGGTCGCGTCGTTCCGAACTTGCCGAAGAAATCAATTCGCTACACACAAACTCTGCATATCTCGGAACAGTGGCTTTGCCAGATGCGTTGCATGCAAGCAGCGATCTGCAAACAGCACTTACCAAAGCCGACGTTGTTGCCATGGCCGTGCCATCGCAAGGTTTTCGTGATGTGGCTAGCGAAGTAAGCAAATACGTCCGCGCTGGTGTTCCCGTAATTAGTTTGTCTAAAGGGCTCGAACAGGGCACGTTTAAACGTATGAGCGAAGTAATTCAACAGATTATGCCCAATAATCCCGTTGCGGTACTGAGCGGCCCGAACTTGGCGAAGGAAATTCTTGCTGGGCAACCAGCAGCCAGTGTGATTGCATGCTCCAACGAATCGGTGGCGCGTGAATTGCTTGAGTTTTTCAGCCGTCCAACATTTCGGTTGTACACCAACCCAGACGTCATCGGTTGCGAAATTGGTGGCGTCGTAAAAAACGTCGTCGCAATTGCATCAGGTATTTCGCAAGGCTTTGGTTTTGGTGAAAATTCCAAAGCAACGTTGGTGACACGTGGCCTTGCCGAAATGTCACGCCTTGGTGTTGCGCTTGGAGCTCAATCAGCAACGTTTTCAGGCCTTGCTGGTATGGGCGACGTTATGGCTACGTGCGCGTCAATGCAAAGCCGCAACACCCAAGTTGGTGTGCGCTTAGGAAAAGGCGAAAAGATCAACGAGATTGTTGCGTCGATGAACATGGTCGCCGAGGGTGTGAAAAGTTCGGCATCGGTGATTGAACTTGCCCACCTCCATGCCATTGAGATGCCAATCTGTGAACAGGTTGCGGCGGTGTGTGCTGGAAGAGTGAGTGCGGCCGACGCACTTCGTGCGCTCATGAGCCGACAGAGTAAGAGCGAATTCGACTAGTTCGCTGCGCAGTCCTTTCGGCAATACTTGAAGCGTGAGCAACACCCCCGGACTGATCTCTTCTATTTCACTGAGCGCGACGGTGCGCCCTGCTGCGCACGTGCTGGGCATTCGCGCGGGTGGTTGGCATGCAATTGTGAACGAACGCGGAGCAATCCGCATGGACGGACAGGTTGACGCACTCGATTGGTATGTGGCCGCAGACGATCGCTGGCACAACCCGGCAGTAGAACCAAGTGTTCGACAAACGCGCCGTGCTGGTGTACCTGTTGTCGAAACTCGATTACGAATTCCAAGTGGCGATGCGGTGCAACGCGTGTATGCAGTTGCCGACCATGGTGGCCTATTGGTAATTGAAATCAGTAATGAATCCACCCTTCCTATTGCTGTTGCCTTTACCCGAAGCGACATTCTGTCGTCACGCCAGCCAAGCCCGCTTGGGCCACAGGGCATTGATCTACCGAAGGGCAGTGTGGTGTTTCCTGTTGCACACGGTTCAACGTTGCGTGTTGCGCTTGCCTCATCGCAGGCAACGGGTGGCACGGTAAATCTTGAACAGTTGCCATCTGGCGAGCAACTTCAACGCGGCTGGCTAAACAGCGTGGAGCGTGCGGGGTACGCAATTGTCGCCGATAAGTCGCTTTCTCCACTGATTAATCGCTTGCGTAGCGATGCACTTGTGCTGAGCGGTTATCACGAGAGTGAATGGGGTACCGAGTTGGTTGGAGAGGATGCGACAGACGATGTTGCATTTTTACTCACGTTGCACGAACTCGTTCGCATGGGTGAAAAGGTCAATCACCATCTTGAGCGAGTTGTAGACATCGTCGAAGCACTGCTGCGCAAAAACAAAAAGTCCGCAGCAATTGAATGGGATGTTGAGCGTGCATTGTTCGCAGCCCGCTGTATCTTTTGGGCAGTAGGTGAGCATCGTGCAGCAGACGACGTACTCGCCTCGCAACAACGTTTGGCTCCAGCATCTTCATTGCCAAATGCGGCGCCAAAAGACATTCGAGTGATTGCCTGGCTAGACGAGCAATTGGTGAGCCCACGCCGTGAAGGTGGCGCTTCGGTGTTGCGTTACGGCGTGCCCCGTATGTGGTTGGGAGTGAACATGGAATGCCATCGTGTTGCAGCCTCACCAGAGCACACAGTTTCTTACGGCATGCGTTGGCATGGCGAGAAGCCTGCAGTGCTGTGGGAGACAAGCGGACCATTTGGTCTGCGTCTTGATGCTGGTGTTACCGACACGTCGTGGCATTCAGTAGAGGCAACTGGCGATGCACTGTTGGCAGGGTTTGTTGCACAGTGACCACACTGCCAACGATTGATCTCGAGCGCGAACTACTGCTCACGGGTAAATCGTGCGTCATCGGCTTGGACGAAGTTGGCAAAGGTGCATGGGCTGGGCCGTTGGTTATTGGCGCTGCAGTGCTCACTCGTGAAGTGATTAATGCGCAGAATGCTCCCGAGTTAATGGGTGGAGCGCGAGACTCAAAGCAGTTGTCGGAAACCAAGCGCGAAGCCATGTTCGATCATGTTGCCGCCACGTGCAAAACCTGGGCAGTCGGTTCAGCCACGCATGAAGAATGCGATCGCTTGGGAATGAATAAGGCACAAAAACTTGCCACAAAACGTGCACTCGAGCAAGTAGGAAAAATTGTTGACTTGAAAACTGCAGCAGCCGTTATTGACGGCAAGTGGGATTTCGTTTCACCGTTAGTTGGTCATGTGGTTGCGCACGTGAAAGCAGATGCGTCGTGTCTGTCAGTTTCTGCTGCTTCGGTGTTGGCGAAAGTTTCACGAGATCGATTGATGCGCGAATACGCGTTGGACTACCCGATGTGGAGCTTCGACACGAACAAGGGTTATCCGTGCCCAAAACATCGAGTGGCGCTTCAGGGTTATGGCCCAAGTGCCATCCACCGAGTGTCGTGGGCGTTTATGGAAAATTACGTGCCGTGGCTAGAAGCGGTGTCGTCGCCAGACATGTTGCCGGGGTTCCAGGCTTCGTGAACTTCGCGTAATTCGGGTGACAGTCGCTGTAAGTGCCGCTTGCTAATTGCAGGCAAGTAACAGCGCACCGCCAGACCGCCCTGGTGAGGCTGTATTGCTCCGAAATATAGGCAACGTTGCAACGAGCGTGTAAACGAATTATTGGGGCTCTGCGTGAAGCTGAGGCCAATGTCGTTTGCAGTAGCGGCGCAGTTCAATTCATAGCCCGCAGGAAATGCTTCGAAGCCCATCACGATGCGGCGCAAAATCCACAGTGCGCTTGGCCCCAATACGGGTAACCAATACAGCTCGACATAACGAGAAAATAGCGAAGCGCCAGCAGCGTCGACCACAGGGTCGACCCAGGGCACCACCACGATGGTGGGTTGGGTGAGTAGCTGGGGTGTGTTGTTCATCGGTTGGATGTGTGCGCCACCACCACGCCGTGGCACGATTTGTACGTAACCCACATGGACTTTCTATGAACGACCTCGCACTACGTATCGAACGCGCTCGCGACTTGATGCGCGCAGCACAGCGTGTCACCGCATTTACGGGTGCGGGTATTTCAACTGACTCTGGTATTCCCGATTTTCGTGGACCAAATGGTTTGTGGACGAAAAACCCGCTCGCCGAAAAAACCTCCACACTGAGTTACTACTTAAACGACCCCGAAGTGCGAAAAATTGCGTGGCAAAACCGTGCGCGCAACTTGGCGTGGACAGCGGAGCCAAATAGTGGTCACAAAGCATTAGTGCAGTTACAACAACGAGGCGTGTTGCGTGCGGTGGCTACGCAGAACGTTGATGGATTGCATCAAAAGGCAGGAAATTACCCCGAAATCGTGCATGAATTGCATGGCACCATGCATGTTGCGGTGTGTTGGGATTGCAAAGACACCCATCCCATGCGTGCAGCAGTAGAGCGAGTGCTTGCTGGCGACGCCGACCCGAAGTGTTTGCTGTGTGGTGGCATTTTGAAAAGTGACACCATTTTGTTTGAAGAGTCATTAAAGCAAGATGTCATTGAAGCAGCGTTTCTCGCAGCAGATGAGTGCGACGTGTTGTTAGTGGTGGGGTCGTCGTTACGCGTGTATCCGGCGGCAAATATCGTTCCGCGTGCCAAGGCCAACGGGGCACACGTCATCATGGTGAATGGTCAGCCAACCGATATGGACCGCTACGCCGACATCGTGATTAACGACGACATCGGTACGGTGCTTCCGCAAATCGTTGAATAGTCAGGGCTGCGTGAATTCCCGACTGAATTGGTAGGGTATTGACCGGAGGTTCCCCCATGGCCGGTTTCCGCGACCTACTTGCGCAAGCAAAATCACAAATCACTGAGATCGATACGAATGAGGCAGCAACGCGCATTGCCGCTGGTGGAGTGATTGTGCTCGACGTTCGCGAGCCAGACGAATACGAACAAGGTGCATTGCCAGATGCGTTACATATTCCGCGCGGTCACTTGGAAGCGCAAATCGAAGGTCGCATTGTTGAAAAGTCTGCACCGGTGCTGGTGTATTGCGCAGGCGGAGTACGTAGCGCATTCGCCACAAAAACATTGCACGAACTTGGCTATACCAATGTTGTCTCTGTAGCCGGTGGTTTCGGAAAATGGAAAGACGAGGGTCGCCCGTGGCGCACGCCTGCTGTGCTTACTGCAGAGCAGCGCAATCGTTACCAACGCCACATTTTGTTGCCTGAAGTTGGGGTAGAAGGTCAGTCAAAGTTGTTGTCGAGCAAAGTGTTGTTGCTCGGTGCTGGTGGTCTTGGTTCACCTGCAGCGTTGTACTTGGCAGCAGCCGGAGTCGGCACTATCGGCATCGTCGACATGGACGAAGTAGATGCATCTAACTTGCAGCGTCAAATTTTGCACAACATCGATCGCATTGGTGATCGCAAGGTGGAATCGGCGAAAAAGACATTGCAACTGCTGAACCCAGACGTGAAAGTGATTGCGTACGACACTCGTTTAGAAGCAAGCAACATCATGGACATCATTGCTGGCTATGACGTCATAGTGGACGGCGCTGACAACTTCCCAAGCCGTTATTTGTTGAACGACGCAAGCATCAAGCTCGGAATTCCAGTTGTGCACGGATCAATTTTCCGTTTCGAAGGAATGGTCACCGTGTTTGATCCGAAGAATGGTCCGACCTATCGCGACATGGTTCCCGAGCCACCACCAGCAGAACTTGCACCAAGTTGTGCAGAAGCTGGTGTGCTTGGTGTGTTGCCTGGAATTGTTGGCTCCATTCAGGCACTGGAAACCATCAAGGTGCTCCTTGGTCTTGGTGATTCATTGTCGGGCAGAATCCTTGCCATCGACACCACCGAGATGTCGTTCCGCACCTTCCGCTTGCGTCCAGACCCAAACAATCAGGTGACATATGCCAACCGTGATCGCATTGAAGTTCGCGACTTGGAAGGCGCCTGCGCCCCTTGGCTTTCGCACTAATTAACTAGTATTTAGCCGTGGTGTCACGGTCCTTAGCCATCGTTGGCGCCGGCTTTTCAGGTGCTGTGGTGGCGCGTCAATTGGCTGAAGCCGGGCACACAGCCACCGTTTTTGACACCCGCAACCATGTTGCCGGCAACTGCTTTACCCAGCGCCACGAATCTGGAGTCATGGTGCATGTGTACGGCCCTCATATCTTCCATACCCAGCACGAGCACGTATGGGACTACATCACGCGCTTTGGAGTGATGAAGGCCTATCGCCACACGGTCAGCGCCATCAGTGGGGGCAAGAAGTATCAGCTGCCAATGAATCTCACGCTGATCAACGATTTCTTTGGCACTAACTTCACGCCAGAAGAAGCCGAAGCGTTTATTTCCGAAAAGGCTGACAAAACCATCACCAACCCTGTGTCGTTTGAAGACCAGGCATTGCGTTTTGTCGGTCGTGAAATGTACGAAGCATTTTTTAAGGGCTACACGAAGAAGCAATGGGGTGTTGAGCCAACAGAATTGCCGGCCAGCATTCTTGCGCGACTGCCCTTGCGCTTCACTGCAGACAATTCATATTTCAATCATCCGTTTCAAGGAATTCCTGAACACGGGTACACGCCAATTGTGGAAGCGATGTTGGATCACCCGTCAATCACGGTGCATTTGTCAACTGCGTTCAATCCTTCGACGTCGCATGCATATGACCATGTGGTGTGGACTGGCCCAATTGATGCATATTTTGGCTATGAACATGGTCGCCTTGGATATCGCACACTGGATTTCGTTCAAGAAGTGAAAGATGGCGATGTACAAGGTTGCCCGGTGTTGAACTTCTGCGACGAGAGCGTGCCGTACACGCGTATTACTGAGCACAAACACTTTGCGCCATGGGAACATCACGATAAGTCGGTGACCTACACCGAGTATTCGCGTTTGTGTGGCGAAACCGATACGCCGTATTACCCAATTCGCCTGGTTAAAGAAAAAGATCAACTCGTGAAATACGTTGAGCGTGCACGCGCACAACAGGGTGTTACATTCCTCGGTCGCCTAGGCACGTATCGTTATCTCGACATGGACGTCACGATTCACGAAGCACTCAATGCTGCCAGCGGAATTCTTGATGCAGTAAATACCAGCAGCCCAATTCCATCATTTTTCACAGACCCATTGAGCGGCTCATAATGACGCAATTGCTGCAACGATTGGTTTTGCCAACAGAAACCACAACAGAACCACTGTTGTATTCGCGTTTTGATGGCACAACAAAAATCGTTTCGGGTGGAGCAGTGTTGCAAGATGGCGCAGAGGTGTCATTTGATACGAGCTTTGGTGTGTTTGCAGCCGGACGCTGGAGTCGCATTACCACCGTGAATGCACTTGCAGTACGTGTGCGTGCATCTGGCATAGGAATTGCGCAAGTGGTCGGTGTAAGCGCACGTGGAGAAACCGTGGTCGCTTCGGAGCCGTTGCCTCAAGGTGAAGGATGCCCTGTATTTGTTGAGTTTTTGCTCCCGAACCTGCAGGCAACTCCTTACGGCACCTACTTTGTTCGGGTGTTGGCCCAAGGCGGCGAAGTATGCATCACGGGCGGCGAATGGGTGAGTACAGATGCACCAGCACACGATGTGAAGTTGTCGCTGTCGATTACCACGTTTAATCGCCAAGAGTACGTTCGCAAAACGGTCAGCAACGTGTTGGAACTTGAGCGCAGCATCGACGTGTTGCGCGGTCGCGTTCGCGTGTTCGTTGTAGACAACGCACAGAACGTCACATTTGATGCACCTGCAGACGCACCGTTGCAAGTAGTGCCAAACGGCAATCTTGGTGGCGCAGGTGGCTTCGCTCGCGGTCTCATCGAATTGCGCAAACAGGGTTGGGCAACGCACGTGTTGTTCATGGACGACGACATCACGCTTGAACCAGAAGCCCTAGTGCGCACTATGGCGCTATTCGCCAACGCGCGCGATCCAAAGCTGTGCGTTCACGGCGCCATGCTTAGCGAGGAGCGCCCGTGGCTGCAGTTTGAAGCGGGGTCCGAATATTCATTCCGCTCCATTTATCCGTTGCAGGCGCTTGGTCGTGAAGACGATTTACGCAAGCGCGAACTTGCCGTTGTCGATGCACCAGAGATTCCGTTTGATTACACCGCCTGGTGGTACACCGCATTTCCAATTTCAATTACCAATGAAAATCCGCTTCCCGTGTTCGTTCGCGGCGACGATGTGGCGTTCGGTCTGATGCACACGGGTAAGCACAGCGTCACGCTGAACGGTGTCATTGTGTGGCACGCCGACTTTGGTTTAAAGAACAATCCAAGTTCGCTGTTCTACGAATCGCGCAATCTTGCTTTGGTTGACACTTTGGTGTTTGACAAGCATCATTGGTGGAACTTGGCATATCGCTTTGCATCGTTTGGATTCCGCAACTTGTTCTCCATGCGTTACTCAAGCACTGAATATATGTTGAAAGGTCTTGATGCTTTCTTGGCAGGGCCAAATGAGTGGATGAAAATTGATCACGCGGCACTGCACGATGAGCTGCGCAAGTGTGCCGAGGAAAAACCAGCGCCTCTTACTCCAGACCTTGCAGCAATCGAGCCACGCAAACCACGACATAAGGCACTACGTGCGATTGGGTTTCTATTTGCCATTGTGTTGGTGGGCGGCTACATCATTCCACGACCGTTACGTTTACGCGGGTACGGAGTAGGTCCAATTGATGCCCGTGCTGTTGGTGTTGCCACGTTGCGCAATCGCATCTTGTATCGCCACGATCGCATTGCCGATGGCTATGTGGTCGAACGTGATACGAAGCGGTTCTTTTCTTTGCTCGGCCAGGTTGCAAAATCCATTGTCACTATTGCGTTTTCCTATGGCCGTCTCAAGCGCGAGTATCGCGCAATGTATCCAGAAATGGTCAGTACTGCAGCGTGGGAAGCGCGATTTACTGCTGGGATGAAGCGCTAAGCAAAGCCATCCAGGTTTCGTGATTAATCACGCCTGACTGCTTAAGCCCAACGGATTTCTGGAAACGCTTCACCAAGCGCACGGTTCCTGGTCCGTACACGCCATCAGCTTTTACCTTCACTTTTAATACGCGAGCAAGGGCGGTTTGTGCTGTGGCAACTGTTGCGTGCTTCATACCAAGTTTCAAGGTGATGGTGGATGGGTCGATGCTCAACACCGCAAGTACTGCATCGTCGGCAATACCGTCAACTGCAAGTCCGTTGTTGGTTTCTAACTGTGTTACCCATGACGCAGTGCCCTTGCCAAATACACCGTCTACAACAATGCGCTTTTTCTTCGGCAATTTGAAGTACGTGTTCAATTGTGTTTGCAACAACTTCACGTTGTCACCACGGTCGCCACGTGCCATAGGCACGCCAAGTGGAACGACGGTAGCTGTACCGCTGGCAATTAAGCCATTGGCGCGTAGTGCGTCAAGTTGGTTGCGAATGAATAGCGCGAACTGTGCACGACCGGTGTTGGTGAGGTGTACGTCGTCTTTAAACCAGCGGTTTTGTGTTGGTGCGCTGCTCGCTGCGTTCCAGTCCAACACCGACACATTGGGGTAACTAGTTGCAGCGTTCGCAAGCACGGCGTTTGACAATGCGTAATTGCGCGATGTGCGACGTGTCGACAAGTTAATAAACACCACACGCTGAATGCCACGCGCGTTTAATGCATTCACGACCTGATCAACGTCTGACTGCAACGTGTTCGGATCGTCGTTGTAACCAAGCTGAATAATTGCAATGTTTGGGTATTGCTCGGGAGTGAGCGAATTGATAATTGCAGGAGCGTCAGGAAGTCCGCTGGCTGCGGCAACGCAGCTTGATCCAACCATGCAGCGATTAGATAGCGCTTGGTAATTCATGGACGGATACGCAGGTGTTACCACGGCGCTGAATTCGGCTTTGATGCTTTCGCCAACAGAGTCGCCAATGAACAGGAAAGATCCAACAGGTGCGGCATCAAATGGAGCGCTCACTATGTTTGTCGTTTCAAACCATGGTGCAGGAATATCGAATGTGGTTTTAAAAGCCCATCCAGTGACAGTCACGCTGCCTGCAGTGCCATTAATGGTGACGCTGGTGGCGTATCCATTCCAATCGCCGCCGAGACCATCATGATTCGTGACCACCGAAGTCAGCGTGCCAACTGCTGGATACTTGGCCTGGATTGCTGCTGCTGAAAACACTCGCGTCCACACGAGTAGTGAGTTCACGGGTTCGCTGGCCAAGTCGCCCGGGTCTGCTTGGGCTGGGAAAGTGCCACCTGCGGTCCGGCCGCCATTGCTAGAAGTGAATTCAGTGCGCGATGGCAAGCCATTCGGAGTCACCACCACAACTCCAGCCGTTTCGGCAATGGCCTGGTCGGTGTACGGGTGTTCGAGTGCGGTGGGGTTTGCATTTATTGATTCACGCAATAGCGCGCCGCCATATACCTGACAGTCCTGCGTGTCACATGTGCGAGCAAGTCCTGCATACCTGTTTTCTGTTGCTGAATACGAACGAGCGGCAACAGCTTGTGCGCGCAATGCATTCATTCCGGCTCCACCTGCAGCAGCGCCCCATTCGGCAGGAGATTCGCGAGGTACTACACCACGTAAGTAACTCTCAATAGATGTTGCGTTGATGGTGCGGTTTTCACCGCGGGAGTTATTTACTGCACGTACTTCACCGCGGTAGTAGCGAATTTTGAATTTTGCTGATCCAGTTCGTGGTTCGCATAAGCCAATCAGTTGAGTTGGAGCCGCTGCCGGGTCTGCACCAACAGTGGTGGTGAATGAGGCAACGTTTTGAACGTCACCAATCAAGGAGAAACCTTCTGAAGTCGGATCTGCGCCAGCAGTTGCGCATCGACGCTCTTGAGTTCCCCACACGCGATACACGCGATTAGCAACTTCGCGTGCAACGAGAGATCCCCATGTGCGACCGGGGGTCGGGTCTTGCAGAAACAAGGCGTTGTTGCCATCAGAAATGACTGCGGTCTGCGCGTTGTTCATGGCACTCAACCAGGTGGTCATTTCTTGACCAGGGTCGGCAAGTGAGCCGAGTGTGTTGCCTGTTGCACCGCCGTAATAGAAATTAAGAATTGCATCCCACGACCATCCGTACACGGTGGCGTAGCCGTACGAACCGTATTGACTCATTCCGCGCCCGTGACCGTATCCGCGGCCCTCAATTTGAATGGCAATTGGCAACTGGCCGTCTTCAGCCTGAACGGGAGCGACAAGGGTCGACAACAGAGTGGCGCTGCTTACGAGTACGCAAAGAACTGCAGAAATTTTGTGGGGGACGCGCATACTGAGAAATCTCCTCAATGGCTTCTAGTCAGTCTACCGATAGGTATCGGCAGGGAGAGGTCACCCTTGAGCGCTATTTACGCGGTTTCGCCCGTTGCGGGCAGCACGTCTCGTTGCTGCACTACAACGCCTATCAGTACGAGGGACATCCCAAGTAAATCAATCAGCGTTGGAGTCTGATCGAGAAAGAAAAATCCAAACACCACTGCAGTAACCGGAAGCAATGCAAGCAGTACAGAAAATCTACGAACAGGAATTTTGCGCATGATGGTTTGCTCAATTCCATAGCCAAGTGCATTTGAAAACATTCCCACTAACACGCAAGCAAACAAAATGGAAGGTGAGTGCCAAGCCGGCCCACTGTTTGCTGCACCAAATGGCGCAATAACGACAGCACCAATTGCAAGCCCAACACCAAGCCCCGAAACTCCACGATTCAATTGGGCAACTTTTGAACCGATCACAATGTATGCACCCCAGCATGCTGAGGCAAGGAAGATAAACAACAGTCCAAGTGGTTCGTTGCCAAGTTCGAAACCAGAAAGCACAAGAACACCGGTGGTGGCGAGCGCAAGTGCGAGCGCATTGCGGCGCGACTTAGTTTGAAATGCAGCAACACAGATTGGGCCAATGAATTCAATGGCCACACCTTTGCCTAAGTCCAAACGATCAATGGCTAAATAGAACGTCAGGTTCATGAGCGCAACAGAAATGCCAAACGCTGCTGCCGAAATGAGTTCGCTACGCGACCATTTGCCCTGGCGAATCAGGCGAGGAGCAGAAAAAATAATCAGAATCAATGAAGCAGCAATGACGCGCAACCACGCAACGCTTTCTGGTGCAACGCGGTCGAACAAGCGAAATGCAATGACAGCGCCGATGTATTGCGCGCTTGCAGAACAAATGAAGAATAACTCGGGCGGTAAACCGCCAACTCGGGTACTCAGCGATTTTTGCGCGAGTGGTGTGTTGTTGTTACTCAATCGAACAGGTCAGGATCTGTTGCGCAAATTTCCTGGAACAGTGGTTGAAACTGGAACCAGCCTGCATCTGCGAAACCCGTGAGTTGTTGTGTGTACATCGCCGATTCATGATCAATGAGTTTCGGTGTTCCTGCTGCTTCTGCAAGTAACTGTGCTTGGCAACTGCGGTCCATGGTGATGAACCAAAATGCTGCGGCTTCAACTGTGGTGCCAACGGTAAACAAACCATGGTTTTGGTGAATTGCTGCTTTGCCAGTTGGGAACAGTGATGCGAATTCTTCACCTGCCGCAACTTCGAACACTACTTTGCCACCTTGTTCTGAAATAACAGTGTGGTCTTCGTAAAAAATGCAAGCGTCTTGCGTAATCGGGTCAAGCTTGCGACCAAGCGAAGACCATGCTTTGCCGTATGTGGAGTGCGCATGTGCTGCACCAATTACATCTGGTCGAGCCTTGTGAATTGCTGCATGCAATACAAACGCGGCGCGGTTTACCGGTTGCGTTCCGTACACCACTTCGCCGTCGTGGTTCACCAAAATTAAGTCACTGGTTTTCATGTGACGGAAACTTTTTCCGAATGGGTTCACCCAAAAGCAGTCAGTAAATTCTGGGTCTCGTGCAGTGATATGTCCGGCCACACCTTCGCCGTAACCAAGGCGACCAAATACGCGAAGAGCAGCAGCGAGACCAATTTTTCGCGCTCTGCGTTCGTCTTCAATGGAGTCGTACTTCGGGCGTCCAATTGCTGCCACTTCGCGCGGCTTCAATTCGATTCCGTCAATCATGCGGATGCTGTTCTCGGTTGCGGTCATATGGCAAGGCTAGCCATGCGACAATTTGGGCTCAATCTCGTAACCTAGACCCATGGCTGAAACCCCTTCTGAGCGCCAGACCGACTCCGGCATCACCATTAACCCGTTGTACACCGCGGAATCGTTGGGTGCCTTTGACCCCGCAACTGCGCTTGGCGCTCCTGGCCAGCAGCCATATACCCGCGGAATTTACCCAACCATGCACCGCGACCGCTTGTGGACCATGCGCCAGTACGCGGGCTTCGGCAGTGCAGCCGACACCAACCAACGATTCAAGTTTTTGCTCGAGGCAGGCCAAACAGGCCTGAGTTGTGCATTCGACTTGCCAACACAAATGGGTTACGACAGTGATCACGCACGTTCGGCGGGCGAAGTTGGAAAAGTTGGCGTTGCTATCGACTCACTCGACGACATGCGCACGTTGCTTGCCGATTTGCCGCTCGACAAAGTCACCACATCGATGACCATTAACTCAACGGCTGCGATCTTGTTGTTGATGTATGAGTTGGTTGCAGAAGAGCGCGGTGTTCCAAGCACGGCAATTAGCGGCACCATTCAAAACGATCTCTTGAAGGAATACATCGCGCGTGGCACCTACGTGTATCCACCAAAGCCGTCGATGCGCATCATTACCAACATTTTTGAATACTGCTCAAAGAATGTTCCGAAGTGGAACACCATTTCTATTTCCGGTTATCACATTCGCGAAGCGGGTAGCACTGCAGTGCAAGAACTCGCTTTCACCCTGTCAAATGCAATTGCCTATGTGCAAGCAGCAATAGATGCTGGCCTCGATGTGGATGACATTGGTCCACGACTTAGCTTCTTCTGGAACGGTCACAACAACTTCTTTGAAGAAGTAGCCAAGTTCCGCGCCAGCCGCCGCATGTGGCACGACATCATGACTAATCGTTTTGGTGCCAAGAAGGAAGCAAGCAAACTCATGCGCTTCCACACACAAACAGGCGGCTCAACTCTTACTGCGCAGCAACCGCTGAACAACGTGGTGCGCGTGGCGGTGCAAAGCATGGCTGCGGTATTGGGTGGAACGCAAAGTCTTCACACCAATGGCTACGACGAAGCACTCAGCCTGCCAACCGAAGAAGCAGCACGCATTGCCTTGCGCACGCAGCAAATTATTGGTTATGAAAGCGGAGTAACCGACACCCCAGACCCACTGGCAGGTTCTTACTTTGTTGAATCGCTGACCAATGAAATTGAGCGCTTGGCATACGAATACATTGCACGCATCGACGAAATGGGCGGGGCAGTTCAGGCCATTGAAGCCGGTTTCCAAATGGATGAAATTGAAGAAGCCGCATACAGCTACACGAAGTCGATCGACGATCAATCACGTGTATTGGTTGGCGTCAACAAGTTCACAGTTGATAACGAGCCAGAGCCAAAAATTACACCGCCAATTCCTGGTTTGGAACAAGGTCAGGTCGACCGCCTCAAGAAGTACAAGGCCAACCGCGACATGGCGCTGGTAACAGCAAAACTCGACGCTTTGCGTGAAGCCGCAAAAGGCACGGGCAACGTGTTGCTCCCAATGAAAGAAGCCTTGAGGGCCAGTGCCACGCTTGGCGAAGTAAGCGACGCTTTGCGCGACGTATTTGGCGTGTATCGCCCAGGCTGATTTCGCTCGTGTCTTGGCTTGCACCATTCACTGAAGTTGAATGCTGCGACATCGTCACGGTGGGGCGCAAAAGTGGTCAGCCACGGAAGACCGAACTGTGGTTTGGAGTAGTGGGTGACACACTCATCTTGGTTTCTGGCACTGAGCATTCAGATTGGCGTAAGAATCTTGTAGCGAATGCATCGGTTGAGGTGCATATAGAAGGGAATGTTCGCGTTGGTCGTGCGCGAATGGTGACTGATGCCGATGAACGGCGTGCGTTTGGCGATGTGATGGCAGCGAAATACGACTGGGATGGAGACCCAAGCATTGGGCTCACTCGCCACGCGTGGTGTTACGAAGTACCCGTGGTTGCCATCAGCAACTGGAATTAATTGAAGTAGGTAATTGCAGGCGCTTGGCGTTCGCGATCTGGAATATCGCGATTTGGCCAACCCAGGTAAATCATTGCGGTGATATGAGTGCCTTCAGGCCAACCGCAATGCTTTGCCACATCATCGTTTGCGCCTTTCGGGCAACTAGACCAAAAACTGCCAAGTCCCATTGCGGTAGCGCCAAGCAACATGTTTTGAATTCCAGCAGAAACTGCGTCACGGTTTTCTTCAGTTTGTAATTCCGATTCGCCTGGCAATGTGCCAACTACAACGATTACCGGTGCGCGCAAATACTTCGTGCGCGTTTTGGTCACCTTCATTTCGGTATCGCCATGGCGCTGCATGGCCTCGGCAGTTGCATCGCCAAGTGCACGACGAGCATCGCCGGTAAACACACCGAACACCCACGGCCACGTCAGTTGATGGTTTGGAGCCCATGCGGCAACATCGCACAACTTGTTCACCAAGTCCATGTCCACCTCGCGCTCGAGGTCCATCATCAGTTGGGTACGGCGTGCAATCACCAGTTTGCGGAAATCGTCAAACATCATGGCGACAGACTATTGCTAGTTCTTATGCAGAGCGGCGTTGAGGCCGCCCCAACTGCCGGTGCGCTGCACCACTTCAACTGCACCCGTCAGGCTGTTGCGACGGAACAGGATGTCGTTTGCCCCAGAGAGTTCGCGTGCCTTCACCGTTGCGCCGTCTGGCAGTTTTACTTGCGTTCCAGCTGTCACGTACAAGCCGGCTTCAACAACGCAGTTGTTGCCGAGCGAAATGCCGAGTCCGCTGTTTGCACCAAGCAAACACTTCTCGCCAACCGTCACCATTTCTTTGCCGCCACCAGAAAGCGTGCCCATGATGGATGCGCCGCCGCCAATGTCTGAACCGTCGCCAACAACGACGCCTGCAGAAATTCGGCCCTCCACCATTGAAGCGCCAAGTGTTCCTGCGTTGAAGTTGCAGAATCCTTCATGCATCACGGTGGTGCCACTTGCAAGGTGGGCACCCAAGCGAACACGACTTGCATCAGCAATGCGCACGCCACTTGGCACGACATAGTCGGTCATGCGTGGAAACTTGTCAACACCGTTTACAACAAGTTGCACACCTTGCTTCAGCTGGTTGTAGCGCACGTCTTCAAGTGCATCGAGTGAAACCGGACCAAGAGAAGTCCATGCAACGTTGGCAAGCAACCCGAATGCGCCATCCAAATTCACTGTGCGCGGCTTAGCCAAACGATGAGAAAGCAAATGTAAACGCAAATACACGTCGCTAGCACTTGTTGGTGCTGCGGTGGTGTCAATGACTAACGAAGTAGGAACAAGTGAAACTCCACGACGTGGGTCGGTGTGAGTCTGCGATTCGGATGGTGTTCCTGCAGGGACTGCTTCGCCGAATCCGAGGTGACGGAAGTAGGTGTCGAGTGTGGTGCCGTCAGCTGCAACCGTTGCAATGCCAACGCCCCAAGCCTGTGTTGTGCTCATGGTTATTTCGCCTCTGGTCGAAGGGTAGGGAACAAGATCACGTCTTTAATTGAGCCGGCATCACTGAGCAGCATGACCAAGCGGTCAATGCCAATACCAAGGCCTGCCGTTGGCGGCATGCCGAACTCGAGTGCGCGCAAGTAGTCCTCGTCCAAGCTTCCAGCTTCATTGTCACCGGCTTCTTTTGCCAACTGTTCGTCTTCAAAGCGCTTGCGCTGTTCAATTGGGTCGTTTAACTCGCTGTAACCATTTGCAATTTCGCGTCCACCAATGAACAATTCGAAGCGTTCGGTGAGGTGCGGGTCGTTGCGGTCTTGACGCGCAAGTGGCGAAATTTCAACAGGATGGTGTGTCACAAACGTTGGGGTGATCAAATCTTTTTCACACAATTCGGCAAAGATCTCTTCAATAATGCGACCTGAACCCCAATGCTTTTCGCACTTGATCTTGTGCTTGGCAGCAACTTCGCGCACTGCTGCAACATCCATTGACGGGTGCAGAGTTACTCCAGTTGCGTCGCTGGCCAAGTCGATCATGCGGGCCTTGCGCCATGGTTGGGCCAAATCGAAATCGTTGCCTTGAATAACCACGGTGGTGGTGCCGCGTGCATCGCGTGAAGCATTGGTAATCAGTTCTTCGGTTAGCGCCATGACTTCGGTGTAGTCGCCAAAGGCTTGGTAGCTCTCCATCATGGTGAACTCAGGGTTGTGGCGCGTTGAAATTCCTTCGTTGCGGAACACTCGACCAATTTCAAATACACGCTCCATGCCTCCAACAATGAGTCGCTTCAGGTGCAACTCAAGCGCAATGCGCAAGAACAACTGCATGTCGAGTGTGTTGTGGTGTGTAAGAAATGGGCGAGCGTGTGCTCCGCCTGCTTCCATGTGCAACACAGGTGTTTCCACTTCAATGAACTTGTTGTCGTGAAGCGTTTTGCGGAAGCTGGCAATAGTTGCGTGACGAATTTCAAATGTGCGTCGTGCCTCTTCGTTGATGATGAGGTCGGCGTAGCGTTGACGGTAACGCGTGTCTACGTCGGTAAGTCCGTGCCATTTGTCGGGAAGTGGTCGCACTGCTTTTGAAAGTAATTGCGCGTGTTCAACCTTGATTGACAGTTCGCCTTTGCGCGTTGTCATGACTAAACCGGTTACGCCAACCCAGTCGCCAAGGTCGAGTTCGTTGATTTCGTCAAACTCGGTGTCGCCAACAACAGACTTTGAAACAAACAACTGAATATCGCTCGCACGATCGCGAATAGTGCAGAAAATGAGTTTGCCCTGGTCGCGCTTCAACAAAATTCTTCCGGCAACGCTGACGCGAGTTTCGGTTTCGGTGCCTGCTTCAAGATGGCCGTGCTGTTCACGAATTTCGCCAAGACTGTGCGTACGGTCGAAGCGGTATGGATACGGGTTTACGCCTGCTGCGCGCATGGCGTTAATGCGGTCTAAACGACGTGTTCGTTCTGCGGCAAGTCCGCTTGCTGCGGCCTCTGGTGTTGGGGCAATTTCTTCGTTGTCAGGCACGCTTGTCACGCACACAAACTAGTCGCGCGGCTGGTTTTGCGCTTATTCAATAACAACGAGGATGTCGCCAGAGCCCACCTTGTCGCCAACTTTTACGTTGACTTTGGTGACTTTTCCTGCTTTTTCAGCAGTGATCTGGTTTTCCATCTTCATTGCTTCAAGCACCACGACCGAATCGCCGACCGCAACTTCCTGGCCAACTTCAACGGTTACTTTCACGATGGTTCCTTGCATTGGTGCAGCTACATCACCGCTGTTTGCAGCGCCACCTGAGCCACCTGAGCCACGTGTTGGCTTGTTCGACTTCTTCACAGGGCCACTTGCAAACTCTGGAACCCACATCTTCACGTCAAAGCGTTTGCCGTTCACTTCAATAGTGGTGGCGCGCTCAACAAGACCTTCGTCGTTCGTTGCTGCTCCGCCTGCACTGCTCACCAAGCCCGACAAGTCGAGTGTTTCTTCCACCCATTTCGTGCTGTGCGTTACAGCAGAGAAGTCTGGGTGACGAAGAATTGCGAGGTCTGCAGGAATGGTGGTGTGTACGCCTTCAATGACCATTTCATCGAGTGCGCGAATGGTGCGAGCAATTGCGGTGTCGCGATCTTTGCCCCACACAATCAACTTGCCAACCAAGTTGTCGTAGTACTGGCTTACGGTGTCGCCGGCTTCGTATCCGCCATCGAAACGCGTTCCGAAGCCGTCTGGTGTTGTCAGCTTGGTAATGGTTCCTGGTGATGGAAGGAATTTTCCTGCCGTTGCGTTTTCTGCGTTAATGCGAACTTCAATGCCGTGTCCGTTGCGACGTGCAGCAACTTCCTTCTGCGTCATTGGCAACTTCTCGCCACTGGCAACACGAATTTGCCATTCCACCAAGTCAATTCCCGTTATCACTTCGGTAACTGGGTGTTCCACTTGCAAACGTGTATTCATTTCAAGGAAGAAGAAGTCGTTGTCTTGAAAAATGAATTCAACGGTTCCTGCGTTGTAGTAGCCAACAGCTTTTGCAGCCTTCACCGCTGCTTCGCCCATTGCCTCTTCAACGCCATCAGGTAGCCCTGGTGCCGGTGCTTCTTCGATCAGTTTTTGGTGACGACGTTGCGCCGAGCAGTCGCGGGTGGAAACCCACACCACATTGCCGTGCTTGTCACCAACAAGTTGAACTTCAATGTGGCGTGGCCAGGTGAGGTAGCGCTCAACATAAATTTCGTCACGACCAAAGAATGCTTTCGACTCGCGTTGTGCAGAGTCCATCGCTTCTTGCACTTGGTCTGCAGACTGCACCACCTTCATGCCGCGTCCACCGCCACCGAATGCAGCCTTAATTGCTACTGGCCAACCAAATTCATTTCCGAAGTCTTGAATTTCTTTTGCAGTGGAAACAAACTCGGTGGTGCCTGGAACAATTGGTGCACCACCGCGCAGTGCTGCTTTGCGCGAAGAAACCTTGTCACCCATTTCCACAATGGCCTCTGGTGGAGGACCGATGAAGGCAACTCCCATTTCGGTAATGGCGCGAGCGAAGTCTGCGTTTTCCGAAAAGAATCCGTATCCAGGGTGCACGCCGTCTGCGCCACTTTTGCGAATGGCATCAAGAATTGCTTCAGTGTTCAGGTAACTCTCGGCTGCAGTTTGTCCACCAAGTGCGTATGCCTCGTCGGCAAGACGTACATGCAACGCGTTGCGATCCAACTCCGAATACACGGCAACGGTGGCGATGCCCATTTCGCGAGCGGTTCGAATAACTCGAACGGCGATCTCGCCACGGTTAGCAATGAGGATTTTCTTCAGCACGAGGGTCTATCTTTGCCTAATGGGCATCACTAAAGCCAACCAATCCCACTCCAGTGAGCAATGGCCCAATGGGTGGTGGGTTACACGGGTTGCCGAAACAGGCAGCACGAACACCGATTTGGTGAAATTGGGTGCCGAAGGGGCAAAACACCACAGTGTGCTGATGGCCGATTTTCAGTCGGCGGGTAAGGGTCGTCTCGATCGCACGTGGGTAGCAGAGCCTGGTGCAAACCTATTGGTGTCGTTGTTGTTTCGCACAAACGAAACACAAGATCGTCCGTTACATCAGTTCACACAAATGGTGGGTATGAGTGCAGCTCGCGCATGCAAGCAACTCACTGGCGTGTTTCCCGACATGAAGTGGCCAAACGATTTACTCATTGACAATAAAAAAGTGTCCGGAATTTTGGCGCAAGGTGCGCCGGGTTTTGTTGTTGTTGGCATTGGCGTGAACGTGAACTGGGCGCCACCAGATGCAGTTTCGTTGGCACAAGTTGCACCAAGCAGCACAACGACACCTGTTGCGTTGTTAAGCAATATGTTGCGAGTGATTGACGAACTTGAAGTGCTTTCTCCAGAGCAATTGCATGAGCAGTATTCAGCATCACTTGCAACGATTGGTCAATCTGTGCGAGTCGAGATGGCAACTGGTGAATGTATTGAAGGACGCGCTATTGAAGTGCAGTCAGACGGACGGTTGGTCGTGCTCGACGACTGTGCGATTTCGCACCACATCGACACGGGAGATGTGGTTCATTTGCGTGCGCAATAACGACTACCGTTTCGTGCAGTGAGCGACACAACTTTCCACCCGCGCGCAAAGAAAACGTGGCTTCATTCACTCGCGACTTCGGCACTTGTTGCCCTCGTGGTGTCATTGTTCGGTGCAGTGGGCGTAGTGCGGGCGGTGAACGCAGACCTCGACACGGTGAAGCGTGAGGAAATTGCAACGACCGCATTGTCTCCACCAGATGCAGAGTTTGAAAACTATTTGTTCGTCGGTTCAGACTCACGTGTTGGTGCAGACCCAGGCGATGCTGACTACGGCAATGTTGGTGATGCGGGAGACATCGGTGGACAACGAAGCGACACATTGATGGTGTTGCATTACGTGAAACGCACGGGAACGGTTTCGCTCATGTCGATTCCGCGCGACCTTTGGGTTGCCATTGGCAATGGTGAAAATGAACAGCGCATCAATACCGCGTATCAAGAAGGCACTGACGTACTAGTGCGCACCGTGCAACGTGCGCTCAACATTCCCATCCATCACTATGTCGAAATTGACTTCCAGGGTTTCAAGCGAATTGTTGAAGCTGTCGGTGGCGTAAACGTATGTGTTGAATACCCATCACGCGACAAACACACGGGTTTGTTCATGAAAGCAGGTTGCACAACACTCGATGGTGTTGAGGGGCTTGCTTATGCGCGCAGTCGGTACTTCGAACAAAAAGTAGACGGTGAATGGGAGCTTGACGGTTCATCCGACATTGGTCGTTCGGCACGTCAGCGTGGTTTTGTCCAAGCACTCGCTAAAAGCGCAGTGCATGGGGTTTCCGGTAATCCGTTCAAAGCAGGGGATGTATTGAAGGGCGGATTGTCGGCTGTTGTTGTGGACGCAAATTTGAATCTCATTGAGTTTGCAAAGAAGTTGCGTCCTGCTGCAGGTGGAAACATTGCATCGTTCCCACTCGACGTATACGGCGACATGGTGGGAAGTAATTCGGTATTGAAGTTAGGTAAAGGCGCAGATGAATTAATTGCGTTCTTCAACGGAACTGGTCCGCGACCGCAACTGAACCCCTAAGGCGTCAGCTTCAACTGCTTCGGCAACCTTGTTGCCTTGCATGAAATCACAGCCCAATAACTTCAGGCGTTGCTTTTGATCTTCGGTGGTTACCCACTCGGCAACAACGCTCATGTTCAACGAGTGTGCAAGCTGAATAATGGAACGAACAATTGGGTCGTCTCCACCGTGTTGACCAATATCACGAACTAAAGCTCCATCAAGTTTCAAGAAGTCGGCAGGGAAATCGCGCAAGTAGGAAAGTGATGCGTAACCCGTACCAAAGTCATCGAGAGCAAGTTTCACACCAAGACGCTTCAACGCATTCAACGTGCGCATGACAGCTGGGTTATCGCTCAGCATGGTCTTCTCGGTTATTTCAAGCGTGAGGTGTGCAGCATCAACATTGGTTTCACGAAGTGTGCCCATCACGCGTTCTACAAATGCTGCTTCGCTCAATTGACGTGTCGAAACGTTTACATGCACCATGAATGAACGCTCAACGATTCCTTCGTCCATCCACTTGCGCGCATCGCTGCACGCCTGACGAATAACCCAGTCGCCAATTGGCCCAATTGATCCTGATTCTTCAGCAAGCTCGAGGAACACTGGTGGTGTAAGCACTCCACGTTCTGGGTGATTCCAGCGCAACAATGCTTCAACACCTGCCATGCGACCGGTATGTGTTGAAACAACAGGTTGATACACCACGAACAATTCGCGTTTGGCTAACGCACGCTCAAGTTCGGCAGACAGCATGACGCGGTCTTTTGCACTCTTCCGCATTTCATCGGAATACATTTCGCAACGACCGCGGCCGCGCTGCTTTGCGCGATACATGGCGGTGTCGGCATTGCGCAACAGCGTTACGGCGGCATCGGCTGGGGCCTCTTCTGCAAGCAGCGCAGGTGTTGCCATAGCAATGCCGATGCTTCCGCTGGTAAAGATTTCAACGCCTTGCAAAATCACTTGGCCAGTAATGCCTTGACGCACGCGCTCGGCAACATCCATTGCAATGTGTTCGTCGCCTAAGCCGTCACACAGCACCACAAATTCGTCGCCACCAATTCGTGCAACCAAGTCGCTTGGGCGAGTGGCGCTTACTAAGCGCTTCGCAATCGAGTTCAATAATTGGTCACCAACGTTGTGACCAATGTTGTCGTTTACGTCTTTCAACTTGTCTAAGTCCACAAACATTACCGACACACCGCGTTTGGTGGTGACGCTGCGCTCCAGTGCCTCAGACAGTTTGCGTAAGAACAACACGCGGTTTGGCAGGCCAGTGAGTGCGTCGTGTGTTGCCTGATAGTTCAATTCGTCTTGCAATTGCTTGGCTTCAGTGATGTCGCGTGCAATCACGGAATAGTGCTGAATGGTTCCGTCTGCTTCGCGAACAATTTGGAGCACCAAGGTCATAGTGCGCAAAATGCCGTCTGGGCTACGGAAACCAAGTTCACCTTCCCATTTGTTGTTTGCAGGCGAATTAATTACTTCACGTGGCACCTGATCTCGAATGGCTTGAATAAACATTTGTGTAGCAGCATCGCTTGCAGGCGATTGCTCGCTCACGCCAATGAGGTTTCGTGCTCCGTCGTTGCTGAACAGCAAGTTGCCACGAGGGTCAAAGACAATCACGGCGTCTGCGCTGCTGTCGAGCAAACCAATTAACTGGTTGCTCAGCACTCTGCGATTTACCGCTTCAGTTACGTCGTGTGCAGTTCCAACAAATCCAGTGATTTCTTTCTTCGCACCAAGAATTGGTTGTGTCGAAATGTTGAGCCAAAATACTTCACCGTCTGGTTTCCACAATTTGAATTCAATGCCAAATGCAGAACCCGTTTCGCGCGAACGTTGCCATGCTTCTTCTGCAAGAGCGCGGTCCGATGGCTGTGCGTTCACCCACGGTGCAACGCCCGGAGTGAAACTCGCACCACCGAGTGCGAGGGCACGGAACGTTTCGTTGGCCGTCGTCAACCGACCATCAATGTCGGTCTTAAATACCCCTATTGGGAGGGAGGCGGCTGATTGGTCAATGACACCATCTTGACAGGTTGCCCTTTACCAATATGGCTAATCGGGGTTTATCGGGTGACGATAAAGCTGGTCGAGGTGATGCCAATCGAGCCTGCTTCAAGCGAGGTCAGCATGGTTTCACCGTCCATTCCATCGGTCACTTCCAACTGCTGTGAAACCGCATACACGGTGAGAATGTACGTGTGCGGTTCGCCCGCCTTAGGACATGGCGCGGCATAGCCAACCTTGTTCACGCGGTTCAGTGACTGCACGGCGCCTGCGGGTACTACTCCAGCATCAACGTGATTGATTGCAGGGTCAATGTTGGCAGCCACCCAGTGCACGGCGTCAGAAGCCGTTTGGTCAACGATGGAAAGACCCCATGTCACCGTGCCCGCGGGAAGTCCAGAAATATCGAAACTTGGAGAAAGCTTGGAGCCTTCACATGTGAATAACGGGTCAATTTCACCGCCATCAAACCATGGAGCCGTAAGGGTCAATTCTTGAACGGGCGCAACCGATTCGGCAATGGTGGTAGCAACTGCAATGGTTTCAGTTTGATCAGCAGTTGGCAGCTTCATTTCTCGGCCGTCTCGCGAGCACGAAGCGAGGAGCAAAGTGCTCACACCAAGGATTGCAACCGCACCGTACATCTTCTTCGAAAAACGTGTCACAAATGAAGGCTACGACATGCAGTACTAACCTGCATGTCGTGTTGCGACCCAACGAACAACTGTGTGTGCTGACCGTGCACGCACACCCCGATGATGAAGCGTCAAAGGGCGCACCAACCATGGCCATGTATGGCGCGCAAGGCGTGCGCACCGTGTTGGTGTGTTGCACAGGTGGCGAAGAGGGCGATGTTGCAAACCCTGCATTGAAAGAACCTGGTCAACCGTTTCATGGACTGGAAGGCGAAGCAGAAAAACAGTTGCTTGCACAGCTTCGCCCAGCCGAGTTGGAGCAAGCCGCAAAAGTAATTGGTTTTCATCAAGTTGAAATGCTTGGCTATCGCGATTCGGGAATGTTGGACAGCCCCGCGAATAATCATCCTGATTGTTTTCACATGGCCGACCTTGACGAAGCAGTGGGTCGTTTGGTGCGCATCATTCGTCGCGAGCGTCCGCATGTATTGGTTACATATAACGACGATCAGCGTGGCTATCCGCACCCCGACCACGTGAAGGTGCACGACATCAGCATTATTGCGTTTGATCGTGCAGCCGATGACGAGTGGTACCCGGAGGCAGGCGAGCCGTGGCAACCATTGAAGATGTACTACTCGGCATGGTCGCGAATGCGTCTTACTGCTATACACGAAGCGCTATTGCGTTTGCGAGGTTCGTCGCCGTTTGACGATTCATGGTTCGAACGACCAGATCTCGATAGTCGCATTACTACTCGCTTGCAGATTGGCGATTACTTGTATGCACGTTCAGGCGCATTGCGCGCACATCGCACGCAAATCGATGAAAACGAACCGTTCTGGTTTGGTTTGAGTGATGCGGAACTTGCCGAAACATACCCATACGAAGACTGGGTGCTGGCAAAATCGTTAGTGCCTACGCCGCCACTTGCAGCAGGGCAATATGAAGACGATATGTTTCGCGGAGTGCGTTAACTAATTTGAACGCATGGCGTCGCGTAGTGTGCGATAGCCAATCATCGTTGCGCCGCTGTCAACAATTGCTTGCTTCAACGAAGCGTCGTTCACAACAAAGTTGTAATCGTCGATCCAACCATTTGCCACGCTGCCGAGTGCACGAATTTCTGGCGTGTCAATGCATGGTTGCACATGAATTTCGGTAACGCCTGGTTGCAGGTTGCGCAACGAATTCAACACACGCTCGCGGCTACCTTCGCGCCAGTCGTGATCAAAGTGGTCGGGGAAGAGCACGCCTTCTTCAGCTGCAAGTTTGCGGAAAGGAAACCCGGCCTGTGCTTCAGTGAGTGTTGAAGGCAAGCGCACTGGCAATTGAAACTCAACAGCAAGTTCGATGTACACGTCAAAGAATTGTGGGCGCAAGGTGATTGCCGTGAGGTGTGGAGCAAGATGCGATACGTCGATGCCCCATTCGAGTGCGCGCGCTATTTGTGCTCGACATTCGCGAAGTACTTCGGCTGGGTCTGCGTGTTCCCATAAGTCGTCAATGGTGCGCGGAAATCCACCTTCGCCAGACTGCAGCGACGGTGCATAGGTAAGTGGTCCCCAGCGATACATCTCGTGTTCACTGTTTACGGTCAGGTGCACGCCAATGTCGTCACCGTTGTAATTCATGACGGCGTGTTTTGCCCACGGAGCAGGAACCATCAGCGATGCGCATGTTGCCGAGCCTTTGCGGAGTGCGTCGTACACGCCAACGTTGGCTGCGTGAAAAGCGCCAAGATCGTCGCAACTCAAGATCACTAACTTCGCGTCGGCGCTATGGCCAAGTCGTTCTAAAAGTGATGGTGTGCTCACCGCATAAACGCTACTAGCGACAGGCCTGCCATAAACCCACGTTACGCAACTCTGCTTGCGTGGCTGCTTGGGCAAAGTCGGCCATGTGGGCAGTATTGGGTTCGAACACCATGGGGCGCGCATAACCGTTCATCACCAAATCTAGGTTCACGAATATGTTGCTGTTAGCGATGTACACGTACAGCAGTAATCGACCGTATTTGTCGCGTGCTTCAACATCGCGCTCAACTCGCAGCGCAGTTCCTACAGGCAACAACTGCTCGGTATATGCGCTGGCTTCTGGACCAAAACACTCCACGCCTTTTGTGGGGTGTTTGGTTTCTGGTGTATTGATGCCAATTAAGCGAACGCGTTCGGTTTTTCCACGTATTGCAATGTCAATGGTGTCGCCGTCGACAACTTTTTTCACCGTTGCCGAGTTGGGTGAAGTGGAGACTGATTCATTGCTACAACTTGAAAGCAGAAGTGCGTACGTGAACAGGAACAACAAGAGAAGATGGTTCGATCGGTGCATACGCATAGATGTGTGAATTACAGTAATGACATGACCACACCTTTAGATCTGGGAAAAATTGGCATTTGGACATGGACGCTCGATGGCCAACCAATGGCCAAGTCGTGTGAAGCCGTGCAGGAACTCGAAGAGTTGGGTTTCAAAACAGTGTGGATCCCTGAAGCAGTTGGCCGCGAACCATTTGCACACGCCGGAATTTTGTTATCAGCGACAAAGAATCTCATTGTGGGAACAGGCATCGCTTCCATGTATGCGCGCACTGCATCAACAATGCAGGCTGGTCAAAAAACACTCACATCTGCATTTCCCGATCGCTTTCTCTTGGGTATTGGAGCAAGTCACGGAAATATGGTGAAGTCGTTGCACAAAACTGAATACGTGAAGCCGTATTCGGCAATGGTCGAATACCTAGACGTCATGGACAAGGGAATGTTTATGGCTGCAGAGCCAACCACTCCGTTGCATCGCGTGTTGGCAGCGCTTGGTCCAAAAATGTTGAAGTTGGCAGGCGAGCGTGCCGACGGTGCGCACCCATACTTCACAACGCCAAAACACACCGCAGTTGCGCGCGAAATTTTGGGAAGTGGCCCAACACTTGCGCCTGAACAAGCAGTCATTTTAGAAACTGATGCAACAAAGGCCCGTGCAATTGCGCGCAGCTACATGGGCACATACACGCGTTTGCCGAACTATGCCAACAATTTGTTGCGCGAAGGCTTCACCGAAGACGACATTAAAAACCAAAGCGACAAGTTGGTCGACGCAATTTGTGCGTGGGGAACACTTGACATGGTTCGCGGTCGCATCAAAGAACATCTTGACGCGGGTGCATCACACGTTTCGGTGCAGGTGCTTACCGAAGGTTTAATTGAATTGCCATCAACGCAGTGGCGCGAACTCGCCACGCTGTTGCCAGAGTTTCGTTAAACGCCAAGCACACGTTTTTGCAGCTTGCGCATTCCGGCAAGCCAACGATCGCGTTCAGTTGCTTTCAGCGCCATGTATTGCGCAACCTCTGGGTGTGGCAACACCAGAAATGATTCTGCGCGAATGGTGTCAACGCATGCTTGAGCAACTTCTTCAGGTTCCAAAACACCACCAGCAACGCGAACCACGTTGCCCGAAGGGCCATCGTTGCTATTGTCTGCGCCTTTCAACATATTGGTGTTCACGCCTTGTGGGCATAGGCAACTGACCAAAATTCCGCGGCCACCATAGGTAATGGAAAGCCACTCGGCGAACGCAACTGCAGCGTGTTTAGTCACGGTGTATGGAGCAGAACCAATTTGTGAAAGCAGCCCAGCGGCCGATGCGGTGCTGCAGAAGTATCCACCACCCTCCGACAACCAGTAGGGAACTAAGTATTTTGCAGCCCAACGATGTGCATTGAAATTGATATCAAATGCGGTGTCCCAGTCTTGTTCGCTGGTTGACAAATCGCTTCCGAGACCAACGCCAGCATTGGCAAAAAACAAATCAAGTTTTCCAAATTTGTCAATTGCTTCGCATACCAATTCCATGTTTGCTTGTTCAGTTCCCAAATTCGCAGCGAAGGAAAGTGCGCTGTTAGGTCGAATGGCATTTAGCTTTGCGACGGTGGCTTCAAGAGGCGCGGCATCGCGGTCGGCCAGCATCACGCTGGCTCCCTCTGCGTGAAATCGTTCGGCTAGGGCCTTGCCAATTCCCCCGGCTGCACCTGTGACGACGGTTACTTTTCCCTGTAATTCCATGGCTGTGATGTTATGCACAGAGTCATGTCTTCGTAGCACCGGTCGGGTATGGTCAAAGACATGACCGAAGCCCGCGACGCAGCAGTAATCACCGAAGCACTCACCGTTATCGATGAGGCGCTCGCCAAAATGCTCAACCGTGAATTGGTATCAACCGAAGAAGTAGCAGACCTTCTGCTCGACGTTCGCGTGTTGCTTACTGCGAACGCTTCTTCCACCACGCAAGCCTGAAGCGTCGTCGCTTTTTAGGCGCATTGTCGCCGCGTGCTTGTTCTTGTGATGTAGCCGAAGTCTTCGGCGCATAACTTGCCAGTTGTTGCATTGACTGTTCAATGCATTGTTTCAACAGCACAGGGTAGGCAACCGCTTCACTGTCAACGTTGAGACCCATGTCTAGGCTGCCGTTGTAACTGAGCATGGTCAGGTTGAATGCAACTCCGCCTAGCGGCCCAAGTGGGTAGTTCTCTAGCACCAATGCACCACTGATGTACAGGGGTATTCCAGCGCCGCGCACGTTCGAAGTGGCGAAGTCGACCGTTTGGCTTTGGGTGCGTGCAATACGCGTGAGCACCGATGTTGGCAACAGACTGGACGCTGTTGCCAATGTGTCGAGCTGAGCGTTCTTCGAACCTTCGCGAGCCGAATTGACAAGCTCGTTAATGGCAGCGAAGCGTTCGGTAATGGGCATGTCACCGGTTGGCACCAACATGCGTACCAATGTGAATGCATTTGCCCCAGAGTCTTCGTTTCGAGTGCTAATTGCCATGCTCGTGCGCAACGATTCCACTGGCGAACCAAGTTTGCGATGGTAATTGCCGGCTGCATCGGCAGCGGCAGTAAGAAATGCGGTGTTTAACTTGCCGCCAAGCGCACGAGAAGCGTCCATCATGGCGCGGTACGGAGCACGCAACGTTTCTGTTTGGCGTTGCAGTGAGCGTTGCGTCCACAGTGGCGAACGTGCTGGGTCGACGCTGTTCAATTCATTCAGCAATCCGCGCACTGTTGCTGCGGCTTGTGTGCCAAGTGCCGGCAATTGCGTTGGGTCTTGCAATAACTCGCGAACTTGGCGCAATGCGCCTAGCGGTGCGCGCATCACATCTTGAAACGACGAATTCAATAGATCGGAAGCAGATGTAGTGCTTGGCTCTGGTTCGCTAAACATCGACGGGTCAAGTGGTGGCGGTGGATTCGCATCTCGCTCAAGGTCAAGAAACTGCATCGACAGCGCTACGCCACCTTGACCATCGGTAATGGTGTGGTGCAACTTTTGAAAGGTCGGCTCCTATCTTAGATCCACCTATAAAAAAATAAACTCCTGGAACTTTTTCCTGAAAGTAAGAAAAATCCTCAGCACCAGTAATTGCCTTCATTAGATTAACATTTTTTTCTCCATTAACTCTAT
>JAPOKO010000002.1:113929-120814 GCA_029977615.1 bacterium
GAATGCATCGGCAACCAACAGTGTGGCTAGGTCGAGCAACTGGCGCATGGTTCCGGGCGCTGGTAATGCCAAACGTCGAATGTGATGCGCAATGTTGAATTCGGTGTCAGTCACCCAACGCGGTGGACCAAGCGAAGCCGGTGCTGGTTGTACGCGTTGGCGAAGTCGCGGAATGATTCGAGATGCTCGCTCCATTCGTGCAACGAATGCATCGAAGTTTGGCGCACGATCAAGAATGGTGATGTTCGCAAATGTGGAGGTAAGAAAGGGATCTTTTTCGGCTCTCCACATCAATGCCTCGGCATCGCTCATGCGATCTTCAAAGCGAGGCATGTCGTGCTTCATCGAGGTACCGAAGTGTGCTTGAACTCGTTCAGTGCGTCCCAATCAATGTTTTCAAGAATGCGATCAACTGTTGTTGTTGCAAGTTTTGCGTCTCCCATTGGGCGATCAAGCAAGCGAACAAACACGGCCTTGCTACCAACGATAAACGTCGGTACACCCCACACCGAATGCGTACGCCCGTATGACGTGTGTTCTTCTTTTATGGTGGCAAGCGGGCGACCGCTGTCTACTTCTGCCCACATGGCGTCTACATCTACGCCATGCTCACCAATGACTTCACTGAGCGGCGCGCGCTCCCGCAAGTTTCCGTTTTGCGTGTGGCGATATTCGTACAACGCGTGATGCATGTTTAAAAACTTGTCAGCCTGCGTGTCGCGAACCGCGATTGAAGCTTGCAGAGCAAGAATTCCGGTGTCGTCTTGCGGGCGATCCCAAATATCGGATTGTCCTTCTTCAACGTGTGCTTGTCCTAAACAAAACGGAGTGAATTTCACGGTCCATGGTGCTCCCGCTTTCAGAGCAGTAGCCACATGGTCGTGCACAATGCGGCCATATGGGCAGCGGTAGTCGTAGGTCAGGGCAAACGTGGGAGACGAGGTCATAACAGATGTATAGCGTTTAAAAACACCAAGCCCACAATGCCCATCAGGCTTCCCACAATTGCGCCACCTGCAACATCGCTGGCATGGTGAATGCGCACCCCAACGCGACTAATGGCAATGAGCATTGCAAATACATAGAACAGCACCACCCATGGCCAGGTGAAGAAATAGGTGAGTACCAAGGCAGAAAAGAAAGCCGACGAGGAGTGGCCGCTAGGAAAACTAGAGGTGCGTGGCGTACGCAAGGCAAACCGTTCGTCACCAGTGGTGGTAGGTCGACTGCGACGGAACAAGCGCTTAATGCCTTGATTTAGCAACAAACTTTCGATGCCAATCATGGAAGAAAAGACCAGAGCTTGTTGAAAGCGATCAACACTGCCTATGGCTCGCAACAATCCAATGATGTGCCACAAAATTCCGAAGTCGCCAACAGCGCTGGCAATGCTGAAAATTACTTTGACAAATTTGTAGTCGCGAATGTGCTCGAGCGCGCCATCTACCTTGTTGTCAAATTTTTCGAATCGGGCGGTTGAGTCAAACGTCATGCGGCAGGACGAGGATATTTCACCGCAGCACCAACTTCGGCATCGTCGGGGTTTCCACCAAACTCTGGGCACCAATCTTTGAATGAGCAGAAGTTGCACAGTGCACTTTTCTTCGTAGGAAAGTTGCCAGTTGTGCATGCGTTGGAAATGGTTTTGAATAGCGCCGAGGTTTTGGTGACAACAAACTTCATGGTCTGTTCGGTCACTGCACGTGTGTGCCGGATGCCGTCCTTCACAAACATGAGGCTCACCTTTGCTGGTGCTTCGCCTCGCATTTCACGCAACATATAGGCGTACATGTGCAACTGCTGCATCTTTGCATCTACATCTTGCTCGCGAGGTGCTTTGCCGGTTTTGTAGTCGCTAATGATGAGGTTGCCTTCGGTATCGCGCTCGATGCGGTCAACATATCCGCGTAGCCCAAAATCATTGATTGGTGCTTGTACCCACAATTCAAGGTCAACCACATTCACGCTCTTTGGGTCTTCCATGCGCAAGTAGCTCTTCACCAACGAGTCGCAGTCTTTCCAGAAAGCGTCGAGTTGCGGCTCATTCAAGTTCAGTCCAGTGATGTCGTACGTTGGCTCAAATTCAGTGCGTGCAGTTTGCGCAAACGCAAGTGCTGCTTCTTCTGTGCGTTGTTCTGGCTCTAAACCAAATAGCAGTTCGAGTGCGCGGTGCACCACGTTGCCTTTTACGGCAGCAAAACTTGGTGGCTGTAGGAGGTTCTGAATGTTTTGAAAGCGAAACTGCAACGGACAATTTTGAAATGTGCTGGTGCTGGATGGTGAAAGCGCTTCGGGAATGGGCCATGCGGTCATGTCAGTGTCGTTTCTATTTGTCTTCAGAGGTAAGTCGGGAAACATCAGCAATGTCTTGCGGGCGACCTGCTGCTTTTTTATTTGTAATGAGATCATCGCGTCCGATGAAAGGAACATTCATTCCATCGAGCTCAACCACAATTCGTCTCTCCCATGCGTGGTCAAATGCAACGCCATCAATGGAAGTCAAAATGTCGATACGAAATGGCGGATATCCAAGCTGAATAATTGAGTCTTCTTTTGAGAAATCGCTTTCAGACAGTGAAAGATTTTGAAAACCAAACGCGTTCAATGCCCGCAAAATATTTTGAGCGTTTTCTGGATTCACCCATACCCATGCGTCTAGATCGCCGGTTGCTCGGGGAAGACCATGTGCGGCAAGGGCATAGCCGCCAACGATGAGAAATCGAACGTTATGTTCGAGGAATAATGCGACAAACTCGTTGAAGTCCTTGTCGAGTTCCATCAGCACCTCCAAACACGCGTTTACGCAATACTTCTACAGCCGCAATTCGTTCTGCTGGCGAGACGCCTAACCAATAAGAAATTTCATCTTGCTGGTCATGGAGCGAGGTTTTGCTGACCGTAAGGCTCATATTGCTGAGTTCGCGTTTAGCTGACGCCATAACCACAGTCTACTTACGGGTGTAACGACCTGCTGATGGACGCAATCAGTTGCGCGATGCGCTGCGGGTCCTGCATTGGTCCAAAGTGACCAAGGTCGTCCCATTGCACAAAGGTGCTTCCCGGAATTGCATCAGCAAGTGGTTTGGCAAACGCGGCAGGTGACATCGGAATCATTTGGCCAGAAACTACCCACACGGGCATGCGCAGTTTTGCCAAGTCGTTCCATGTCTCATGTAACGCACCCGACTCGTAGGTTCGTGCTTCATGTTCGGGATTGCACTTCAGCGTCACGGTTGAGTCTGCATTGCTGTTGAATCCAAATCGGACGTAGTCGTTCAATACCTCTGGTTGGAAAACATTTAGCGGGGGTTTAGAGGAGTAGTTGGCAATTGCTTCGTCAAATGAGGCAAAGGTGGATCGTCTTCTGCGCGCACCTTCGGAAAGTGGGCTTGGTCCGCCTGCGTCTCCTTTTTCCCGAACAATCGGCGGAAAAATGATGGGCTCAAACAACACCAGCGCGCGAAACAATTCGGGCTTGCGCAATGCAGCCATCACTAGTGCCGCACCCCCCATGCTGTGTCCAAGCGCAATTGAAGGCCCGCTTTGGTTCGCAACGTGTTGTGCAACGGTTTGTGCGTCATCGCCGTAACCACTCCACGTCACTTTCCAGTCGTGGGGCAGTGTTGCGTCTCCGTAACCGCGGTAGTCAAACGAATAACAATGCGCGCTGTCTGCAAGCAGTGCTGCGGTGCTGTTAAAGCAACGACCATGAAACCCGGTTGCATGCGAAAACAACACGCTGCCAAGGGTTGACCCTGGTGCGTAGTCGTACACGGGAACATCCACGCCATCGCTTGATGAAACGTGAATGGTGTTCACAGCGTTGTTTGCGAGTTACTTCAAGTAAGGAAGGAACATCGATGTTTCTTCACCGATATTGGCAGGAACTTTGTAATTCTCTTCGCTTCGAATTTGTGCAAAGTTGTCGCGCACATCTTCCATGGTGAGGTTTGGGTTGTGGTAACCCTCGGTTTCGGCAATGAACACGCGTGCAACACGGCCACCACCAACGCTGTACACCTCGCCACTTACAGGGCAGTCTTCGTGTGCAAGGTACGCAACGATTGGCGAAATCTTTTCTGGCAATAATTTCTCGGCCATCGCACCGCTGAACAACGCTTCGGTCATACGAGTAAGAGCAAGTGGGGCAATGGCGTTTGCCTTGATGTTGTACTTTGCGCCTTCAACTGCAAGCACGCGAGTAAAGCCAACGAGTCCCATTTTTGCAGCGCCATAATTTGCCTGACCAAAGTTGCCGAAAATTCCTGCTGCCGACGATGTGGAAACGATGCGTCCGTATCCCTGTTCGCGCATCAACACGAATGCTGGCTGCGTTACGTGGAATGCACCTTTTAGGTGCACGTCAAACACAGGGTTCATCAGTGAGGGGTCCATGTTGTGGAAGCTTTTGTCGCGCAAAATTCCTGCGTTGTTAATGACGATGTCGACGCGACCAAAGGCTTTCACTGCACCAGCAACAATTGCGGCTCCGCCTTCTGGGGTAGACACGCTGTTGGTGTCGGCTACGGCCTCGCCTCCAAGTGCCACAATTTCGTCCACCACTTTTTGAGCGGCGCCTTTATCGCTGCCGCTTCCATCAACTGCGCCACCTAAGTCGTTGACTACCACAAGCGCCCCGCGCGAAGCCATGAGTAGGGCATGTTGGCGTCCAAGTCCACCACCTGCACCCGTAATGATGGCTACTTTTCCGTCGTATCCAAGTTCTGCTGTGCTCATATATTTGCGACCCCGCTCTTGTATTGGTTTCGAGCCAAGACTAGTTTCTGCGAGATGGGGAACAACATTTCAAACATCGCAGGAATCGTGCGCACACACGCAGCAAACCAGCCAACAAACATTGCGCTAATTCAGGGTGATCGCACACAAACGTGGGGCCAGTTGTACGAGCGTTCGTGCATGGTTGCCAATGCATTGAAGACAGCGGGAGTCGGACCACAAGATCGCGTTGCGTTTCTTGATAAGAACGGCATCGACCACTTTGAAGTGTTTTATGCATGTGGTTTGTTGAATGCAGTAAGCGTCGATATCAACTGGCGACTAGCTGCGCCAGAAGTTGCCTATATCGTCAATGACTCACAGGCCAAAGTGCTCATTGTTGGGCCAGATTTCGTGCCAATTCTCGACGCCATTGCGGGCGACATTCCTAATGCAAAGACCATCGTGGTTATTGGTGGGCACAGCAAATTCCCTTCATACGACGAATTCTCCAAAAGCGGCGCAAAAACCGATCCGGGCACCGAGTCGGCTCCTGAAGATGTGGCGTTTCAGTTGTACTCAAGTGGTACAACGGGTCGTCCTAAGGGCGTCATGCTTACGAATAACAACTTCTTTGCGCTCATTCCATTCGCAGCAGAGATTTGGAAGTTCACCGATCGCACCGTGAACTTGGTGGCTATGCCGCTGTTCCACATTGGTGGTGGTGGTTGGGCTACTGCTGGTATGGCTCTTGGCGCAAAGTCGGTCATCATCCGCGATGTCAACCCGGCCGAGATTGTGACGCTCATTGGCAAGCATCGCATTACGCACGGCTTCTTGGTGCCGGTGTTGTTGCAGTTCATGCTTATGGTTCCCGATGTTGATAAGGCCGACTACACCAGTCTCGAACTTATTGCTTATGGTGCATCGCCAATTTCAGAAGAAGTTCTGTCTGCATCAATCAATACGTTTAAGACCAACTTCATGCAGGTGTATGGCCTCACCGAAACAACTGGTGCAACCACCATCCTCATGCCAGAAGATCACGACCTCACAGGGCCAAAGCGCAAGCTGCTTCGTTCATGCGGAAAAATCGTTCCTGGAATGCAACTTCGTATTGTTAATTCCGAAACAGGAAACGATGTTCCCACGGGTGATGTTGGCGAAATTTGGGTGAAGGGTGGCCAAATCATGAAGGGCTACTGGAACATGCCAGAAGAAACAGCGAAGTCCATTACTTCAGATGGCTGGTTCAAAACTGGTGACGCTGCCTATCAGGACGAAGATGGGTATGTATACATTTTCGATCGTGTGAAAGACATGGTCGTCTCGGGCGGCGAAAACGTGTATCCAGCTGAAGTCGAAAACGCACTCATGGGTCACCCTGCAATTGCCGACGTGGCGGTTATTGGAGTGCCCGACGAGAAATGGGGCGAAGTGCCAATGGCCATCGTGGTCCGCAAACCCGATGTTCCGGTCACCGAAGAAGACATCATTTCCTTTGCCAAGGAACGCCTTGCAGGGTTCAAGTGTCCAAAATCGGTCACGTGGATTGACGCCTTGCCGCGTAACCCAAGCGGAAAGATCCTGAAGAAAGACTTGCGTGCTCCGTACTGGGAAGGTCGAACTCGCAAAGTTAACTAAGCCCCATCTAGTCTCGTCATCATGAAACTTTCCATGATGATCAACTACATCTCCGACTTTCAGTCATCGGCAAAGCAAGTTGTTGAGCTTGAAAAAGTTGGTCTCGACATGGTGTGGGTAGCAGAGGCGTACTCGTACGACTCCATTTCACAAATTGGTTACCTTGCTGCGGTAACCAACAAGTTGGAAATTGGCACGGGCATTATCAACGTGTATTCCCGCACGCCAGCACTTGTTGCCATGACTGCAGCGGGTTGCGACTACGTCAGTAACGGTCGCTTTGTTCTTGGTCTTGGTGCATCGGGTGCACAGGTGATTGAAGGATTCCACGGCATGCCGTACGAAAAGCCGTTGCAACGCACCAAGGAATACATTGAGATTTGTCGTGAGGTGTGGAAGCGCGAACAGATCAGTCACCAGCTGGGAGTGACCAGGGGGAGCATGCGTGTCAAGGGGCCAGAACGCACCAGCCGATTCTCACGTTGAGATAGCCTGTGTCACTGCGCCTCTGGCGTTCTTCACAAT
>JAPOKO010000030.1 GCA_029977615.1 bacterium
ATACTGCTTCAACTAGAAGCCGACCATTTCGAGAGGCGGCTGCGAACATCTCTTCAGTCTCTTGCGCGTTCAACCCAAGAGGTTTTTCGCACAACACATGCTTGCCTGCTTCTAGTGCCTTCGTCACCCATCCACGATGTTGGCTGTTCGACAGGCTGATGTACACCGCATCTACGCGCTCATCAGCCAAGAGGTCGCTATATGTTGCATGTACTCGCTCTGGTTCAAGAGTTGCCGACCGCGCTTCATCGCGGCTGGCGACGGCATACAAATGTGCTCCGCGGGATGCGTGAACGGCTGGAGCGAGCCCTCTGCTGGCAACGTAACCAGCGCCTAAAAAGCCCCAGTTCACCGCCACTATCTATGACCGCCGAAGTACTGGCACAACAGGCATGGCATTGTGAAGGGCCGATTGTTCGGCAGCTTGCATAATTGCCACAACATTGCGAGATTGCAATGCGTTTACTTCCATGGGAGTTCCATTGTTGATGTACTCAACGATGGAGCGATGAAATTCGTGTGGTGCGAGAGGTTGCAGTGGCGCAACATGTGACGTGCCATCGGTGTGATGCACGGTGAGAATTGCGGGCAAGTCGGCAACTGCTGGTTCGCCTGCAGGGTCCCAATTGCCAATGATTGCTCCCTTGGTGCCCAAAATGTAGAACTTCGGCTTGCGTGCTGCAGCAAGATCGGAATGAACAAACGTTGCTTGCTTGCCAGTGGTGAAGGTGACCGTGACATGTGCATGATCGGCGTTCGTTGCATGGGTCCATATGCGCTTGTGGTTTTGTCCACTCACATGAGCCACATCGTCTGGAATGATGTTCAGAATTTGGTCGAGGAAATGACTTCCCCAATCGAAAATTGCACCGCCAGACACTTCGGCGTTTGAGTGCCAGTAATCGCATGGTCGTGAATATCCGCCAACAAAACTGTCGTAGTGGTAGACATCGCCAATTTCGCCTGAACGAATGATCTGGCGAAGTGTGACAAAGTCATCGTCGAACCGGCGGTTTTGATACACCACCAGCATGCGTTTCTTGGTTGAAGCAATCTCCATTAACTCATCGCATTGTTCTGCCGTAAGCGCCATTGGCTTTTCAAGCACAACGTGAATGCCACGCAACAGCGATTCTTTTGCCCACTGAAAATGGCTATTTGGGGGAGTTGAAATGACGACGAGATCAAGCTGGCCAGAATCGAGCATCTTGGTTGCATCACTAAATGCAGTTGCCCGTGGCGCCAGGGCGAGGGCGGCAGCAACACGTTCTGGATTTGTGTCGCATACAGCCGATAATTCAAGACCATTGGTGTTTTGAACTGCAAGGTTGTGCTCGTGTCCAATTGCGCCATACGCAAGGAGACCAACGCGAATGTCGCTATGTTTCATTGACATTGAGATTACCGCCGGACTTTGTCCGAGTGCGAGGCGTGCTTGTTGATTGTGAGTAGTTGTTGTCGCAGCATGATTCCATCACCTGGGCCGAGGATGAATCGTTCAATTAATGATCCAAATGGAAGTGTGATATGTGAGCGCATTCGCGTCACTAAACGTGTTCCCTGAGGGTCGTCGCGCAACTCGTAGGCAAGTGTGAAGTGAAGTCTTGGAGACTTCTTGCCTAAGGACAGAATTTCGAGCACAAAGTGTCGAGGTGCATCAACTATGGCCGCAGTGAATGAAATTGGACCAGCGGGTATTTTGTCTCCTGCTTCAACTGACTGCCATTCTTTAAGCACTCTGTTGGCACTCTTGCGACCAAGATTGTCGATCCAGTCGTAGCTATACCAACCGGCTCGCCCAAAGCCCATTTGCCGAATCCATGGAAACACATCCTCTGGTGGCGCACTTATGGTGATGGATCGTGTTGCAATTAGCGTTGCGTCACGACATAAGTTGTCGCCGACAACTGAACCATGAATCTCTTCAGATGTAGCACCCCAGAATTGAAAGATCATGACTGTCAATAATCGTAATTGGAGAGTGTGTGAGTGTGCCTTTGTTCGTAGCCCAAGAAATTGGTCGCACCTTAAGTGATGAAAATATGTGGCTACCTACGGTCACCATTGATGTGTCAAAGTCACCAGAGGTTGCCGACCTTGCTCGAGTGCATGCAATTGAGGGAATTGGGGATGTGAGCACTCATGCGATTCGTCAAGATGACGCGATTGTGGTTGGAGTGCAACTAACAAAACCGGTGCAGGCAATGTTTGCGGTGGTGTTTAGCTATTCACTTCACGCAGAGTTTCTGAAAGAAGTTGCTGAGGCAGGGTCTCTTATTTTTGCAACGACAGATGTAGAAGCCGCGCTTGAGGAACACCCTTTGTGGCTCAGCGTTGATATTGATGGAGAGGCATTGCGTCAAACCATGAATTTGGAAGTTGACTGACTACCGCTCAAAAGGGGTTAGTAACCTTGTACGGCGAGGCCCCCGTAGCTCAGTGGATAGAGCGACGGTTTCCTAAACCGCAGGTCGCATGTTCGATTCATGCCGGGGGCACTGATTTGGTTGGGTAATTAAGCGGAATAACCTGCGGCAACAACTGCATCTTTCACAGCTTGTAGGTCAAGTGCCGAGTCGGATTCAATTTCGGCAATTCCCTCAGCCAGTTTCACATTGACGCTGTTTACACCAGCAACTTTGGAGATCGCTTCAGTTACGTGGCGCACACAGTGTCCGCATGTCATTCCAGAAACTGGTAATTGGGTTTGAGTCATGCGCTAAGAGTACCTATTTCTACGGGCCAGGAGTCACCAACGCGGCGTAGCCAAAGGCAAGCGAAGTAGCGATTGCCAACCAGAGTTGGTAGGGCAGAAAAGCAAAGCCCAGCGCGGGGGACACTCGAAATGCGATGACAAGAAGTGGAATTGTCAATATTGTCGCAAATACGAGTGCAAACCCAGACGCAAGAATTGAGTGCGGTACATAGAACAGCCAAGCCCAAGTAAGTGTAGCAGTCACGCTCAATGTAAGCGATAACAACCAAACCACATGATTGATGCCTGAGAGACGATCAGCAACCATCCAAGTTGCAACGATAAGCATCCCAAAGTTATACGGCCAGATAATTCCAAATACACCGTTCGGTGGTTGCCAAGCGGGGCGAGTAAGAGAGCGATACCACTCAGCATCGGTGGCAACCCAGCGCCCAGAGCCAATTACGTAGACAGCAACAATAATTGTCCCAAGTACTCCGACAAGACTTCGACTCATGTTCAAGTGTTGCACGCAGCAGTCAGGCGTTGCGGTGATTAGTCAAAACCAATAAATGAGGCAACCTTGTCGTTTGGCGAGCGACGGGATTTCACATCATTCGCCACAAATGAATGGTCGGGGTAGCCCATGGCTACACACGTCATGATCACTTGATCTTCGGGAATGTTGGCATTTTCTCGCACCACAGAGGACTGCATGATTCCTTGGCCATTGATCACTGAACCGATTCCCTTGGCCCACGCCGCGAGCACAAGACCATAGGTTGCAGCACCGCAATCAAAGTGGGCAATGGTGTCATCAGCGAGTGCTTTGTCAACCGTGATCACAATGGAAACAGGTGCATCAAATTGTCGAAAGCCACGCATGACCCAGTCCATACGTCGCTCTTTATCGTCGCGTGCAATTCCCATTGCTTCAAATAGTTGAACGGCTATCTCAACTTGCCTTTCGCGATGCGGACCTTCGTATCCGTGATTCAACTTGATCTCACGATCGACAGAAGAGCCAGCAATCATCTTTTCGGTGTTCCCTTTGCGAATTCGTTCAAGTGGCTCGCCAGTCAGCACATGAAAATGCCAAGGCTGAGTGTTCATTGACGATGGCGCTTGTTTGGCAATGTGAATGATTTCTTCAAGAATCTCACGAGGAATGGGATCAGATTTGTATCCGCGGATACTTCGACGGGCCTGCGCGATTTCTTCGTAATTCATATAGCGAGCCTAGGAGTATTGGTATTTACTAAACGAACTAGAGTTATTGCATGGCTGAATTAACTCCTCAACGACTAATTGATGGCATGCGTGGTGTTCGATACGGCGAAGTGCTCGCGGTGTTTTTGCGAGACACTGGACTTGAGGCCGAGGTGTATGGCACACAAATGTTGAACGATTGCCCGCAAGAATTATGGGAAAAGCTTGACGCCGACACCATTGCAAAAGACATGGGTGCTGTGTTTGCAAAGTTAAATGGTCCGCGTTACTGGTTACTTGATGGATTGGGTTCAAAGGTTGCTGTGGTAGACCCAGTGTTTAAAGAATTCAACGGCATTCAAATGCGACGCATTGCGACGATTCCATTGGGTGCAGATTTTGCAGCCGGTGCTTATGTGGTGCGCAATGTAAATCGTGGCGCAGTGTTCTTTTGGGATGCGGGGAAGCCTATTTATGAATTAGTCGACCCCGATGGTCGTCCCTTTGTCATGCAGGCGCGTTGCATAGGTGTTGACCCAGGTATGACCGAAGATTCGTTGGCAACCTTGGGTGATCGTCTTGCGCTTCCAGCAGGTTGGATGTACCGAAGTCGAGTCCTGGATAGCGAGTTAGTCATAGATACCAGCGCAACACTGGCCACGGTGGTGCAAGACGAATTCGAAAATACGTACACCTTGCCGTATTAGGAACTAAAACGACAAGATGTTGCCGACTTCAGGCGACATTTTTCCGGCAACGAGTTGCGAGTAAGTATCGCTCACTGAATCTGCACCGTGCAGGTGCTCAATGCGTAGCCACTGTTTTGAACCTTCAATAAATGTGTTGAGTGCAGATTCGAGTCGATTGTTGAGTTCCTCGCGGCCCCATTCTTTACTGCGCTTGGAAATTTGGCTCGGGGCAAAGAAGAACTGTGGTTTTGGCCCCGGTGTATCCACACGGTGACCGGTTTGATCCCAGTGCGTTGCGCCAATGCTGCAGGAATACTTCATTGACTCACCAAAGTGCGTGTGAACAGAAGAGACAATCTCGGGATTTCCTGCCATGTCAACGATCACCGTTTGAATTGCGGGATCAAGCGAAGTGATATCGCTATAGGTGACAACGTCGTGGTATTCGCCCACGCTGTTTACAAAGTCAACGTTTGCGTCCGAGGTAAGCCCGACGACGCGCATTGTGGAATGAGCCCGCAAACAATGGGCGAGAGCGATTGAGGTTTTGCTGGATGCACTGGTGATCAGCACTTGTGCAGCGTCAAAAAAGTTCTGCTCATGTAAAAAGTCTTCTGCAAGAAACGAAGTCATGAACAGTCCACGGAATATGAGTACGGCGTTGTCGTTTTCACCTACTATGTCCGCTACCCGGTCAAAGGCGCGATATGCCATGGCGTGTTTTTCTCGATGCGTTCCTGCATCAATAAATCCGCCACTGGAAGACTGCGCTTGCACAATGTGTTCTCTACCAACGGGAAAGAAACCGAAATACCTTCCTCCCACTGCAATGTCTGGGTTTGCCGATTCGCTCACAATTCCGTATCCCATTGCAGGCAACCTGCCCCAGCCGGCTTCGGCAGGGAAGAATCCCCAATAATCCAAGAAGTCGCCACTGAGGGCATAACTGATGTTGTTCGAAGTAAGTGCAATTCGATCAACCGTTAAACGCACCTCACCAGGAGCAAGTTCAACAGGTTCAGTGGTGTGCATCCGAAAGTGTCGAATGTTGGCGCGGTCTATTTCGAGGTAAGTCACCTCGCCATTATTGCCTTACGGGATGAGCAAAATGCGACCGAAGGTCTCATCAATCACCACCTTGAGTTCGTACTTAGCAATTCGGCCAAGTGTTCCTGAAATACAAAAGACCCGCCTTTTCGGGCGGGTCTTTCAACTTCACTTAAAAAAGAGAATTACTTCTTCTTCTTTTTTACAACTTTCTTAGGAGCAGCCTTTTTCGGTGCTGGCTTCTTAGGAGCTGCAGCCTTCTTAGGAGCTGGTTTTGCAACCGGCGCCGCTGGCTTTGTGTTCAACTTCGGAGCTGGAGAAACACCAAGTGCGATGTCCTTGAAGCCCTTAAGTGCGGTGATCTTTGCAACTGTCTTTGCCTTGATCTGGATCGTCTCACCAGTGGCCGGGTTACGACCTTGGCGTGCTGGACGCTTGATCTTGGCGAACTTTGCAAAGCCCGAGATGTTCACGATTTCACCCTTGGCAACAGTTGCCAGGATTACGTCGATCGTTCCTTCGACAGTCGACGTTGCCGTCTTCTTGTCTACGCCAGTGTGAAGTGCTACTGCTTGGATGAGGTCACGTTTTTTCATAACCGAAAATGTATAGCAATTGTGTGGCTCGGTAGTGGATAGTGCCCGTTTTTAGGGCACTTTTGGTCGCCTCTTGTGGAGTAGAACTAAAGCGTGACAAAGACCCACCATCCGCACCGAAGTCGTTTTGGGGGTCGCGGGTATTTTCAGCGGGTTGGGCCGGGCCTCATTACCGGTGCTGCCGATGATGACCCTTCTGGAATAGGTACGTATTCGCAAGTCGGTGCGGCATTTGGGTTTCGTTTCCTGTGGACTGCGGTTGCAGCACTGCCGATGGCCATTGCAGTTCAAGAAGCCACAGCCCGCCTGGGGCTTTTTTCAGGAAAAGGACTTGCTGTTCTCATTAAACAAGAGTTTCCGAAATGGGTCCTCTACCTTGCGCTCACCCTCGTGGTGGGGGCGAATTCGTTCAATATTGGGGCCGATTTAGGGTCGATGGCAGCTGCCACTCGACTGCTCGTGCCCATTCCACAAATCGTCTTAGTTGTCGCGTTCGCCAGCGCGATGGCCTTTCTTGAGATTGCTATTCCGTATCGGCAGTATTCAAAAGTGTTGCGCTGGCTATGCCTTTCAATACTTTCATATGTGTTGGTGCTGTTTATTGTGAACGTCAGTTGGCACGATGTGTTGCGCAATTTGCTTGTTCCATCTTTCAGCTTTAAGCGTGCAGAAATTGCTGCAGTCATTGCCGTTTTCGGTACCACTATTTCTCCCTACCTTTTTTTCTGGCAAACGAGTGAAGAAGTTGAGGAAGGGCCAGTGCAGCCGGGTGATTCACCTCAGCACATAAAAACGCATTTGCGGTCAATGCGTGGCGACGTTACAGCGGGAATGTTTTCTGGTGTATTTGTGATGTTCGCCATCATGGTCACCTCTGCCGCAACACTTCATGAAAATGGAATTGTCAATATTGGAACTGCGGAAGATGCGGCGCGTGCTTTAGAGCCACTTGCCGGTTCATCAGCAAAAGTGTTGTTTGCGCTTGGAATAGTGGGAACAGGATTACTAGCAGTACCAGTATTGGCTGGTGCATCGTCGTACGCGATTTCTGAAGCGCTTGGCTGGCGTGAAGGACTGAGTTTAAAAATGTCGCAAGCTAAAGGTTTCTACTTCGTCATTCTTGGTTCCATGTTGCTCGGCTTAGCGATGAATTTCATCGGACTCAATCCGGTTCGTGCGTTGTATTTGTCTGCAGTGTTAAACGGGCTTGCGGCACCGCCACTCATTGTCATGATTCTGCTGCTCTCGCGTCGCAAGCATGTACTGGGCGATCACACCAGTGGGAAAATATCTCAGTTCGCTGTAGGAATGGCAGCGCTGATTAGTGCAGCCCTACCAATTGCGTTTATTTTCGCTCAGTAGCCTCTATCGCTATGACCTCCCTTTTTGATCCGATTCAGTTCATGCATGGTCCAGTATTGCCAAACCGGTTCATGTTGTCACCCTTAACTAATCAGCAAAGCAATGTTGATGGAACGTTGTCTGACGAAGAATTCACTTGGCTGACCATGCGTGCACAAGGTGGGTTCGGACTCACCATGACGTGTGCCTCTCATGTCCAGCGAATAGGGCAGGGCTTTCCTGGTCAACTGGGTTGTTTTGGCGAGGAGCACGTTGCTGGATTGAAGCGCATCGCCGATGCCATTCGTGAAACGGGAAACCTTTCGTACGTGCAGCTGCATCATGCCGGTAATCGCTCGCCCAAGGAACTGATTGGCGAGGCTCCTGTGTGTCCTTCAGATGATGAGTCAACAGGTGCCAGAGAACTCACACACGCCGAAGTTGAGCAACTCATAGCCGACTTTGTGGCAGCTGCAGTCCGCTGCGACAAGGCAGGTTTCGACGGTGTTGAGCTGCACGGCGCACACGGCTACATCATTTGTCAGTTTCTCTCCAGCGACATCAACAAGCGCACCGATGAATTCGGTGGTTCGCTAGAAAACCGTGCACGAGTGTTGATGCGCATCGTGGATGGCGTGCGCGAACAGTGCAGGCCCGATCTGCAACTTGCAGTGCGCTTGTCGCCAGAACGCTTTGGAATGAAGGTAGATGAAATTCGCGAAGTATTCGCATGGCTTGTTGCCAGTGGCAAAGTTGATCTCATCGATATGTCACTGTGGGACGTGTTTAAGGAAGCGCACGAGCCAGAGCATGCGGGCAAGCAATTGCTCGAACTGTTCACGTCAATTCCGCGAGGCAATGTGAAGCTTGTAGTTGCTGGAAAAATTGCGACTCCGCAGGATGCCCAGAAAGTGATCGATTTAGGCGCAGATATTGCTGCTTTGGGACGAGGCGCAATTTTGCACCACGACTTCCCAAGCAAAACAAAAGCCGATCCACACTTCACACCACGAACACTGCCTGTGGCAGCCGAGGTGTTGCGTTCCGAAGGGCTTTCAGAGCCCTTCGTGAACTACATGAAGATGTGGACCGGCTTTGTAAGTGAGTAACTAATTACGAACGAAGGCGATCGTTCTTTGGGTCGAACAATGGTTCTGCACCAACGGTGACCGCTGAGCGCTTACCGAAGATTTCAACTTCCAACTTGGTGCCTGCTGCTTCAAACTCTGGAAACACGTAGCCAAGCGCAACGCTCTTATTTAACGTGAAGCTCCAGCCACCTGAAGTAGCAATACCTACACGCTTGTCGCCGCTGAAAATGCTTGCACAGAACGGAACATCTGCATCGCCATCAACGTCAAGTGTCATTGGCACGAAGCGGTACTTCGAACCGTTCTTCTTTTCCTCAACGAGTGCTGCTTTGCCCACGAACTCTTTGTTCATGTCAACGAAGCGATCGAGTGAAGCGTCAAATGGTGAGAATCCAATTTCAAGGTCACCCTTCCAGCCGCGGTAGCACTTGTCGAGACGAAGGCTGTCTACTGCGTAGATACCCATGTCGCGAATGCCGTGCTTTTCTCCTGCTGTCCAAATTTGGTCGTACAACGCAACCATTTGGTTATTTGCTGCGTGCAATTCCCAACCAAGTTCACCCACATAGTTCACGCGCAGAGCAAGCACTGTGCCAACTGAGGTTTCAATCAACTTGTGTGACAGCCATGGGAAGTCAGCATTCTCTAGCGAAGTAGTGGTGACCTTGGAGAGCACTTCGCGTGCTTGAGGTCCTACCAAGATGAGTGAGCCGTAATCCTTGGTGACGTTCTTAATGGTCACACTGCCATCTGTTGGCATTGCCATTTCCAAAACGTCGAGGTCGTGCCACTCCGAGCTTGCTGCGCCAACAAGGTAGAACTTGTCTTCTGCCAAGCGGGCAACCGTGAGTTCGCTGAGCAACTTGCCGTCTGGCAAGAGTGCGTAGCTGAGGCTCAAACGGCCAACCTTTGGCAACTTGGTGCAAATGAGGTTGTCGAGGAAGGCAAATGCGCCAGGGCCCGAAACTTCAATTTTGGTGAAACCTGGAAGGTCGAGCAGTGCAACCGAGTTGCGTGCTGCATGACATTCTTCAGCAACAACCTTGCGCCATCCGTTTTTGCGGAAGAACGACAAGGTGTGATCGGTGACTTCGCCCTTCGGGTCGAAATATGTTGGACGTTCCCAACCACCGCGAGCACCAAATGCTGCGCCTTTTGCCTTCAATTTGTCGTACAACGGTGACATATATGAAGGACGGCCTGCAGGACGCTCTTCGAACGGGAAGCCCATTGCATATTCGTTTTGATACACCTCAAGCGCACGGTCAATGGTGTACTGCGTTGTTGCGTACTCCTTGAAACGACGTCGATCGATTCCCCAAATGTCGAACTCTGGACGACCATTCAACATCCACTCAGCAATTGCTTTACCTGCACCGCCACCTTGAGCGATTCCGAAACTAAATGTGTTGCAGTGGAAGAAGTTGCGAAGACCACGTTCTGGTCCAAGGTACGGGTTGCCGTCTGGAGCATACGGAATTGGTCCGTTTACAACACGCGCAATTCCTGCTTCTGCAATTAATGGCACACGTTCACCGGCATCAAGAATTTGCGGTTCCAAACGCTCAAGTTCCGCTGGCCACAACTTTCCTGCGAAGTCATCTGGAATTCCATCAAGCCACATTGCAGTTGACTGCCACTCGTATGGTCCGAGAATGTAACTGTGACGCTCCTGTCGCAAGTAGTACGACGTATCTGGGTCGCGCAGCAATGGAAGTGGCTTAGCAAGTGCTGCAAGTTCTGGAATTTCTTCCGTCACGAGGTACTGGTGAGCCATGGTCATGATTGGCAGGTGGCGACCAATAAGTGCCATCACTTCGCCTGCGCGATAGCCAGCGGCGTTCAACACCATTTCACATTCGATGGTTGCTTTGTCTGTGGTGACGATCCACTCATGGTTTGGCTTTTGCTCAAGACCAGTAACGCGTTCGTGGCGACGAATTTGTGCGCCCATTGCGCGTGCAGCGCGAGCAAGTGCTTGCGTTACTTGCGATGGGTCAATGTCGCCATCTAGTGGGTCCCACAATGCACCGACAAGGTCATGAGTTTCGACGAAAGGATAAATCTTTTGCAATTCAGAAGGTGTAAGTACGTCGTATTCCATTCCGTTTGCGCGAGCCATTGACTTCACATGCTTGAACTCAGCCATGCGCTCTTCGCTGTGTGCAAGACGCACTGAACCAGTGACGTGGTAGTTGATGGGGAAGTCAGGGTCTTTGGCGAGTTCGGTATACAACTCGGCGGTGTACTTTTGCACCTTCATGATGCTCCAGCTGCCCGAGTAGGTCGGTACGTTGCCGGCAGCGTGCCAGGTGGAACCTTCAGTCAACTCGTCGCGCTCAAGTAGCAGCACGTCGGTGCAACCCATCTTTGCTAGGTGGTACAGGGCGCTCACGCCCGCAATGCCGCCGCCGATAATGACAATCCGTGCGCGCTCACTCATATATATGTCCCCGATTTCGTCAGATCAGGCCCGAGTTCGGGCCGGCCAGTGCGTGATATATCTCGCCGTGACATACTAGACAAGCAATTATTCGATGCCAATTTGTGCCAGTCCGCCAGAGGAGTTTCCGTGTCAAATCTGCCAAGTAACGCCAAGGTGGTCATCGTCGGCGGCGGGATTGTTGGTTGCAGCATTGCCTATCACCTCGCCAAGCGTGGTGAAACCGATGTGCTGCTCCTTGAACGTAAGCAGCTCACTTCAGGAACCACCTGGCACGCAGCAGGTCTTGTTGGACAGTTGCGCGCAACGCAAAACCTCACGCGTCTTGCGCAGTACACCACAAATTTGTTCGCCACGCTTGAAGAAGAAACTGGGCAAGCAACTGGTTTCCAACAACGCGGTTCAGTCGCTATTGCAACAAATGAAGAGCGATTCGAAGAATTGAAGCGCGGCGCGTCAATGGCGCGAGTATTTGGTTTGCCGGTGAACATCATCACTCCTGCAGACGTGAAGGAACTTGTTCCACTTGCTCGCGTAGACGACTTGGTCGGTGCAGTGCACTTGCCTGGCGACGGAGTAGTGAATCCAATCGACGTAACGCAAGCTCTTGCAAAAGGCGCCCGTGCTCACGGAGTGCGCATTGTTGAAAACGTAAAAGTAGATCGCATCGTTGTCGAAAACGGTCGCGCAGTTGGTGTAGAAGTTGAAGGACAAATCATTCGCGCAGAGGCAGTGGTTAACGCTGCAGGTATGTGGGCGCGCGAACTTGGTGGCCAAGTTGGAGCAACAGTTCCATTGCATGCAGCCGAGCACTTCTACATCGTTACCGAAGCTGTAGAGGGAATTTCTCCAACTATGCCGGTGCTTCGCGACCAAGACGGTTCGGGTTACTTCAAGGAAGATGCAGGCAAATTGTTGGTCGGTTGGTTCGAACCAGTTGCCAAGCCATGGGGCATGAAGGGAATTTCAGAAGAGTTCTCCTTCACTTCGTTGCCTGAAGACTTCGAACACATCGCGCCACTTATTGAGAACGCAACACATCGAATGGATCTGCTTGAAAAAGTTGGAATTCGATTGTTCTTCAACGGACCAGAGTCATTCACACCAGACGATCGTTACTTGCTCGGTGAACAACCAGAAGTCAAAGGTTTGTATGTTGCCGCAGGATTTAACTCCATTGGTATTCAGTCATCAGGTGGTGCAGGCAAAGTTCTTGCCGACTGGATTGTTGATGGTCGTCCGCCAATGGATTTGTGGGACGTTGATGTTCGTCGTGTTATGCCGTTCCAAAGCAACAAGAACTACTTGCACGACCGCACGGTTGAATCGCTTGGTTTGTTGTACGCAATGCACTGGCCAT
>JAPOKO010000031.1 GCA_029977615.1 bacterium
AGATGGTGAATCACCAATAACCTGCGCACTCACCGAGTTAATTCCTGCAAGCGTTGGCAATCCATTGAGCGCCAACAGTTCCTGCGATAAGCGAACCGATGCGGCTGCGGCAACTGCAGCACCTTCTTGCTGAGCGATCTTTTCGCGTAGCAAATCGTTCTCCTTTGTCACCTCGTTGTAGTGAGTAATGCCATGCCATGCATTGCTGACAGGTCGGGTGATCACACGCGTTACACCCTCAATCGGTCGGAAGAACACGCCAAACGTGCCACGCAACACAGAAGTTGATGCACTTCCTTGCAGATCAAGGGTGATGAAAATGATGGAGGTCAGCGAAAGTAGCGCGATTGCTCGTTTACGTTTTGCCGAAATCGCGGACACAATCGTGTACCTATACGACCTAGTCGAATGAGGTCTGTGTTGTCAGACCCTTCATCGCTTCAATGTTGTCCAATGTCAAACCGCATCCAAGCACCACCGAGTACAGCGGCTCTGGCGCCAAGTACGCATGAATCCCAGTTTCATAGGTGACGCGCTCGCACAATCCGGCCAACAATGCACCGCCACCCGAAAGCACGAGGCCATGACCAATAATGTCGGCCGCTAGTTCTGGTGGCGTACGTTCAAGAGTTGTTTTGATTGCGGCAACAATTGTTCCAACCGATTCATCGAGTGCAGCACGAACGTCTTCGCTCGTAATCACCTGCGTACGTGGCAGTCCAGATGTCACATCGCGACCTCCAACATCTGCCGTGAGTTCTTCAGCCAATGGCCATGCGGAACCAAGTTGCAACTTCACTTCTTCAGCAGTGTTCTCGCCAATTTCCAGTGAGAACTCTTTGCGAAACATGGAAACGATTGCATCATTCAATTCATCACCAGCAACACGAGCTGAATGTGCAGTCACGATGCCACCCATCGAGATAACAGCAACTTCGGTGGTTCCACCACCAATGTCAACAATCAAGTTTGCACTTGGAAGGTGAACGGGAAGACCCGCACCAATTGCCGCAGCCATCGGTTCTTCAATGATGTAGACCGGCCGACGCGCACCAGCAAACTCTGCGGCATCTTGTACTGCCCGCTTTTCTACGCCCGTAATTTCCGAGGGCACACAAATAATCATTCGCGGCTTATTCCACTTACTGGTGTGAACTTTCTGAATGAAAAAGCGCAACATTTTCTCGCACACATCAAAATCGGCAATGACACCATCTTTAAGTGGGCGGACAAGTCGAATGTTTTGTGGAGCACGACCCCACATCCGTTTGGCTTCAAATCCAACAGCAACTAACTGTCCTGTGCGACTATCAACTGCCGCAGTGCTTGGCTCGTTGAGTACAACGCCCTCACCTTTGACGTACACCAACGTGTTTGCGGTTCCCAGGTCGATGGCGATATCACGCCCCAACGAAAGTGAGCCTCCACCAGCCATGTATTAGGTCTCCTCAGCAGGCGACGTGCGCCTAACGCCTACAGGTTTGGGAAAAAGATACCAATTTCACGGGCTGCAGATGCTGCAGAGTCACTTCCGTGAATGAGGTTTTCGGTAAACAATGTGCCGTAATCACCGCGAATCGTTCCTGGTGCTGCGTTACGTGGGTTTGTTGCGCCCATCATATTGCGCAAGATTTCCCACGTGTCTTCTGGGCCTTCGACCACCATGGCAACAACTGGACCGCGTGACATGAACGAAACGAGCTCGGCATAGAAACCCTTGCCCTTGTGTTCCTCATAGTGGCGCTCCAAAATTGCGGCATCAAGTGTGCGCAATTCCATGGCGACGATCTTGAGGCCTTTGGTCTCAAAACGGGAAACGATGCTGCCGACTAACTGGCGCTCAACTGCATCTGGCTTAAGGAGGACGAGGGTTCTGTTGCTCACGGACTACAGGTTACGCCGTAAATAGGTCCGCGCACTACCTACTAAATACAAAGATCCTGCAATTAACACGGCATCTTCAGCACGCGCATCCTTGAGCGCTCGTGAACATGCCTCTTCTACCGAGTTACACACCACAACTTCATCACACCCCATTGCTCGTGCGCATTGCGCAATCTGCTCTCCACTCATACCCCGTGGAGATGGCGCCGTACAACACACCACCAAATCGAACTCGTCAATGCGCAATGCAGAAAGCAGCAGCTCAGGGTCTCTGCCTAATAATTGTCCGACGACTGCAATACGACGACCTTCAGGAGAAAAGTCGTCAAAGAATACTTGTGCACACACATCTGCACCCGCAGGATTATGCGCACCATCCACGACAACAAGGGGTTGATGACCAAGCACTTCAAACCGGCCGGGCATTTGCACCATGGCAAAACCTTCGCGAACTACTTCAATATCGAGTTGTGCGTCAAAAAACTCTTCAACGGCAACCAATGCAATCGAAGCGTTATCCCCTTGATGTTGTCCGTGAAGAGGAATCATGAGTTCCTGATACAGCGCGCGTGGAGTGCGAATGTCGAGCAATCGACCGCCAACTGCAAGTTCGTTGTCGGCACATTCAAAGTCGTCATTTCGTTTCAGCAACTTCGCAGAAGGAGCATTCGCCCAAATCGAATCCAAATCTGGGTTCACATCACCAACGACGAGCGAACTGTGCTCTTTGGATATTCCTACCTTTTCATAGGCAATGTGTCCAAGGGTCGGCCCAGCAAACTCCATGTGATCGAGTGCGATGTTGGTGATGACCGCAACTTCCGAGCGCACCACGTTGGTGGCGTCCCATCGACCCAGCATGCCCACTTCAATGACTGCAACATCAACTGCTTCATCTGCAAAATGGCGGAAGGCGGCTGCAGTGACGATTTCAAAATATGTTGGTCGCACTCCAGACAAGACCTCTGCATCGGCAATCGCAGCGACACACTCAGCAAATGCTTCTTGCGTGATTGGCTCACCATTGCGAGAAATGCGTTCAGTCAAATGCTCAAGATGAGGACTCGTGTAAGTACCAACATGCAAGCCATGTGCCATCAATAACTTGGTGATGATCTGCGTAGTTGAACCTTTGCCATTGGTTCCCGTCACGTGAATAACGGGGTAATTCAATTCAGGATGCGCCATCACATCCATAAATGCAGAAATATTGTCTAACGAGGGAGACTCAACTCGCCCAGTCTTTTCGTAGCTTGCATGCTCGTCTAAATAGACAAGCGCCTCTGCATAATTCATAGCGACGAGGTTAGGGCTAAGAAGCAGCGCGGCGTTGTCGGGAAACGCGTGTTGAACGAGGAACGATGGTTGGGTCAGCCTTGCTCACCACTGCGTCCACATCCACGATCACTTTTGCCACATCGGTGCGTCCTGGCAGTTCGTACATGGTGTTGAGCAACACTTCTTCAAGAATTGCACGCAATCCACGAGCTCCTGTGCCACGGCTTAATGCTTGATCAGCTATTGCCACCATTGCATCTGGAGTGATCTCCAACTCAATGTCTTCAAACTCAAAAAACTTCTGATACTGCTTCAACAACGCATTCTTCGGTTCGGTCAGGATTTGAATGAGCGCCTGTTTGTCCAAACTGTGCACAGCGCCAACCATTGGCAATCGACCAATGAATTCTGGAATCATGCCGAACTTTTGTAAGTCTTCTGGAAGAACTTGTGCAAACAACTCGCCAGGGTCTTTCTCGGCCTTTGAGCGCACATTGGCATGGAAACCAACACCCTTATGACCAATGCGCTGTTCGATAATGGAATCCAAGCCAGCAAATGCTCCACCCACAATGAACAACACGTTCGTCGTATCAATTTGAATGAACTCTTGATGTGGATGCTTTCGTCCACCTTGTGGTGGAACAGCAGCAACGGTGCCTTCAAGAATTTTCAGCAGTGCTTGTTGTACTCCCTCACCTGACACATCACGCGTGATTGACGGGTTCTCGCTCTTTCGGGCGACCTTGTCAATTTCATCAATGTAGACAATGCCGGTTTCTGCACGAGCAACATCAAAATCGGCAGCCTGCAACAGCTTCAGCAAAATGTTTTCAACATCTTCACCGACATATCCAGCTTCGGTGAGCGCAGTTGCATCGGCAATTGCAAATGGAACGTTGAGCAACTTCGCAAGAGTCTGGGCCATGTGTGTTTTGCCGCAACCCGTTGGGCCAAGCAACAAGATATTGCTCTTTTGTAATTCCACTTCATCTTTGCGAGTGCTTGTTGACTTGTGCCTAATGCGTCGGTAGTGATTAAACACCGCAACTGCGAGCACTTTCTTGGCTTGGTCTTGTCCAACTACATATTCATCAAGGAATGCGCGAATGTCGCGTGGGATTGGAAGCTCTTCAACACCAACTGTTGGAGTTTGCGTGAATTCCTCATCGATGATTTCATTACACAGGTCGATGCACTCGTCACAGATGTACACGCCAGGTCCGGCGATGAGCTTCTTTACCTGCTTCTGCGACTTCGCGCAGAACGAACACTTCACTAACTCTGCGGTGTCGCCAAACTTTGCCATGAGTAGTTAACCGCGCCTCAGCGAATAGGGCCGGAGCGGTCGGTCATCGCGCGAGTGGTGATGATTTCGTCAATCACGCCGTAGTCAAGAGCTGCCTGTGCTTCAAGTGTGAAGTCGCGATCGGTGTCGACATGAATGCGATCAATGGTCTGCCCTGTGTGCTTGGACAAAATTTGTTCAAGCAATTCTCGCATCCGCAAAATTTCACGCGCAGCAAGTTCCAGGTCGGTGACTTGCGAATAGCCAACTTGACCATATGGCTGATGCAACAACACTCGAGCGTGCGGAAGAGCAAGACGCTTGCCCTTCGTGCCAGCAGCAAGCAACACTGCAGCAGCAGATGCGGCTTGGCCCAAGCAAATGGTGGCAATGTCGTTCTTTATGAACTGCATTGTGTCGTAGATGGCAAACAATGCTGTGATATCTCCACCAGGGCTATTGATGTAGATGTTGATGTCTTTGTCTGGGTTCTCGCTCTCCAAGTGGATGAGCTGTGCACAGATCAAGTTGGCGATTGTGTCGTCAATTGGCGTGCCAAGGAAAATGATATTTTCCTTCAACAAGCGGCTGTACAAGTCGGACGTGCGCTCACCACGGCTAGTTGTCTCCGTGACACTCGGAATGTAGTAATTCCGCATCACATTATTTTCACGCATGGTGCATCTCCTCAGGGCGAACCTTCTGAAGAAGATGATAGTTGCGGGGGCTCACGCCCCTGCGTCAATTAGGTGTGGCACTTGCCCGCTAAACGGCGCATTTACACAATATTGAGGCTTATTCGCCGTCTTCCTCACCAAACAATGTGTCGGCGCTAATTGCGTTGCCGTCAACATCAACAAGGGTCGAATTGCGTAGCAACCAGTCCACAGCCTTTGACTTGCGAATCTGTGCTTCAAGCTCTGCGATTGCATCGTTTTGCTCGCACACCTTGCGAACTTGTGCCACTTTGCGACCAGCCTGCGTTGCAATACGGGAAAGCTCTGCTTCAAGATCGTCCGCATCAGACTCAAAACCTTCAGCAAGTGCGACTGCTCGCAATGCAAGATCAATCTTCACAGCCTTTACTGACTCACCACGAAGTGACTCAATGAATGCTTCAGTTGATTGACCAGTTGCAGACAACCATTGTTCAAGTGCAATTCCCTGCGCCTGGAACTGTTCAACGGTGCCACGAACTCGTGCTTGCAAGTCGCTATTAATCATCGCTTCTGGCGATTCAACTTCTACCAACTCGGCAAGAGCTGTTGTGGTGCGGTCTACGAATACACCGCGAGCCTGATTCAACTTCATGTCTTCCAGACGCTTGCGCAATGCCGTCTTCCATGCGTCAACCGTGTCGAATTCTGCAACATGGCTTGACACCCACTCATCGGTGAGGTCGTCAAGCACCATCTCTTGCACTTTCTTTACAACGACGGTCATGTCGGCTTCTTGGGTCGTTCCGTTTGGCGCTTCGGTGTATTCCACCTTGTCGCCCACTTTCTTACCAATTAACTTGTCATCGAAACTCGGCGATACCCAAGCCTTGCCAACTTCGTATGCCCAATCTTCAACATTCAGTCCAGGTACTGGCGAACCCTCACGAACACCGCTGAGGTCGAGCGAAACGTGATCACCCTTAGCGATTGCGCGATCAACATCTTGCAATTTGCCATGACGTGTTTGTTCGCTGCGAATTGCGTCGTCCACTTCGCTGTCCTTGACCACAATTGACGGAAGCTCAACGCGCAAACCTTTGTAGCCACTCACGGTGATAACTGGACGAACTTCGCACGTCGCGTCGAAACCAACAACACCTTCAACTTCGCCCTTCGTCACTTCAATTGAAGGAGTCGCAATGAGGTCGATCTTGTGTTCGCGTACTGCTTGCGAGAGATACTCAGGAACTGCATCTTGAATGGCTTGTGAACGCGCGGCTCCGGTACCAATTTGTGCCTCGAGTAATTGGCGTGGCGCCTTACCCTGGCGGAAACCCGGAATACGAACTTCTTTAGCGATTTTGCGGAATGCCTGGTCAATATTGCGGTCAAACTCGACCTCGTCAATTTCCACCGACACTTTGACTTTGTTGCCCTCGAGGGTCTCAATAATGGTTTTCACAGGGCGCAAAGTGTACCCTTTGCATTCGTGACAGCCTCGTGGAAACCCCATGCACTCGCAACGCCCCATGAGGGCCAGATCAACCTGAAGATGGGTGACAAGGTCTCCCTCACCGCCGAAGTAGACGGACTTCCTATTGGAACTGAGGGCAAGGTCATCTTGGCCAATGGCTTCAACTGGCTTCGCTATCGCGTGCGTTTTACGAACGGAACCGAAATTGGCGATCTTGACCATCGCCACTTGCAACCGATCGGTAAAACTGCTCGTCGCTTGGCTCGTGCTGCAAAACGCGCGTAAGTTTTCTCCCGCCTTTATTTCACTTGTCATCGCTAGGATGATCTGAATAACGGAGTGTGGCGCAGCTTGGTAGCGCATCTGGTTTGGGACCAGAGGGTCGCAGGTTCGAATCCTGTCACTCCGACCAGTACATGAATACCTCAGACTCGCCTTCTGCACCTTCTATAAACGAAATACGCGGGGCGAAGTACATCTCGTTTGTTTCCACTCGCAAAAACGGAACTCCTGTTGCCACGCCCGTGTGGGTTGCGCCGCTTGCCCACCTCGGACCAAACGTGGTCGGTTTCACCATTGACGCGAATGCCGGTAAAGCAAAACGTCTTGCCCACACCAACACGGTCTCCGTACAGCCCTGCGACATTCGCGGTCGGATTGTAGAAGGCTCACCAGTTGTGCATGGAACCGCAATGGTTGTTAGCGGCATTGAAGCCGAAAAAGTGCGCGACGCGATTGCTCGAAAATATGGCTTCACCTACAAAATGTTTTCGATCTACTTGTGGTTCTCCGAACGTTTCGGGAAAAACCAAGATCAGCCTGAAACTGCTGTCATCGTCACATTGAACGCGTAATTGCTATTTCGTAATTGAGTACGAGTCAACGCGCGACGTCATTGCACCGAGCACTTCAGCAATCGGTCGTACGCCAATACCCACGGTGTTTGGAACGTTGATATATCCATCAACTAATTCAAAAGGTGTTGTTACGTCTTGTGTGAAGTAGCGCTTTGAAGCCGAAGTGTCACCCGGAAGCGTGAACCCAGGAAGTGCGGCGAGTGCGAGATTGGCAGCACGTCCAATTCCAGTTTCCAACATTCCTCCACACCACACGGGAACTCCGCGTGACAGGCACAAATCGTGAATGCGCTTTGATTCCAAATATCCACCAACACGACCTGGCTTGATGTTGATGATGGAACACGCATTGATGTCGAGTGCTCCACGTGCAACGTCGTACGAAGTAATGGACTCGTCTAAACAAATTGGCGTTCCAACACGCTTGCTTAATTCCACATGGCCAACAATGTCTTCTTCGGGCAACGGCTGCTCAATTAACAGCAAGTTGAATTCATCAAGCTTGGCAAGATGTGCAGCATCGTCAACGGTGTATGCAGCATTGGCATCAACTTGCAGCAACATGTCCGGACCAAATGCATCGCGCACTGCGCGCACGCGATCGATGTCAAGACCTGGTTCAATCTTCAATTTGATTCGCACATATCCATCAGCGCGATATTCGGCAACCACTCGAAGCAGGTCATCAATTGTTGGCTGAATTCCAACGGAAACCCCAGATGCAACTTTGGTTTGCGTAGCACCAAGAAAATTCGCAAGCGACATGCTGGCTTTACGCAATTGATAGTCCAATAGGGCTGCCTCAATTGCTGCCTTTGCCATAAAGTTGCCGCGAATCGCCGCAGATTTCTGCACAAACTCTTCTGCAGTTGTCAATGATGAAATCATGGGGATGAGGTAGCGCTTCATCACCTCTTCGCAACCGTCTACAAATTCAGACGAATAGAGTGGCGCAGCCATTGCAACGCACTCTCCCCAACCTTCTTCATCGTCTCCGACCACTCGTACATACAGCAAGTTGCGATCCACTTCCGTTGCAAATGATGTGCGAAATGGCGATACCAAGTTGATGTGAGCGCGCACAATTTCAATTCTGCGGATCATGACTTAACTCCTGCTCAAGACATACGAATATTCTGCGTTTAATCCTCGCACTGCGTAACCATCGGCAATGGCTTCTTCAAACGCAACTCGCTGACGAGCACGCCACGTTTGGGCTTCCGCCTTGTTTGTCTTGCGAATCAACTCAATATCGCTTGGCGTGGCAATAACGATGTCGCCCTCTTGCTCTACGACTACTTCACTTGATTGTGGTTCACATGTTGCCGACACCATCCAGCGAACAAGAACTCGGTCACTTTGTTCGCCTGCATTAATTCCGTCATCTAGCTCTCCATAAAAATTCTGGAAATAGTTGGTAACGCTCGCGCCAAGTTTCACCATGTTGAACCAAGCATTGCGACGGACCAACGGATCAAATGACCACGTGATGGTGGCGAACCCGTTTTCACGAGCCCATTGCCACTGATGCAACTTCAACTGAGCGCCAATGCCTTGCCCGGCATGCGAGTGAACTACGCCGGCAGCATGTGAATGCAGGTTCAATTCGCTCGGCTGATGAGTAATGGACTTCCCAACAATGGCAAACGCGGCCGCCACGGGAAGATCTCCGTCCCACGCCACAGATCCGTAAGCCCCGTTATGCAATGAAGCCACAATGATCTCTGGGGAAACCATAGTTTTTACGGACCACACCTCATCAAAAACCTGCGAAATCAATGCGGCATCCGCAGGACTATGAGCCAGCTGAATTCGCACATGATTCGACATTGGTCAAAACTCTACCTATCGGCAAAGATAGGTATATGTCCGTAAAAGTCACCGTTGTTGATCATCCTGTTGCCGCCGAAGCACTTACCCATCTTCGCGATCAAAATTCGTCAAATCAATTCTTTCGTGCGGAGATGCGCAGACTTTCACTCGTTGTTATCGCCGAAGCCTTGCGCGATGTACCAACAACAAAAGTCCGCGTTACTACTCCGTTGGCCGAAACCGACGGAATCAAAATTGCTCAGCGACCTGTGCTGGTGCCAATTCTTCGTGCTGGCCTCGGCATGCTTCCCGCAGCAATGGAGCTGCTTCCCGATGCGGACATCGCAGTAGTTGGTGTACAACGCGACGAAGCAACACACCAGCCAAGCGAATACGTTGCAAAACTTCCATCACGCCTTGACGGTCGTCACTGCATCGTGCTCGACCCGATGCTGGCAACTGGCGGTTCACTTGAATACGGATGCAAGTTGCTAGCTGCACGTGGAGCTCCACAACCAATCACCATCGCATGCGTTCTTGCGGCGCCAGAGGGAATCGCCTACCTCGAAAAGTCGGGAATGGATCTTCATATTGTCACCGCATCAATTGATGAACGATTGAACGAAAACGCATTTATCGTCCCCGGACTCGGAGATGCAGGCGACCGCCAATTCGGCCCGCCTCACTGATCTAACGCTTGGCGTCAGCCGATAAACGATGCGACGACGTCGTTATACAAATCCAAATTAATGGTGCGCGTTTTTCCACTCGTTACCTTCATTGACTCGCGCTTGATTTCTCCGCTTCGGAGTACCACCATCTGGCCAAACTCTTTGTTCTCGCATGCATCAACTGCTGCGAGACCAAACCGTGTGGCAAGCACGCGGTCATAACTTGTTGGCGTTCCACCACGCTGAACATGCCCAAGTTGCACGAGTCGTGACTCATAGCCTGTTCGAGCTTCAAGCTCGCTCGCTATCACTCGCGATACATCGCCGTTGTATGCATGTCCGTTTTTGTCAATCGTTGGAGGTGGAATTTCTAGAGTTCCGGCTTTGGGTTTAGCACCCTCCGCAACAACCACAATCGAGGCGTAGCGACCGTTGGCGTGGCGTCGTTTCACAATTTCTGTGAGTTCCGAAATGTCAAACGGAGCCTCAGGCACAACGATGGCAGTGGCACCTCCAGCAATTCCGGCATGGAGAGCAATCCAGCCTGCGTCTCGACCCATCACCTCCACCACCATGATGCGATCGTGGCTTTCTGCAGTGGTATGCAATCGGTCGATGGCATCAGTAGCGATTTGCACCGCAGTCTGGAATCCAAAGGTGGCATCAGTGCCCACAACGTCGTTATCAATGGTCTTTGGCACTCCAACGGTTGGCAACCCACACTCTTCGTACAGTCGCGAAGCAACGGTGAGCGAACCATTTCCACCGATCACGACCAAGGAATTAAGTTCCAAGTCATGGAAAGCCTGTTGCACATTGGCAACGCCGTCAGGAGTGTCGAATGGCCCACCGCGTCGGGTTCCCAAAATCGTTCCACCCTTTGGGGCTATCCCCCGCACATCGTTGGTTTTTAGCAACGAATAGCGCTGCTCCATCACCCCGTCCCAAGAGTCGTAAAACCCAATAATCTCGGCACCCAATTGAGTTTCAGCCTTACGCACAATGGACCTAATGACGGCGTTTAGACCTGGACAATCTCCGCCACCAGTTAGCACCCCGATTCGCATGAGGTCACCCTATATGTATGTATGACTTTTGTCTTGACAGAAAGTTTTCCGAAAATTCGGACTTTTGTCCGCAAATTGATTATCGTTTTCACTATGGCAAAAACAGTCGTCCGTAAATCAACTGAATCATCATTGAAGCGTGAAGTGAAAGATATGCGCAAAGTTCTTGCTGACCGATTGTTTGAGTTGCGCACTGATGCTGAACTAAGCCAAGCACGATTGGCTGAAATTGCTGGCGTAGATCGCAAGACCATCAATCGAATTGAAAATGGTCACTTCTCACCGGCGCTTGACACCATCGTGCGCCTCAGTGTTGCACTTGGCATTACGCCATCGTCGTTGCTCGCCTAAAAATTTCAGTTTTACGACTGAAATTTTTTAATGAGTTGGGCAAACTTTGAACACGTGTCTGCGATATTGATCCAGTAGTGAAGGTTGTCTCCTGCTTTGTCTGCACAGATAGCGCATTCAGAAGATCCTCCGCCAAAGCCAAATTGCAATGCCGCGCCGGCGATAACTTCGCGTACATCTACTGGTGAATTAGACGGGTTATCAGTAACCCATTTCAAATTATTCACAAATTGACAC
>JAPOKO010000032.1 GCA_029977615.1 bacterium
CGGTGAGGTTTGGCATTGCCTTCATCGCACCCTTTGGACGCTCGCGATCCTTCAAGTACATGTTCAACGGTGAGGTGAACATGTGGCGCAACATGGTGATTGGCAAAATAATGAGGAAGGCAATAAAGGCCAACACGTGCGCAACCCACATCACTTGGTTGGTGGTATCAAGTGATGACACCGACCAGTCATTGACGAGTTGCGCTAACGGATAACCGAGCACACTCCACTTTTCGTGGTCCATGTTTACGCCAGCAGCTTGGGACTCGGCAATACGGAACATTTCCGTTGTGAAACCCGTGACGCCAATTGCCAACAACACACCGAGACCAATTGCATGTTCAGGCTTGGACTTGATACGAATGCGATATGGGCGCTGTATGTAACGACGGATGATTGCCCAGATCACACCACCGGTAAACACGATTCCAGCAATGTCACCTACTGCCGCATAAGCGCGGTACACGTCACCATGCAAAAACTTGAGCGCAGGAGGAACTTGGTGATCGATTTCGAGCACAGTGGTTACTCCAAGCAGTACCAGGAAGCCGAAATAGATCATGGAGTGCATGAGTCCAGCGGCACTATCGCGAAGCAGTGTGCGCATGTACACACCGGCGCGGTAGTCGGCTAAGCGTTGCTTGAAGTTCTTCTTTGTGGTCTTGCGGCGATCAGGCGCGCCGCGCTCCCAGTTGCGAATGCGGTTTGCGAACTGCAAGGAACCGAACACCAAGAGAGCAGGAATGATGGTGTAGAACGCAATTTGCAAATAGCCAGGAATACCTTCAAACACTTCGCGGTGAATCGGCGAATCGCTTTTCCAATGCACGAAGTTCGGAATGATTCCCGAAATCATGGTGAAGGCGGCGATACCTACGCCAAGCGCGATGGACAGTTGGTAAGGCTTGAGACCCTTGCGAGGTGCAGCGGAGGTCTCTGAAGTTGCGTTTGTCGTATTCATGCGCAACTTACGCTAGTCCGCAGTAGGGAGAGAGCAAAGACTGGTCAGTTATTGCCAGAGGCTTGTTTTGCTACTGCCTCAGCCGCTGCAGCGATTGCCTCTTGATCTCCCATGTATTTGACTGCCTTCACCGCGAGGGTGTCAGAAAGTTCGTACAGGCGAGGGACACCGGTTGGAATATTGAACTCCACGATGTCGTCGCGCGAAATCTTCTCCAGGTGCATCACGAGTGCACGAAGCGAGTTGCCGTGGGCGGTAACCAAAACATTTTTCCCCTCACGCAACTGAGGAGTAATGACGTCATTCCAATATGGCAACACACGTACTAATACGTCAGCAAGACATTCGGTGGCGGGGAGGAGTGAAGCGTCAAGTCCTTGCGCAATGAGTTGCTGATAGCGAGGATCATTTGCTGGATGTTCTGGACTAGTCGCATCAACTGGTGGTGGTGGAACATCAAAACTGCGTCGCCAAATCATGGTTTGTTCAGCACCGTGTCGAAGCGTGGTTTCCTTTTTGTCTAGGCCCTGCAGTGCGCCATAGTGGCGCTCGTTCAAACGCCATGATCGTTCAATAGGAATATCGAGATCCATGGCAGCCAATGCCAATTGGTTCGTTTCGATAGCCCTGCGCAGCAAGCTGGTGTGGGCAATGTCGAAAACGAGCCCCGCTTCTTTCATGGTTGCGCCTGCGGCGGCAGCCTCGCGAACCCCTTGGGCGGTGAGTTCTACGTCATGCCAACCTGTGAACAGATTGAGCTCATTCCACGTACTTTGGCCATGACGAAGAAGGACAAGGGTGCCAGTCATGGTGTAGATGGTAGGCGCAGCGAAGATTTCAGCAGTATTTGGCGAATGGATGGCTCCAACGAGACGGTGTGACAAATGTTGAGTGTCTTTGACTCAAGTTTTTTGGTGCTTGGGTTGGCAAGTTCGCTTGTGCATCGTAAAATTCATGCATCACCCCAAAGCAATCCCCGAATAAGGAGCAATCAACATGGGCAAAGCAGTAGGAATCGACCTCGGAACCACCAACTCGGTAGTGGCAGTGCTGGAAGCAGGCGAGCCAGTGGTTATCCCAAACTCTGAAGGTTCACGCACCACCCCATCGGTCGTGGCGTTTTCGAAAGCCGGCGAAGTGCTGGTTGGCGAAGTGGCCAAGCGTCAGGCAATTACGAACCCAGATCGCACCTTCCGCAGCGTGAAGCGCCACATGGGCGAAAACTGGAAGAGCGACGACATCGACGGCAAGCGATACACGCCACAAGAAATCAGTGCGCGGACATTGATGAAGTTGAAGCGCGACGCCGAAGCATATTTGGGCGACACCGTTACTCAAGCCGTCATTACCGTGCCGGCATATTTCGATGATGCACAACGCACCGCAACAAAAGAAGCAGGACAAATTGCTGGTCTCGAAGTATTGCGAATTATTAACGAACCAACCGCAGCAGCACTTGCTTATGGTCTTGATAAGGGAAGCGAAGACGAAACCGTATTGGTATTCGACCTTGGTGGTGGAACTTTCGATGTGAGCGTTCTTGAAATTGGTGACGGTGTGTTCGAAGTGAAGAGCACACATGGTGACACGCACCTTGGTGGTGACGACTGGGACCAACGCATCATCGACTGGATGGTGCAACAGTTCAAAGCTGCACATGGTGTTGACCTTGCAGCCGACCGTATGGCTACTCAACGTCTGAAGGAAGCTGCGGAAAAGGCAAAGATCGAGTTGTCACAAACTCAACAAACGCAAATCAACCTGCCGTTCATCACAGCAACAGCGGCTGGCCCATTACACATGGACGAAACATTGACACGCGCAAAGTTTCAGGAAATGACAGCTGATTTGATCGAGCGTTGCCGTAAGCCATTTGAACAAGCAATTACTGATGCAGGTTTGTCCAAGGGACAAATCAATCACGTCATCATGGTGGGCGGATCAACTCGTATGCCAGCAGTGCAGGACCTTGTGCAATCAATGACCGGCAAGGAACCAAACCGAACTGTAAACCCAGACGAAGTTGTAGCAGTTGGTGCAGCAGTGCAAGCCGGTGTTTTGCGTGGCGACGTGAAGGACGTGTTGTTGCTCGACGTCACTCCGCTTTCACTTGGAATTGAAACCAAGGGTGGCGTCATGACCAAGCTGATCGAACGCAACACCACCATCCCAACACGTCGAACCGAAGTGTTCACCACTGCAGATGACATGCAGCCATCGGTGGAAATTCATGTGCTGCAAGGCGAGCGTGAGATGGCCAGTTACAACAAGACACTTGGCAAGTTCCAACTTGTTGATTTGCCACCTGCACCACGTGGTGTACCGCAAATTGAAGTGACCTTCGATATTGACGCCAACGGCATTGTGCATGTTTCGGCGAAAGATCGCGCAACGAATAAGGAACAGTCCATGACCATCACAGGTCAGTCGTCATTGAATAAAGACGAGATTGACAAGATGGTCAAAGACGCCGAAGCACATGCCGAGGAAGACCGACTTCGTCGCGAAGAAGCCGAGATTCGCAACAATGCAGACTCGCTCGTGTACCAAACCGAAAAGGTGTTGCGCGAACAAGGCGAAAAAGTTACCGAAGAAGAGCGCACTGCAGTCGAAGGGCCGCTGAGCGAATTGAAGACGGCACTCAATGGGTCAGATAATGATGCAATCAAGGCAGCAACTGAAAAGTTGATGACCGCAAGCCAAGCCTTTAGTCAAAAGTTGTATGAGGCAGCAGCACGCGACACCAATGCAGCTGGCACATCTGCAACTGGACAATCTGCTGGCAGCGACGACGACATCGTTGATGCCGAAATTGTTGACGAGAAATAAGTTGACGGCATTCGCATCATGAGTGAATCACACGACGAATCTGTTGTGGAGTCTGCCAACGCAGACTCCACGCAGAACGAACTGGTTGAAGAGTTGGCGACAACCGAAGTCTCTATTGAAGACGTTCTAAAGGAACGCGACGAATTCAAAGACATCGCACTACGAGTACAGGCTGACTTTGAAAATTACCGTAAGCGCGCCGCAACTCAAATGAGCGACGAACTCGATCGTGCACTTGGCAAGCTTGTCGAACAACTACTTCCGGTTCTTGATGCATGTGAGGCAGCAGTTGCACATGGTGTTGAAGGCGTAGAGCAGGTGTGGTCATCGCTCATCGGTGCTCTGCAAAAGCAAGGCCTTGAAGCGTTGGATCTGGCGGACAAACCATTTGATCCAGCATTGGCTGATGCTGTGATGCACGAAGAAGGTGATGGATCCGAGCCAATCGTGCTTGAAGTTCTGCGCACGGGCTACCGCTGGAAGGGCCGCGTGCTTCGCGCAGCAATGGTCAAGGTCAAGGGATAATCATGCAACGCGAGTGGTTTGAAAAGGACTACTACGCGGTGCTTGGTGTTGCACAAACTGCACCAGCCAAAGACATCACGAAGGCCTATCGCAAACTTGCACGCCAGTATCACCCTGATGCCAATCCAAATAATGCGGCGGCAGAAGAGAAGTTCAAAGAAGTATCGGCCGCTTATGACGTGCTTGGCGACGAAGCGAAGCGCAAAGAGTACGACGATGTGCGACGACAGGGTCCGTCATCGTTTGGCGGTGGCGCAGGAGGGTTTCGCTTTGATCAGAATGATTTCGGTGGCGAAGGCCTCGGCGATTTGTTTGGACAAATGTTTGGCGGAGGCCGGCGACGAAACCCGGCAGGTCCGCAGCGTGGAGGAGACATTGAAGCAACGTTGTCCCTGGGGTTTGCTGAAGCCGTAGAAGGAATTACTACCACCTTGCATCTCAATGCGGAATCACAATGCTCAAGTTGTCATGGGTCTGGTGCTCGTCCAGGCACAACTCCAAAGCAATGTGGTCAGTGTCGTGGGCGCGGAGTAGTTGAGGACAATCAAGGAGTCTTTGCTTTTTCAAGCCCATGTCAGCGTTGTAATGGTCGAGGCAGCATCATCGAAGCGCCATGTGTTGGTTGTCGAGGCACAGGTATTGAAATGCGACCACGAGAAGTGAATGTGCGCATACCTGCTGGAGTTGATGATGGCCAAAAAATTCGACTCAAAGGTCGCGGTGCACCTGGGAAGAATGGCGGGCCCGCAGGTGACTTGTTTGTGGTGTGCCATGTTGCGGCGCATCCGGTATTTGGTCGCGATGGCAGCAACCTCACGGTGCGGTTACCCATTTCGTTTAGTGAAGCAACGCTTGGCGCCGACATTGATGTTCCAACACTTGATGGAACCACAGTGAAGTTGCGCCTAAAGGCTGGCACGCAAAGTGGCTCACGACATCGCGTGAAGAGCAAAGGTATTGATACTGCAAAACAACGAGGCGACCTCATTGTCACAGTTGATGTTGCTGTACCAACCGAATTAAACGATGACGAGCGACAGGCTATTGAGGCACTGCAACACGCATCGACCACTTCGCCACGCGAACGAATTATCCAACTTGCAACTTCAGTGAAACGGAGCTCGTAATGGAACGCGAAACACATGCTGTCTATGTCATTTCAGTAGCGGCGGAAATTGCTGGTGTTCATCCTCAAACGCTGCGTATTTATGAGCGCCGTGGTCTGTTGCAACCTGCACGCACCAGCGGAGGAAATCGTCGCTATAGCAACGCAGATATTCGCAGACTCCAACGCATTGCTGAGCTGGCTAACGCAGGAATGAATCTTGAGGGCATTCGTCAGGTTCTTGAACTTGAATCGGAAGTAATTCGACTACGTCATGAAGTCGAGCAATTGCGAAATGAATTGTTGACGGCTTCGCGCCAGCGTCGTGAAAGCAATGAACTCGTACCTCTCCATCAAGCCATCACACTGTTTGGCAGAACCCCATCTATTTTCAGAGACAAGAGGTAATGCACCATGGTCGATCCAAAAAAATGGACAACGAAAACCAATGAGGCAATTGCTGCAGCAATGCAATTGGCCGTATCAAACTCCAATCCGGAACTGACCCCCGATCACGTACTCATCGCGCTCACCAGTCAGAACGACACGGTAGTGCCAGCATTGTTGGCCAAGCTTGGTATTGCTGCAACCATGTTGCGGGATCGTGCACAGGTTGTAGTGAATGGAATGCCGAGAGCGCACGGTGGAAGCGAGCCGCGAATGAATCGCGAGCTTTCGCAGGTGTTTGCAGCGGCAGAACAAATGCAAAAAGATTTACACGATGACTACCTATCGGTTGAACACATTCTTCTGGCGCTACACACGCGAGTAGGGGTGGGCAGTGAAGAAATGTTGCAGGCGCTTCGCGATGTGCGAGGTTCGCATCGAGTTACTTCTCAAAACCCTGAAGAACAATTTCAGTCACTTGAGAAATACGGTATTGATCTCACCCAGCGTGCACAAGAAGGAAAGATCGACCCAGTCATTGGGCGCGACGAGGAAATTCGCCGAGTTATCCAGGTGCTCTCACGTCGAACAAAGAACAACCCTGTTCTTATTGGCGAGCCAGGAGTTGGTAAGACCGCCATTGTTGAAGGACTTGCGCGACGAATTGCAAGCGGTGACGTGCCAGAAGGCTTAAAGAATAAGCGTCTTGTTTCGCTCGACATTGGAGCAATGCTCGCTGGAGCGAAATATCGCGGAGAGTTTGAAGAGCGACTAAAGGCGGTTTTGAAGGAAATCACCGATGCAAACGGAGAGATCATTTCCTTTGTTGATGAAATTCACACACTCGTTGGCGCTGGTGGTGCAGAAGGCGCTATGGATGCCGGCAACATGATTAAGCCAATGCTCGCTCGCGGCGAACTACGCATGATTGGTGCAACAACGCTTGATGAATATCGTAAGTACGTAGAGAAGGATGCAGCGCTTGAGCGACGTTTTCAACAAGTGTTTGTAGGAGAACCAACTGTTGAGGACACCATTGCAATTTTGCGCGGATTAAAAGAGCGCTACGAAGTACACCATGGTGTTCGCATTCAAGACAACGCCATCGTGAGTGCCGCAGTGTTATCAAACAGGTATCTTACGAATCGATTCTTGCCCGATAAGGCAATCGATCTTATGGACGAAGCAGCAAGCAAGTTAAGAATTGAAATCGATTCGCTTCCTACAGAAATTGATGTGATTGATCGTCGAATTCTGCAACTTGAAATTGAGCGAGTTGCGTTAGAAAAAGAGTCTGACTCGGCATCGACCGAACGCCTCCGAATCTTGAATGAGGAACTCACCGAACTTCAGCAGCAAACGAATGAAATGAAACTGCATTGGGATGCCGAGAAACAAGCGATTAGTGCAATTCGCTCGCTGAAAGAAGAACTGGAAACGTTGCGTGGTCAAGTTGAACGCGAAACTGATCTTGAAAAGGCTGCAGAGATTCGTTATGGCCGAATTCCAGAAATTGAACGTCGCGTTACTCAAGCAACTCAAGAACTCGATGTTTTGCAGTTGTCAACCAAGATGCTGAAAGAAGAAGTAGACGCTGAAGACATTGCCGAAGTCGTTGCGAAGTGGACTGGTGTTCCCGTAACGAAACTCATGGAAGGCGAGATGCAAAAACTCGTTCATCTTGAAGATCTTCTGCATCGTCGAGTAATTGGTCAAGACGCAGCGGTAACCGCAACAGCGAACGCCATTCGCCGAAGTCGTGCTGGGCTGTCGGATGAAAATCGTCCAATTGGTTCATTTATGTTTCTTGGACCAACCGGCGTCGGAAAAACTGAGCTTGCCCGCGCACTTGCGGAATTCCTATTTGATGATGAAAAGTCGTTAGTACGAATTGATATGTCGGAGTACATGGAGAAGCATTCGGTCAGTCGACTCATCGGAGCACCTCCGGGGTACATCGGATATGAAGAAGGTGGACAACTCACCGAATCTGTTCGGCGACGCCCGTACAGCGTGGTACTACTCGATGAAATTGAGAAAGCTCACCCAGAAGTATTCAATGTGCTGTTGCAGTTGCTTGATGATGGTCGCCTCACCGACGGCCAAGGTCGAACAGTTGACTTCACGAACACGGTGTTGATCATGACGAGCAACTTGAAGGGCGAACCAATTGAGTACTTCAAACCTGAGTTTGTGAACCGCATTGATGAGATTGTGCGCTTTAGGTCGCTCACGCAAGACGACATGGGGGCCATTGTTGACGTTCAGCTCGAGCATCTCATTGAAAGATTGGCGCGACGTCGGATTGTGCTTGCGGTTACTCCGGCTGCTCGGATGAAGCTTGCTGAACAGGGATTTGATGCCGAATACGGGGCTCGACCTCTGAAGAGGCTGATTCAAAAGGCCATAGGAGACGCGGCTGCATTGCTCATTCTTGAAGGCAAGGCAATAGAAGGTGACTCAATCGTTGTTGACGTGGTCAATGACGAATTGCATATTTCTGCAAAGCGACTCGATCTGGCTTAACCGTCATGCTGGCAGAGGCTGTTCGCGCTGAGCACAGTATGATCTGATTACGTTCCCCACAACTTCAGGAGCGTTGCATGCCCGTAGCAGTAGTCGTCGGTACCCAATGGGGTGATGAGGGCAAGGCCAAAGTCATTGACCTTCTAGCCGAAACGCATTCACATGTTGTTCGCTATCAAGGTGGTCACAATGCTGGACACACAGTTGTCGTTGGCGATCAGAAGTATGCGCTACAACTTATTCCGAGTGGAGTTCTATACAACCACGTCACGCCAGTAATTGGCAATGGCGTTGTTGTCGATTTGCCAACACTGTTCAAAGAAATTGACTCACTTGAAAGTCGCGGAATTTCGTGCAGCCGACTAATGGTGTCAAGTTTGGCGCAACTGATTTTTCCGTGGCACCAACTACTTGATGCGTTGCACGAATCTAAGTTGGGTGATGCAAAGATCGGAACAACACTTAAGGGCATCGGACCTGCTTATGCCGATAAAGCTCTTCGTGTGGGTTTGCGAGTGGGAATGGTTCGTGACATACCTGCGTTTGCTCAACTCGTTCGCGAGCGTGCGACAGCGGCAAGAGAGATGCTCGTTGCTCTAGGTGGAGAATCATTTGATGTTGAAGCAATGGTTACGCAGTTCACTGAACTCGGTACTCGACTGCAGCCATATGTTGCAGACACGGTGAACGCGCTGCACAAAGCAATTGAAGCCGGCAACAATGTGTTGTTAGAGGGTGCCCAAGCAACATTCCTCGATCTTGACCATGGAACGTATCCGTTTGTTACGTCGTCAAACCCAACAGCGGGTGGCGCGTGTGCGGGAACTGGAATTGGTCCACGACATATTTCGAGAGTTGTCGGAATTGCAAAGGCTTACACCACTCGTGTTGGCTCTGGTCCATTTCCCACTGAATTAATTGGCGAACTTGGCGACAAAATTGTTGACATTGGACATGAGTTTGGAACTGTGACAGGCCGACGCAGACGCCCAGGTTGGCTTGACTTAGTAATGCTTCGACATGCCGTGCGTATTAATTCGCTCACCGAAATCGCGCTCACCAAACTTGACATCTTGGACACGTTTGATGAAGTGCGAGTGTGTGTGGGGTATTTGCTAAACGGCAAACCACTTGATGGATATCCCGATGACAGCCAACTACTTGGTGAAGTCACTCCTACGTATGTTGACTTGCCGGGTTGGAAACAGGAAATTCGTGCGTGTCGAACATACGATCAACTACCGGCTCGAGCACAAGCCATTGTTGAACTCGTTGAAAAGCATGTAGGGGTACCGGTGAGCATTATTGGTGTTGGTCCAGAACGTGATGCCTGTGTGGTGCGCGCATGATTGAACGGTATGCACTTCCAGAAATAGCAGAGATTTTTTCCGATCAATCAAAGTTCTCGCGTTATTTAGAAATTGAGCTACTTGCAACAGAAGCACAAGCAAAACTCGGTGTAGTTTCGCAAGCCGATGCACAAACGTGTCGCGCAAAGGCGCCACTCGTTGACGACACATTTGTTCGAAGCGTTGCAGAACGCGAACTGATAACTGACCATGACGTCGCAGCTTTCGTAGATGTAGTTCAAGCAGCTATTGGTATGCCAGCCGGTGCATGGATTCATCATGGACTCACCAGCACTGACGTGGTCGATACCGCGTGGTGTTGGATGCTGAAAGACGGAGCGGAACTCATTCTTGGTGCGATGAATGAACTCATCGCCAAACTTCAAGAGTTGGCACAACTACATAGCGACACCGTGATGATTGGAAGAACACACGGAATTCATGCAGAGCCAACAACATTTGGTGCAAAGGTTGCGCTCTGGGCGTTGCAAGTAGATCGCGACAGGTCGCGAATGCGTTCTGCGCGTGAAGCAATCGCAGTGTGCAAGTTGTCTGGCGCGGTTGGCACCTACTCAAACATCAGTCCTGATGTCGAAGCCCACGTTGCCAAATCATTAGGTCTCGTTGCTGTTCCTGCAACACAAGTTGTTGCTCGCGATCGACACGCTGAATTCTTGTGGGCGTGCGCATCGCTTGGTTCAACTATTGAAGCGATTGCTATTGAACTGCGCCATTTGCAACGAACTGAAGTCAACGAAGTACGTGAAGGATTTAGAGCTGGACAAAAGGGCAGTTCAGCCATGCCGCACAAACGCAATCCGATTTCCGCCGAGACACTGACAGGGCTTTCGCGTGTTCTGCGTTCGAACCTGCAGACGGGTCTGCAAAACGTTGCGCTCTGGCATGAGCGCGATATCTCACATTCGTCTGCTGAACGAATCGTGTTGCCCGATTCAGCGATGCTTGCTTATTACGTCACTAAACGACTGACCAAAGTGCTATCAAATCTTGAGGTTGACACTCAACGAATGCTGGAAAATGTATCGAGCAGTTTTGGCGTGGTGTTTTCGCAACCCGTACTACTTGCACTCGTTGATTCGGGTTTGTCGCGGGATGAGGCATATCGAATAGTGCAAGAAGATGCAGCCTTGGCATGGAGTAAACGACAGCAATTGCGCGAAGTATTGGAAAACGACTCACGCGTCAAACTTTCAAGCAAACAACTCAACGATGCATTTGATTTGCGTCGATCGCTTGTATATACCAATAAAACTCTCGACGCCGCAGCACGAATCACACATTTATAATGAGTGAACTTCCACGCTTAGATCCACAGCGCGAGGCGCTGCGTCAGCATGTGCTCACACATTCGCTTAAGACGGGAAACTTCACGCTGAAGTCCGGACGAACAAGTTCGTGGTTTCTTGATACGAAACAAACGGCGTGCAGACCAGATGGAATTTTGCTAGTTGCAGCGGTTGCGTTAGAGATTCTTCCAGCCGATATTGATGCAATTGGCGGACTCACCATGGGTGCTGACCCCGTTGCTTATGGGGTTTCTGCTGTTGTTGCAACACAAGGACGAAACCTGCGTAGCTTTAGTGTGCGCAAAGAATCTAAAGATCACGGAGTGACAGGACGCATTGCTGGTGCACTCCAAGCAGGTGATCGTGTTGCAATTGTGGAGGACACCGTAACTCGTGGAACTTCAATTTTTGAAGCAGTAGAAGTCGTGCGTGAATTTGGCGCAATACCCGCATTCATT
>JAPOKO010000033.1 GCA_029977615.1 bacterium
GTTGCCAACCTGCATGGCGAATTCTGCACAGCAATTACTCCTGGTGATGCACTTGGCCTTCTTGCTGCTGACAACACGCAACTTGAACGCGTGCAGGGCAACGAATAATTCGTTAGTCCAAATACTTCTTCAACAGAGTTGATGCTTGGGCGTGCGCTGATTGCGCATCATCCAAAATAGTGATCATGTTGAAGAATCCATGGAATGCGCCGTTGTAACGAGTAATCGTTGTTGATATACCGTTTTCTACAAGACGTTTTCCATAGGCTTCGCCTTCATCACGCAATGGGTCATATTGTGCCGTAATCACAATTGCGGGAGGCATTTTCTTTAATAACTCATCGCTGGCAAGCATCGGTGAGGCATTGATGTTTGTTCTATCTGTATCGCTGCTCATGTAGTGAGCCACAAACCAGGACATCACTGCCTTCGTGAGAATTGGTGCATTCGCATTCTCATTGATTGAAGGTGATTCCATTCGCATGTCAACCGCCGGATAAATCAGCATCTGAAACTTCAACGGAACCACTTCAGCAAGCGCTACTGCCGCAGCCAAGTTTCCTCCAGCAGAATCGCCGCCAACTGCCATACGTGAATTGTCAATTCCTAGGCTCTTTGCATTTTCAAACGCCCATTTCACTGCAGCCACGCAATCGTCAAATGCGGCAGGAAATTTGTGCTCCGGAGCTAAGCGATAGTCGACCGAAAGCACAGCATGTCCAGATTTATTGGCAAGCGAGCGACAAACGCCGTCGTGTGAGTTCAGGTCGCCTATCACCCATCCGCCGCCATGGAAAAACACGAGCAATCCGAGATCTGTCTTGGCAGATGGTCGATACAAGCGACATGGGATTGATCCAGCTTGAACGTCACGTATTTCGTGCACACTTTCAGTGCTTGGTACCTGCCCAGCGCTATATAGCGCTCGCGCTTCTGTTGGCGGCAACTCCTCAAACGGAGTAGTACGCATTGCTGCATAGAAGTCGGCTACTGCTTGTGCTTGTGGATGAAGTGGCATATCGACACTCTAAAGCATGTGTTACTGGAAACTTTTCCCGCGAGACTATGGGGTGTGAGCAGCATCGTCGTGAGCGAACTCGAGTACGGCCCACCAGGTGCAGATCAATTGTTTTTTGATGTGAGCTTTAAAGTCTCACCTGGCGAACATGCTGCAATAGTTGGCGCTAATGGCGTTGGCAAGAGCACCATTTTGCGAATTCTCACCCAAGAAATCGAGGCCGACGGCGGAGAGTTCGCCATTGGCGGAACCATGTTGAACATGACTCAAGACGTTGGTATGTCACGACCGAATGACACATTGCGAGAGATGCTGATTGAAGTTGCTCCCAAAAATTTACGAGATGCAGGACGCGCACTGGTCGCCGCAGAAAAAGCGCTTGGCTCTGGCGACGACGACGGCATGGGTTATGCAAACGCCCTTGCCGACTGGGGCGATCTTGGCGGTTACGACCTCGAGGCAAAGTGGCAAGCTTCTGCTCAACGCAGTGTGAAAACTCCAGTTGACGATTTCTCGGTTCGTCTCGTTTCGGAACTGTCGGGTGGAGAGCGCAAACGATTAGTCCTCGACTTACTTCTGACCAGCGGTGCAGATGTACTGCTGCTTGACGAACCAGACAACTATCTTGATATTCCAACTCGCAAGTGGCTGGAAGAACAGATCAAGGCGTGCAAATCAACCATCTTGATGGTCAGTCACGATCGCACTCTGCTCGAGCAATGCTCCACCAAAGTGGTGGTGATTGAAGGTTCGGGTTGCTGGGTACATGGTGGGTCGTACAAGACATTCCCAGAAGCACGCGCAAAGCGCCAAGAATTGCTTGGTGATGACTTGAAGCGTTGGAACGAAGAAGAACGCCGCTTGTTTCATCATATGAAGATCATGAAACAACGCGCTGCGCAAAACTTTAAAAACGCAACCAAAGCAAACGGTGCTGAAACCCGTTGGGAAAAGTTTGTTGCTGCCGGCCCACCTCCACCACCTGTTGCCGATCAGCAAATTTACGTGCGTCTTCGCGGCGCCGATGCCGCACGACGCGTTGCAAAACTGGAAAAGGTAACGATCGATAATCTGTTCTTGCCATTTAGCGAAGAGATTCACCACGGTGAACGCATTGGCCTCATTGGACCAAACGGCACAGGAAAGACCCACCTACTGAAGGTGTTGAGCGGTGAAAATCAGCCAACCGAAGGACAGGTCACCTTTGGTCCGCGCACTTCTGTTGGTGTATTTACTCAAGTAAACAATCGCCCAGACTTCCTTGGCCGTGAATGTATAGATATTGTGCTCGACCGCATTTCTGAAGAAGAAAAAGCGATGAAAACATTGGCTCGTTACGGCCTGCGCAATAACGCTCGCCAAAAGTTTGAGACCCTTTCGGGCGGCCAAAAGGCCCGACTCGAAATTTTGCGCCTTGAAATTGAAGGCCACAACGTGCTGTTGCTGGACGAACCCACCGACAACTTAGACATTGAGTCTTCCGAAGCTTTGGAAAAGGCTCTTGACGGTTTCGAAGGAACCGTTGTTGCAGTAAGCCATGACCGAACATTCCTTGCCCAGTTCGATCGTTACATCATGATCACCGACGATTGCGAAGTGTACGCACTACCCGATTTTGACATTGCTATGGCTGGGTTAAGCGAGCCCGACAAACTTGCAAGCTTGCGCCTAGCCAAACCGCTTACTCGCGACTAAAGCACACCTTCAGGCACGTGGCCATCGCCAAATGCTTCGCGCATTTCAGCAACTAGTGCATCGTTTGTCCACAGGTCAATAGCGGTCATTGCCATAATCTTTGCACCGTCCAAAATTGCGCGCGTTGCATCTTCATTTGTTGCATAGTCTGCAAATTCTGGCGTGTGCAATGACACACCATGTGGAGCAACTGCAATCATCGGATGAATTGATGGAGTCAAATAACTGATGTTGCCCATATCTGTTGAACCGCCACCAGTTCCGGCCATGTATTCAGTGGTCAACATGCGACCAAACTTTGCCGAATTCTCGACATAGGCAGCAAGCAACGGAATGTTGTCAACAATGTCGGCAAATGGATTTGGTTGCCACTCCAATTCAACATGGCAACCAGCAGCATGCGCGCCACCTTGCAAACAACCCGCAACGCGTTCTTTCAATGGCTTCAACGTTTCAATCGTGTTTGAACGAACGTACCAATCCATCTCTGCTTCGCGAGGAACGATGTTTGGCTTCTCGCCACCCTTCAAAAAGATTCCGTGAATGCGCTCGGTCGGCATGATGTGCTGACGTAATGCCGCAATATTCATGTATCCAAGCACTGCTGCATCAAGTGCGTTCCTACCTAAGTGGGGAGATACAGCTGCATGCGCTGCTTCACCGGTGTACTTCACCAAGCAGTGTTGAATAGCAATGGCGTTCATCCGAGCAAGTTCTCGGTCGGCAGGGTGAATCATCATGGCCGCATCAACACCGACGAATGCTCCCTTGCGCGCCATTTCAATCTTCCCGCCACCGCCTTCTTCGGCCGGCGTGCCCATTAGACGCAACTTGCCACCTGCTTCCTCGGCCAAACCCGCAAGTGCAAGCCCTGCACCTAACCCAGCCGCCGCAATGATGTTGTGCCCACATGCATGCCCAATTCCTGGCAATGCGTCGTACTCGCACAACACGGCCACAGTGGTTCCCTTTGAGCCAACTGCAACATCAAATGCAGTGTCAATGTCGTATGCCTTACGCGTGACGTTCAACTTGTTGTCGCCAATAGCATCAGTCAAACGCTTGTGCGCAAAATGCTCTTCGAAGTTTTCCTCTGGGTGAGCATGAATGTCGTGACTAATTCCGACTAGATCATTTTTCAGTTTGTCAATTGACTCACATGCCCGCTGTTTCAGAGATTCACGAAGTTGGGTTGTAGACATGGCTAAATGGTAGCCAATTTGCCTAATTTATAGTCAAGGTGCCCATCATGTTGGGGTGAATATGGCAATGGAATTCATACGTTCCAGTTGCCAAAAGAGGCAAATCAGCGGTTTGGCCAGCAGCCACGTCAATGCTGAATGAATCGTCAAGTGGCATGAAATTGTGCGCAACATTGTCATTGTTTTTCAGCTGAACCAGATCACCCTGCATCACACCTTCTGGAACTGTGAAAACAAAGTTAGTGATAGAGAGTTCAACTGTTTTTCCTGTTGCAGTGACTTCAACTGGCGTTGAAGATCCACATGCAGCAACAACAGGAATCACCAACAAAGCAAGAAGAATTTTGGGCATGGAGTGACGGTACATCGCCTGCCGTAGGATTTCACATTGTGATCGTGATTGATGCCCAAAAACTTTCGGCATCCCGACCCAACCGTCCATTATTCACCGATATATCCCTCACGCTTTCAGAAGGCGACCGCGTCGGCATTGTGGGCCTCAATGGCTGCGGCAAAAGTACGCTCCTTCGCATTCTGAGCGGTGAGTACTCTCCCGATAATGGCGTTGTACATCGTGGTCGAGGCGCGCGAATTGGCATTCTTGCTCAACAACCAGTGCTTCCCGCTGGAACCGTGCGTGATGCAGTTGGCGAAGACTGGCGTGGTGAAGCCATGCTTGACAAGTTGGGAATGTCTGGATTACTTGATGCACAGACTCACGAGCTTTCTGGTGGTCAACAAAAACGTGTTGCGCTTGCTCAATTGCTCGTAAATGAATGGGACGCACTCATACTGGACGAGCCAACCAACCACCTCGACCTCGATGCCATTTCCTATTTGGAAGAGTGGTTGGCGCAATACCGCGGGGGTCTGTTGCTTGTTACACACGACCGACACGTACTCGACCGCGTCACCAACAAAGTGTTGGAAATTGATCGCGGTTCTGCATACATGCATATTCCAACCAGCAAAACCGCTGGTTCCGGTTATGCCGCATATCTTGCTGGCCGAATTGAACGCGAAGAACGAGCAGCAACTGCCGAACAAGTACGCAAAAACCTCGCCCGCACCGAGCTTGCGTGGTTACGGCGTGGCGCGCCGGCACGCACAACAAAACCAAAAGCGCGTATGGACGCTGCAAAAGAGTTGGTCTCGCGAAAAGCAGATGCTCCTGCTCGTCAAGGTGAACTCGGCTTGTCGCTTGGCAGTCAACGACTTGGTTCAAAAGGAATTGAATTGCAAGGCATTGCATTTTCGTGGCCAGCATCAGAAAAATCAGCAGAACACGAGGTGCTCCATGCATTTGATTACACGCTTGAACCTGGCGACCGTTTGGGAATCGTCGGCCCAAACGGCGCAGGAAAGAGCACATTGCTCGATCTCATTGCTGGTCGCCTAAAGCCAACAGGTGGACGTATTGAAGTAGGTAGCACCGTAAAGATTGGCTACTACGACCAACTGGGTCGCGAACTCAATTTGTCGCAGACCGTGCGCGAGGCTGTTATGGGCGACAAAGGAAACCCATCAGTTGAAGACATCAACTTAATGAAGCGTTTCTGGTTTGATGGCGATTCGCAGTTTGCGCCTTTGTCAACCCTTTCAGGTGGAGAGCGACGACGCTTGCAATTGCTGCTCACACTTATTGAACAACCAAACGTGTTGATGTTGGACGAACCAACGAACGATCTCGACCTCGACACCTTGCGCGCGCTCGAAGAATACCTAGACGATTGGCCAGGAATTGTGGTGGTGGTCAGCCACGACCGCGTATTCCTAGACCGCACGGTTATTGACGTCTTGGCGCTTGATGGCGAAGGCGGAACGCGACAAGTAGTTGGCGGCATTGCTGGCTGGTTGCAACAACGAGGCAAGCAAACCACCAATCAAAATGCACCAAAATTGAAGTCTGCTCCTGCGATCGATTCGGTGCAATCAACAAAGGTGAAGCCGGCAAAAAGTCCAAGTACGTTGCGACGTTTATTGGGACAAACAGAGAAGACTCTTGCGCAAGCAACCGAAAAGTTACAGAAACTTGAACGTGAATTGTCTGCGGTTGGCAGCGACCACGTTGAGTTGGCACGTGTGAGTGCAGAACTTGCGCTTGCACAACAATCCGTTGACGCAGCCGAAGAACACTGGCTGACTATTGCTGCAGAAGCAGAATCCCAAGGAATAACCTCTACGCAGTAATGACAGCATTTCAGTTTCAACTTCGTCAGGCAACTAGTACAGATCTTCCCGGGATTGCCGCATTGCTTTCTGAAGGTTTGTCCTTTGATGGCTTAGTTTTTGTCCAGACTGCTGATGAACTTGCAGAAGAATTTGATGGAACTTACTGCAGTCTCGATCACGATGTCATTGTTGCCATTCATGAATCAGGCATTATCGGTGTGGGCTATACCATTTTCTTACCTTCCGAGACCAAAGAAGAACGCTGCTACATCTTTGGCACAACCAAACCAGAGTTTCGAGGAAACGGAGTCGGAACGGCAGTGATGCAATGGGCATCCGAACATGGTGAATCGTTGCTGCGCTCAACTAATCGAACAATTCCCAAGTATTTACGGTCAGATATGAGTGCAACAAACTCATCCGCGGGATCGCTATTCCAAAGTTTCAATATGAGTCCAGTGCGCTGGAACGATGACTTGCTTATTGATCTTGCCAAGTCGCCCGAAGTGTTTACTTCTTTGGGATATTCAATTGTGCCTTGGGATTCTTCACGCGACGAAGAAGCGCGCGGCGTAAAAAACCTTGCATTCATGGACCATTGGGGCTCCACACCGACAAGCAAGGAGGGCTGGGAACAACTCGTTCATGGCTCAACGGCAAGACTCGATCAGTCATTCTTTGCACTTGACTCCAAAAACAACATTGTTGGCCTGTTGCTGTCACATCGATATGAATCCGACGATGAAGTATTAGGAAAGCGCATTGGATGGATCGACAAATTGGCAACCCTTGCCGAACATCGAAAACAGTCGATCGGTCGATCACTCATCACTCATGCACTAGCGGCCTACCAACGAGATGGTTTAACTCATGCAGCCCTCGACGTGGATACAGAAAATCCCACTGGGGCGTACGGTTTGTACACAGCAGTGGGATTTTCAACTTTTCGAGGAAAAGTTACTTTCGAACGAAAAGTTCAGTAGTTACTTAGTTTTTGGCGCACACATCAAGCCAGTGGCCTTTTTATCCAACTTTCGGTAGTTGAGGTTGTAGACCTCGTTCTTCACTGCTGCTTTTGAAGTTCCACGCGAGTACCAGTCCACTGCAACACCATTTGGGTAATCCTTACGAAGTGCGGCACATGATGAATAGGTTTTTGGTGGAATCTCTTTTGCAGAAGCAGAAGTAATTGGTGCAACTGACAACACCAAACCGGATATAAACAGGGAGGTAATGATTTTTCTCATGTAATTAACCTAGTAATCAATTACACAGAAGACCGTGTCCAGGTGCTATCTGTGACGAATGACATGACTTTGCACAACTGCACGATGTCGTGAAATTATTGCGTGCTGATGCTTGCCTTGAATTCCCCTTCACGCATTTTCTGTTTTGTTGCTGCACTTGGTTCATCCAGTCGCTCAATGGTGACGCCAATGATGTCGGCAGTGCATGTAAACAAGTGGGGATAGTTACCTACAGGCGATCCTGTGTCAACACCAATGTCAAACGTTTCTCCGCTCATCGAATACACAAGCGGCACAGTCTTTTCAATTCGCACACTTCCAGCTTGACGATCGTCAACATACATCGTTGCAACTCCACCTGCACCAAATCCACCGTCATAAGCGAAGTCAATGACTATCTCATGACTTCCTGGGTTAAGCGTTTGAGTATCCCCCACTACTGAATGAACATGACCAAACCAGTTGTAGTGATACGTGGGTTTTCCCGAATCATCTATATACAGCGACCAACCTGCCATGTTTCCACCATGGCAGGCAATTACTCCATGTGCGCCACCTTCTGGAACCACAATTTCCGCAGTCATTCTCCACGAGCAGTTCTTTACATTCAAAACCGAACTCTCGGGCATGCGTACATGTGCTCGCGTATACGTCACTTTGCTTATTCCATCCAGCGAATGCGGCACAGCAAACTCGCCATTTCGCGGCGAGCCAGCATCACGCAACGGATAAATGTCGTACTGAATTGCGTTTTGATGAAAGATCTCTTGTAGTTCTGCAAGTTTTTCAGGGAACTTGTCGGCAAGATTCACAGCCTGCGAGAAGTCTTCGCTGATGTTGTACAGCTCCCATACTTCTTGCGGACCGTCGAAATCCAACCCCTGTAGCCGGATCCACGGCAAGCGACCATGGAAACAGGAGGCCATCCATCCCTCGTGATAAATCGCGCGATTGCCCAGAATCTCAAAGTATTGCGTGGTGTGCGTGCTTGGCGCACTTGCATTGTTAAACGAATACACCATTGATGTTCCATGAATTGGCATTTGTTCAATGCCGTTTACATGAGTAGGAGCTTCTATTCCTACGAGTTCGTAAATCGTTGGCACAAGATCGATCACATGATGGAACTGTTCTCGCAGACCGCCTGCGTCGCGGATTCTCTTTGGCCAACTGAGAGCCATTGCATTACGGGTTCCACCAAAGTGTGAAGCAACTTGCTTCATCCACTGGAAAGGAGAGTCAAGTGCCCATGCCCAACCCACATTGAAATGATTTTCGCATTTCGCCGTACCAAAGTCATCAATATGTTCAAGTAGCCACTCTGGGTCTTCTGGAACTCCATTTTGAAATGAAGGTGCACTCCACGCGCCATGAATCGTTCCCTCAGCCGACGCGCCGTTGTCACCAGTGATGTACACCACGAGCGTGTTATCCATAATCTTCAGACGCTCTAACGCATCAATCACTCGCCCAACCTGTGCATCAGTATGTGCAAGGAAACCAGCGAAAGTTTCCATGAGTCGCGAAGCAACTGGCCGATAACGCTCTGGATAATCGCTCCATGCAGGCACCTGTTTCGGCCGTTTTGTAAGCGCTGTGTTCGGAGGAATAACTCCGAGTTTTAGCTGACGTTGATAAATCTCTTCACGCAATACATCCCAACCACCGTCGAATTGGCCTGTGAACTTGTCAATCCATTCGCGAGCAACATGATGCGGTGCATGCAATGCAGGTGTAGAGAAATAGGTAAAGAACGGTTGATTCGGACGTGATGCTTGTTGACGCTCAATCCATGCGATGGTCTGATCTGCCAAATCTTCGGTCAGGTGATACTCAGGGTTGCCAACGTGTGGGGAAATTGGCGTGGTCTGGTCGTACACGGGTGGCTCCCACTGCGAAGACTCCGCACCGATAATTCCGTAGAACTTGTCGAATCCAAGACCCGGTTGCCAACGATCGAATGGACCTGCAGGGCTTTGTTCCCACGAAGGTGCAAGGTGCCACTTACCAAAAACCGACGTTGCGTAACCCGACATACGCAACACCTGCGCCATGGTTGCTGCTTCGGGCGGAATCGCACTGTCGTACCCTGGAAAAGAGTTCGCAATTTCGGTAATACCGCCCATGTGCACAGCGTGATGATTGCGACCAGTAAGCATGGCTGCTCGTGTTGGTGAGCACAATGCAGTGGTGTGAAATTGGTTGTAACGCAGACCAATGTTGGCAATGGGATCGAGGGTTGGAGTTGGCACATGGCCTCCAAATGTTCCAAATGATACAAATCCAACATCGTCAAGCAAAATCAACACAATATTTGGAGCGCCTTCAGTGGCGCTTTGGCGTGCAAGTTTGCGTGGTGTTGATTGCGCAATGAGACGTTCTGCTTTGCCTGTAAACGCTGGAGTTTCTTGGGGAAGCTTCTTTGCCATTAGGCAGTAAGACCTTTCACGTCAAAGCACCTCAAGGCAGCCACTGCACCATCTGCATTACCCGCAATGGTTATTGAGCCGTCTGCAAGCGCCGCGCTCAGTGTTGTTGAACCGGAAAGAAGATTGATCCATGCATCAAGTGATGTTGTGATTGTTGCGTCGGAATCGATGCCCGAGTATGGAACTGCTACAAAATTGCGGATGTGCAGTCCTGTGATGTTTCCATCAAGTTCAAACCTCAACCGAATATTGGTATCCCCCACTCGTTCAGGAATGAGGAGCACGCGCAGAATGTGCACCGACTTTTCATAACCAGCGCTCAGCAGCGTCGGCTTACGTAAGTGAACGTTCTTCAAACGTGCGACATTCGCAGTTCCATCCAATACTCGCGCACGCGTTATGCACCAGTTGCGAATATTCGCTGCGCTGGTGCGCTGGGCAACCATGCGTAATGCTTTGGCAAGCAACGCTCGATCAGCATCTTCTGCACCATCACTGCGCACTAACCACGAACCAAGTTCCAGTGCCCACCGCGCGTCATCTTGTGCAAGAGCATCTGAGACTTGTTTGCGCACTGCTTCCCGGCCACCGAACCCAGCAATGAGTTTGGCAGTACGTTCGCGCGGTGGCGTTGGAAACAAATTGGCTTCATCGCCATCAAAGAATCCAAAAAGACCTGTGCGTATTTGACGAACGTGGTGTTCCACCACTCCGTACAACTCGGAAGTCAAATAATCTCCATCAAAAGTTTCTGGTAAGTCAACTGACTCTGCAATTTCGGTGCTGGTCATTCCAGCGTTCGTAGCGCGCACCGTTTGATCCCACATGAACTGAATGGAGTCCCGATACTTCGTGACACGAGTTGCAATTTCCTGCGCACCTGAAATGTGAGGACCATGTGCACCAACGAGATGTTCAGCATTTAGCGACAACAGGTGATCAATACCCTTCAACAAAATTCGTGGGTCGCGATATTCTTCGCCACGAATGGCAAACACATTGAACAACACTGGCCACACCAGGTTGTTTACGACAACACCAAGCGACGGAATCCAGTACGTCACCGAGTCGTCGGCGTCCGATGGTGCGTGGGTTACTTCAATTTCCAAGCCAGCAACAGGAGAGCAAATAAGGACATCTTTGTTAATGTTTTTAGAAAATGATTTAAAGAAATTATTTATATTTTGTGGCTTAATGCAAAGTATTAAAACTCCTGAATCAAGAGTATCAATATGCGGAGAAGTTACTAC
>JAPOKO010000034.1 GCA_029977615.1 bacterium
ATCAACTTTAAATTCATTTGCATACTTTTTAAGTCTTTCGACAGCTTCATTATACATAGTACTTTCAACAAGCATTCTCGTTGGTGCATTACATGATTGACCAGAATTTCTAAAACATCTTAAAGCTCCTCTTTCAATTGCTTCTGGATCTGCATCTTTAAAAATAATATTAGCACCTTTGCCACCTAGCTCTAAACTTACTCTTTTAAAATCTTTAGCAGCATTTTGCGAAATAAGAGCTCCAGCACGTGTTGAACCAGTGAATGAAACCATGTCAATGTCGGCACTTGCTGCAATTGCCTCGCCCACTACAGGGCCAGTGCCAGTTACCAAGTTGAACACACCCTTAGGCAGACCTGTTTCATGAATTATCTCTGCCAACATAAATGCATCAACAGGAGCAACTTCACTTGGCTTCAACACCACTGTGCAACCTGCTGCCATAGCAAATGCGACCTTTGCCGAAATTTGATGGAGTGGATAGTTCAACGGGGTAATGCAACCAACAACACCTACTGGCTCGCGCACCACACTTGAACTTCCAATTTGACGCGAGTACTCAAATGATTGCGCAACTGCAGCCGCTTGCTTAAATGAGTTGATCGGTAGACCAACCTGAATCATGTTTGAAAATGGCTTGTTCATGCCGGTCTCTCGCGAAATAACCGAACCAATTTCATCCATACGAACTGCCAAGGCGTCACCAATTCTGTTCAAGTATTCGGCACGTTGAGCAGGAGTCAATGCACTCCACGATCCAAACGCTGCTTTTGCTGCTGCAGCGGCCTTCTTCACATCGTCTGCAGTTCCTTCAGGAATAGTTGCCATCACTTGCTCGTTTGTTGAGTCAAAAACCGAGATTGAGCCGGTTCCTGTTGAAGCAACCCATTGACCGTCAATATAGATCTGTGAGTAAGTGGTCATGTCAAACCTTTCGTTGAAGATAGGTACAAAATACACGCTTCATTCGGATTCTCGACAGTCAGAACCGATTTCCACTTTCGACTGATTGACCGAAATCTCGTAGTGTTTGGCAAAGACCATCAAGGAGCATCCAATGAGCCGATCTGCGCACACCATTCCGTCTACTCACACAGGAAGCCTTCCCCGCCCCGACGACCTCATCCAGATCATGTGGGCTGTTGGCGACGGTATTCCAGTTGACGCCAATGCGCTTGACCAACGCGTTTGCTCTGCAATTGACGAAGTAGTGCGCAAACAGGTTGAGGCCGGCGTGACCATCATTAACGACGGCGAAATGTCAAAACCGTCTTACGCAACATACGTAAAAGATCGCCTCTCGGGTTTCACCGGCGAATCTGTGCAGTCGTACTTTTTTGAAGACCTTGTTGACTTTCCTCGCAGCGCCGAGGCAGTTGCAGGAAACCCTGGAAGGCGCAAACGCAGCGCTCCAGCTTGCACTTCACCCATTGAAGTAATCGACAAAACCGCAGCGGTGAAAGACATGACCGAACTCCGTCGTGCAGCAAAGGCGAACAGTCATGAAGAGATTTTCACCAGTGCAGCTTCACCTGGTGTTGTCTCGTTGTTCTTTGGAAACGAGTACTACAAAACCCGCGAAGAATACGTATTTGCAATTGCAGAAGCAATGCGTTTTGAATACGAAGCAATTGCCGCAGCGGGGGCCGTAGTGCAGGTGGACTGCCCTGACTTGGCGATGGGTCGTCATAGCGCATACGCAAAACAATCCAAAGAAGAGTTCCGCGCCACCATTCGCACCAATATTGAGGCGTTGAACCACGCAGTACGCAATATTCCAGTTGAACAATTGCGTATGCACTTGTGTTGGGGCAACTACCCCGGCCCACACCACCACGACATTTCTATTGCTGACATCATCGACATTGTGTGGACTGCAAAGCCACAAACCGTGTTATTCGAAGGAGCTAATCCACGCCACTCTCACGAATGGGCAGTGATGAAAGAGCTTGGTGTTCCGAAAGACAAGTTCATTTGCCCAGGAGTCATCGAGCCACAGTCCAACTACATCGAGCACCCAGAAGTTGTTGCACAGCGCCTTGAGCGCTGGGGAGAAGTAGTAGAGCCAGATCGTTTGCTTGCCGGTGTTGACTGCGGCTTCTCGGTTCACGTTGGCACCACCACCATTGACCCAGACGTGGTGTTTGCAAAGCTGGCTTCGCTTGCTCAAGGTTCAGAGCTTGCCGCAAAGCGATTGTTTAAATAACTCAGAAAACACAAAAGCCCGACCCAGTTTTCACTGAGTCGGGCTTTCGCAACTTCAAAACCGCTTACGCGGAGGTGATTAGTTGTCGTCCTTTGGCTGATAGAGCATTCCGATCATGCCACCGTAAATGAGGTGCCATACCAAGATGCCGGCTGGAAGCTTCCAACCGTCTGGGCCGTCGAACAAGAAGAGGCCATAGCCCTGGTTTGCGACATATGCATAAGGAACAAGCACGCCAGCACTGATGATGGTCATGATGATTCCGTAGATAAGTCCCTTAGCAACGTGGCCCTTCACCGGAATTTGCTTGTGAGCAAAAATGCCGAACAACATCGCAAACACGATGCCGTTTACGAAGTGAAGTGCTTGTCCTGAGAAGAACAACCAGCCTGCGTTTGTACCAGCGATGGTGTAGTCAGCATTGAAGTAACTACCCCAGCTTGGGCCATTGATACCGAGTGCCAAAGCACCGTTATACATTGGCCAAGGAAGCGTCGGAAGACCGAACGCTGGAAACACATAACCGAAGTACGTGCCGAGTTGGGTTGCGATCAAACCAATAACGGCAAGGCCGCCTACTGGATGAGCTTCAACCCATTTGTGCCAACGCTGCGAGGCGCTGGGCGCAAGTGAATTTGCCATTATGAATTACCCCCATATGTTCATGTCGGCGATTTGTCCGACTAACGGACAAATTACCATAGAGCGGACTCGTTATTGAGCAATCCACTCTTGAGGGTTACCCGAATGAATTCAGGCTATTTGGGTGGCTGGTAGTCAATATTGCGGTCGACATTCATGTACACGTCAATACCAATTGGGTCAGTCTGCTCTTCCACCAGGTGGCCCAACAATCCCGCACAACGTGCAAGCAGTGCCACCCCGCGCATGACCCCCATAGGAATACCAGCATCAGCCAATACTGCGCCACAAACTCCTGCTCCATTTAGTGGCAAGGTTTTTCCAAGCACCTGTGAATGCATGCGACCAATTGCTTCGAACAGAGAAAGATGCGAACCAAACAAACCTTGCTCGCGAGCCATCGCCATCAGCACAGGCGTACGTGGGTCGCCTTGCTTGTGAACTGGGTGACCCAGTCCTGGAACGAATTTCCCAATGTCACGCTGCTTTTGCACGGCGTTCAGTGCAGCGGCATCCCAACCATCTTGTGTTGTTGGAATATTGCCAATTTCCTTCAACTCTCGCGCGAGGAAATGCGCGCAGTCTTCGGTGACTCCCAAGAATCGTGATCCACCACCAAGCAGACCTGCAGCGAGTGCGCCTTGCAGAGAATCTGGCGCGCTCGCGTATGTGAGTCGCGCGGCAATTGCAGTTGGGGTAAAGCCATGATCGGCAAGTGATGCCAGCACTGCCTCAAACATCACCAATTGTCCACGCGTCGGGCGACGCTTGGTTATCAAGTAGTACGACAACTCACCAAAGGAATATTTGCCAAGGATTTCAGTTGCAAGATCGTGCCCTAACAACGTGATGCTGTCTGCATCTGAAGTTCCAAGACCGGTTTTATAGGTTTGCTTTGTTGTCATCATTACCCCTTTGTTGAAAGCCAATTACGAATTTCTTCGGTATGTTCACCAAGGTGCGGCGGTGGCATTGTGTAATTCAATTCACCGTTGCTAAATGTAATTGGGTTGCGCACTAAGTCTGCTTGACGGTCGCCTTCACCAACCGAAACGCGCGGGCGAAGACCGAGCTTCTCTGCAAGCTCAACGCCATCGCCTATTGAGTTGATTGGACCGCATGGCACGCCCACATCGTTCAATGCGTAGAACAAGTCATCTGAGTTCCACTTTGCTAACTGCTCCAACAGCAGTGGACGAAGCTCTTCGCGATTCTTTGTTCGGTCAGCATTGATTTTGAAACGTGGATCATCAGCCACATGTTCAATGCCCAGAACTTTGGCCAACGCGCGGAACTGTTTGTCGTTGCCCGCAGCAATAATGAGGTCGCGATCTTTAGTCGGCAATGCTTCGTATGGGAACAAACTTGGATGAGCATTACCCATGCGGAACGGAACTACGTCGGCAAGCGTGTACGCAGCGGTTTGATTCACCAATCCCGACATGGCCGACGACAACAAGTTCACTTCAACATGTTGACCTTTGCCAGTTCTGTTCTTTTCGTTCAATGCAGCGAGCACCCCAATGGTTCCGTGCAAACCGGCCATCACATCAAACACTGAAATACCCGCTCGAAACGGAGGACCATCTGGTTCACCCGTCAAACTCATGAGCCCTGAAACTGCCTGCACGATCAGGTCGTACCCCGGAAGTTTTGCCCCCTTGTCTGTGCCAAATCCTGAGATCGACAAATACACGAGACCTGGGTTTGACTTCGATGTTGACTCGTAGTCCAAGCCGAACTTCTTCAGACCGCCTACTTTGAAGTTTTCAACGCAGATATCGGCTCGCTGTACCAACTCGCGGGCCAATACGAGATCTTCCTCTTTACCGAAATCGAGAACAACGGACTTCTTATTGCGATTGATTGACATGTAATAAGTCGCAACGTCGCCCTTAGTTGGCGGCACCCATGTACGGGTGTCATCGCCTGCTGGGCTTTCTACTTTGATCACCGTGGCACCCATATCCGCCAACAGCATGGTGCAGTACGGACCAGCAAGCACCCGGGACAGGTCCGCAACCAAGAGACCCTCTAGTGGTCTTGCGGTTCCATTAGTTGTTGTCATGAGCAACCGGCCTTTCTTGTTGAACCAATTGTTTGTGCCACAGTTGAGGCGGAGAACATTGCATGAGACCAAAGCCAAACGAACCAGATTTTGTTGAAGCACTTGCGCGCGGACTGAAAGTCATCAGCGCCTTTTCACTTTCACACTTGGCTCTGTCGGTTAGCGACGTTGCTGCCGCAACCAAGCTCGCACGACCTACTACTCGCCGATTGCTGCTAACCCTTGAATCGCTCGGGTATGTACGCGCAGTCAATGGTTTGTACATGCTCACTCCAAAGGTTTTAGAACTTGGAACCGCATACATCAGCGCACAAGGCATGTGGGACATTGCACGTCCCCGGCTAGAAGCACTCGTTGAAAAAACTAAAGAGTCAAGTTCAATGTCGCAGCTAGTTGGAAGCGACATTGTGTACACAGCGCGCGTTCCTGTTCCAAAGATCATCGGTATGTCGGTGCACATTGGCACCCGATTTCCTGCGTACGCAACAAGCATGGGTCGCGTTCTGCTTTCTGATTTGTCTGCCAAAGAACTCGATGCAGTACTCAAAATTCCATCAGAGTCTGGCGTTGTGCCACGGCTGAAATTTGTGCGCAAAGAGCTTGACGAATCACTTGCTGAAATTCGCAAGCGTGGATGGGCAATGTCTGATGAACAATTGTCTTTCGGCATTCGCTCAATTGCTGCTCCAGTGCGCGATGCATCGGGGCGCATCATTGCTGCCGTCAATGTCACAGTGAATGCGGCAGAAACTTCCATTGCAGTATTGAAAAAAGACCATTTGCCGCTGTTGATAGGCACTGCAGCATCGATTACTTCTGATTTCGCGAACATGGCGCTCCTACCAACCACTCGCCCCCTGGCCCCCTGATTCACCATCAGCCACCGACCACTGCAAGATGGGTTTCAAGAATGAAATCCGCTGTTTGCTTTGGCGCCGAGAAAAATGGTGAGTGATCACAATCCATTTCAATTGAAAAGTCGGACCACGACGCACGCATTCGTTGTTGTTCAATCCTGACAGCCCGATCATCGGTACATACGAGGTAGCTGCTCTTCACGTTCTTCCATGCTGGGTTTTCAATTGGAAGCGAAGGGATTTCACTTTTCATTGAACGGCGGTTATCCATTGCGTATTGAGACAAACCGCGAGGGCTCCTATTGAACAGAAATGCATCCGCGCCATCGGTTAACGACATCGTTCCATCTTCTGCAAACTCAAAGCATGAACGAAACTCCGGGTTGCCCCAGTCTTTGTTCAATTCCGACTGCGATTCGCCAATTGCCGGCATGCGTGAAGCAATATGCACGATGTGCTGTGCTCCATGGCCACCGACTGATGCAGTAATACCTGTGTAGCTATGACAAACCACTGTCACAGGGCCTTTCTTCGATGCATTGGAAATTGCAGTGCGAAGCACTTCGGCGTCTTCTGCTAGCGAGGAAAACGGAAGTTCAATTGCGGTTACATCTACATGATGCGTGTTGAGTCGCTCAATTACCGGAATCCATGTCCATGAAGAAAAGAACGAACCATGGACAAGAACGATCGACGACTCGGCCATGTTGTAGGGGGTGCTTCCGTTCTAGCGGTAGGTGTTGTTGCTGGTGTGATCACCGGCAAGCCAACGCTTGAGCGTTTCGTGCGCGTCGAGCTTTCGAGCAGCGTTGATCTTTTCCGCGCCAGGAGCATCTGCGGTGAACTCCAGCAACATGCCGTTTGGATCTTCGGTGTAGAGCGAACGGCAATATCCGTGTTCAAGAACATATGTACCTTCAGGCTTCCACTGAGCCTTCTGAAGACGTCCGAAAATTTCATCTTGTGTCTTTGCAGAAACATTTAATGCAATATGACGGAACGGCGAAGGTGTGAGTTCTGGATCAAACAAATCTTGGTCAGACTTGTTTGCGAACTGAAAGAACGCAAGTGCACTTCCATCTGGCATGCCGAAGAAGCAATGGCAATACACGCGCTCTGCGCCAAACAACTCGTCGGTCTCTGACCAAGTTGCTACGAGCGGAAGACCGACAAGGTCTTCATAAAACGCACGTGTGGCTTCAAGATCTTTTGACAAATATGCAGTGTGGTGAAGTCGTGTTGGTGAGTCAGTTGCAGACATGAGCAGTCTCCTTGGCAAGCGGTGTTATTTGATTATTTGATGGGCCCCCGACAGATTGTCCGCATGACGGACACTCTCCCGTATTGCGTACATTAGACCACTTTCTTAAGCCTGTACAAGCAGAGGTCATTTTGACCCGAACTTATAAATGAGATCCACTCCTGCGCAGTTGTGGGCAATACTGAACCATGCGGAAACTGCTGGCATTATTCGTCGTTGCCGCCTCGTGTCTCCTTGTCTCTGGCGCAGATGCGAAATCCAACTCAAACGGCCTTGCTTCAGCGACTTCAGAACGAGCGAGAAAAGACTTTCTCGCCTTTCTGGTTCACGCCCCACTCGCCGTCCCGAATGCGACCTTTTTTGTCGACCCACTTCTCAACAAGGTGTACTCCGATCAGATCATGGCCGACATTCGCGCGAATGTCAGCATGTGGACAGATTTACGAGACTCCGCCAAACCAATGGATGTATATGCAGCTCCAACGCAACACTTCCAATTTATTTATGACCACTTGAAGCGAATTCTTCCTGCTCAGCAATTAGAAAGTGGTTGGCTTGACGTTAAAGCCGATCGCGCTCGAAAAGAAGCAACCGGATTTTTTGGTGGGGGTGCTCCTGGCGATGCAATTAACGGGAATGCGGTATTAATGGTGTACGTACCCAATGGGCGATCAATTCGTGACGACCACTGGAACTCGCTCACTAGCCACGAGTATGTTCACGTCGCACAGCGATCAGTGTTTAACGGAAGCATGGCCGCTATGCAGTGCTGGGTTCGCGAAGGTCAGGCGAACTTCATTGGATGGAGTTATGCAGGACGTGCAAGTAAAGCAGGTTACGTACATGCTTGGAAGTCGCAGCTACAAGATCTAGAAAACGAACGTGAATACTCCCCCCAACAGCGCCTGTCTGCCAGTTATTGGAAGAATTGGTTCATTTCCAGCGAGAAGCAAGACATCACAAAAGCATGCGATGCAACACAAAACTATGTTGCTGGAGCAATGGCATTTCAATACCTGCATGGAACCTTTGGATACAAAAAGGTCAATGATTTCATTCGCAACTTGAAAGCTGCAGTTGACACATGCGGAGATGGGTCTCCTAAGTATTCAAGCACCTGCATTCCTGCTCGAAACTCAGCATTTGAAAAGGCGTTCGGAGTTTCTCTTCGTGACATGTACCCACGTTTCGCAGCCCACATTGTTAACGAATTGAAGTGGTTTACAAACAAGTAACCCGCAATCAATGTTTAGCCATGAAGTAAAGTCGTAAACAAGATGCCGTCTACGCCCCCACTTCCCCCAGAGCTAGAGCGCCTGAACCGCATCTATATCGAAACCTGCGAGGCTTTCGACAACAACGAAATTTCAGCCGAAACCGCTCGCACCACCATTTTGGGATTACGCGCAACCGACAGCCAAGGCCGCACATGGGTAGTTGATCCAAAGAAATCTGGCAAGCGAGCATCGTTTAAGCAAGTTGAGTCTGCGCCAAACCTAGACGACGAGTTCGCACGAATGAACCGCGTGTACCAGGAAACATGCGCCCAGTTCGATAGCGGATTAATTTCAGCAACGCAGGCGCGAACAAAAATTCTGGCCATTTCATTCACCGATGAATCTGGGCAGACATGGCGAGTGGATACTGAAAATTCTGGTAGCCGCGCTTCGTTCACGTCATCGCCAGCAGTAGCTCAGCCAGAAGCCATTCAGAACACGCAACCAATTCCCGTAGTTGAATTTGCTCCAGTCGAGGTCATTGAAACTCCAGAGACTGAGGAAGAGAACGAACTCATTTCGAGGCGGAATTTTCTCAGCGATCTTTCTGCAAAATCAATTGCGCTGGGTGTGCTCTCCGCCGGAGTGCTCTACCAGGGAGCGAAGCTCTTTACAGGAAGCTCGGACAGCTCGGATTCCAGCGGGGATGCAAACGTTGACACAGGAAATCCAGATGCCCCAGCCGAACCAGGATGGTTCAACAAGTTTGGTGAGGTTCCGCTAAACACCGATATCGAATTCGGTCGTTCAGTGCAGGGTGTTCCGCTCACGTTCTATAGACGCCAAAGTGGAAGCGACGGTGCTCGCGTTTTAGTAATTGGTTGCATTCACGGTGACGAGTTCGTAGGAAATCGAGTGGTAGACATCCTTCGCGATATGCCTCTTGAAGGAAACATCGACCTTTGGTTGGTTCGTTCCATGAACCCAGATGGCCAGCAATTACGAACAAGGCAAAATGCAAATGGTGTGGACCTCAACAGAAACTTTCCTGGCAATTGGCAAAAGATTGGCAAGCCAGGTTCATGGCAATACTCAGGCTCAGACAGTGCAAGTGAACCTGAAGTACAAGGCGTAGTGAAACTGGGTGAACTGGTAAAGCCACAATTTGTCATTTGGTATCACCAGGATTACTTCCGCATTGGACCTGGCAAGGGGCACGATGGAGATGTACGCGCGAAATATGCCTCGCTCGTTGGACTTCCACTTCTTGAATTGGACTGCCTCTGCGGTTACACAGGCGACAAGCCCTTGCTTGAAGCTGTTTTTGGTGGAACCGGAGCTAACTGGGCAAAGTCATTCCAAGGCCCGAAAGGCGTCAGTATGACTGTTGAATTTGGACCGACGCTGAGCGAGGAAGACGCACAGCGAAATGCGAAAGCAGTTGTTTCGGTAACTAACGAGTTTTTCTAACTCCGCCTGTCGGTAGTGCACGTTTTCTTACGGCTTTCACCGTCTTCATAACACTGAACTTTAGTTTCTTTAGCATTGAAGCGCGCAATGAAGTCAGTTGATTGCTTCAAGTTGTTCATTGGCGCGCATGGGTACACATTCGCATACGGACACGGGTTGTCTGTAGCAGTTGCTACGGAGGTTGAAATGAATGCACCAAGTGCCAACGCCCCTTTCACCGTGAGGTGAATTCCGTCTGTCTTGAACCATGAAGACTGACCAGCGCTGTACGCATTCCATTCAGCAATTGACACCAATCCAGAACTATCGCTCGCAACTGCTTCACGAAGTGCTGAATTGAACTCGGCATACAACGACTTTTTCCCACGAGAGCCAGGTGCAGGAAATTTCAGCGATTCCTTATAGGTCAATACAACAACGGGAATGTTTTTCGTTCGTATAACTTCGAACAACTTCGTGTATTCATCACCAATTTTCTTTGCGCTGCTGTCGTAACCGGCCATAAGCACAATCAAATCAATCGGTTTATTAAACTCTTTAAGCGCTGTAACCACATTTGGTGGAGTTCGGTGTTCTCGCCCATAGCAAGACCACTCAGAAATTCTTCTACACGACTCCGCGTCAAGCGTGTACGAGAAACCTTTCAGCGACTTAGCCCCATCTTCATACCATCTCAATGCAGCCATCGTTGAGTCGCCAAGCAGCAAGACATTCACTGGTTTTAATTCCGGCAACACTCCAAGCCCATTTGATATTGCTTCAGTACTAGATCCAATTCCCGCTTCGCTAGCCAACTCTGCTTCAGCTAAAGCCAAGGACCCAGCATCAATTCGAGGGGACACGGCGAACAACACCACCGCTGCAACAAGGCTGAGCGATAACGCAATGCCTGCTGCAGACAAACTGCGAATCGACACTGCCGAAAGCCACGTGTTGTGACGAACAGGTTGTTCGATTAATCGGTATGAAATTGCAGACAGGACCACTGCGGCAAGAACGATCCATGCTTTCGCCCACGCAGACGGTGTTCCAAATCGTGCTTCAATCAATACGAGTAACGGCCAATGCCACAGGTATAACGAATAGCTTCGCGCGCCAAGAAGTTGAAGCGGATCAATTGAGAGTAGAGATATCTGACCGAACTTTGCACTTCCCTCCACAAGCATCATCACTGTGGCAACAATGGGAAGCAACGCCGCATAACCAGGAAAAACCGTCTTCTCTGAAAAAATCACTGCAGCAAC
>JAPOKO010000035.1 GCA_029977615.1 bacterium
GTTGCACGACGGGTGAAATACCCGAGGACAAAATCAGATTGCTACTTGGGCAGTGCGCTGCACCAATACCTGCTGCACCAAGTTTGTGAATCTCGTCGTGATTTGGCATCACGCAGTGCGCCACCCATGTGCGATTGCTGAGCCAGCCAACCTCTTCTAGGTATTGCGTTGGTCGACAGCCAAATGTGGCAATAGAAAAATCATCGTCTTCAGAGTTTTCTGCAAAATGTGTGTGCAGACGCACATCTAACTTGGCGGCAAGTTCGGCCGATTCAATCATCAACTTTTTCGTAACACTAAATGGTGAGCACGGAGCGAGCGCAATACGCACCATAGCGCCGTGGCTACGGTCGTGATGCAACTCCACCATGCGCTGCGACTCCGCCAAAATCACATCGTGATCTTGCACCACGTTGTCGGGAGGCAAGCCACCGTCTTTTTCAGACAGTGACATTGACCCGCGCGTTGGATGAAATCGCATGCCAATGTCTTGTGCAGCGGAAATTTCTGCGCTCAGCAAATCTCCTGCACCTGCAGGATGCACATAGAGATGATCGGTTGAAGTCGTACATCCCGACAATGCCAATTCGGCAAGCCCAACCCATGCCGAAACATGTGCAGACTCTTCGTTCAATGTGCTCCACAACGGATACAGAGTTTTCAACCAACCAAACAACGCAGCATTGGTCATTGGCGGAAATGCACGCGTGAGGTTTTGATACAGGTGATGGTGCGTGTTCACCAAACCTGGTGTCACTAAACAATCTGTTGCATCAATGGTTTGAGTTGCAGTTGGCTCGCTACCTGCAGTTCCAACTCCAGAAATAAGTCCATTGGTGATGGCTACCCATCCACCAGATATTTCTCTGCGCTGATTGTCAACTGTTGCGACTAACGCCGCATTACGAATGAGAAGATCAGATGTTGACGTCAATGAGTTCACTACCCTCGTGGCGCTTATCGGCATCCTTCTGCAGGAAGAAACCAATGAGTGCAGCAAGTCCAGCTGTGGACAGGCCAACCACTACGGGGAAACCAATGAGTGCAAGAACGATGAGTACGGCTCCAGGCATGACAATTACCGTAGTGGCTTGAAAGCCCAGGCTTCGATCTCCACCGCGCCGCCAAATGGGAGCGAGGCAACGCCAATGGTGCTTCGCGCTGGGCGACTGCCGTCAAAACCGGCAACGTATGCCGTATTGAAGGTGCCGAATGTGTCCATGTCGGTGAGGAAGCACAACGTTTTCTTGACGTCGTGAATGCTGCAACCAGCAGATGCCAGTTGAGCCTTCAGGTTGACCACGGCTTGTGCGGTTTGCTTGGCAACGCCACCTGAAACAATTTTGCCATCAACAACACCGAGCTGACCCGAAACAATGACCCAGTCTCCTGCGCGAACTACTGGGGTGTATGGCCCAAGCGGTGCGGTTGATTTTGCTGGCGCCGAAGACTTCTTCGGCGCTTTCTGTGGTGACTTTTTAACAGCCTTCTTTGAAGTCTTTTTTGCAGTCTTCTTTACTGTCTTTTTCGCTGTTATTTTTGCAGTAGCCATGCTTCCAGCGTATAGGGCGACGGCTTCTGAACGAAGATGACTCGTATGATGGAGGCATGATCTCCCGCCGCCAATTTATTACTGGAACTCTTGCAACCTTTGGCTTTGGGGGATCGCTTAGTTTTCTTACGTCTTGCGGAAGTTCTTCATCAAGCGCAGGAGACGAGCTTTTCCAAGTGGTCCAACGATTCCCTCAGGTGTTGGTGCCTGGCTCGGTGCGCATTCCTATTTCACTTGCCAACCAAGCGGGCCTCCTCGGAAAAACCAGTGGCGTCGAATTGCCAACAGAGCTTCGAGCACAGTTGTTGAATTCAGAAACCGGCGAAGTGGTAATTGCCGACATGGTGGCATTAAGACACGATGCGAACATCGATCCCCCGTACTGGCCGTTTCGTGCCGATATTGCATCTGCTGGTATTTACTCACTCGTAGTTGAAGGCGGCTCGCAAGATGGCGCAGGAGTGCAGATCATGGATCCAGCAACGGTTTCCATTCCGCTTATCGGAACACCACTTCCTGGTTTTGATACTCCAACTACTTCAGACTCGCGCGGTGTAAATCCTCTGTGCACACGCAACCCTGAACCATGCCCACTGCATGACATCACATTGAACGAAGCTCTGAAACTCGGCAAGCCGATTGCGTATTTGGTTGGCACTCCCGCTCACTGCCAAACCGGCACATGCTCACCCGCACTTGACGCATTGTTGTCAATGCGCGAAGCAGTTGGTGACAGACTCACCATGTTGCATGCCGAGATTTACACCGACGACACCGCAACAATTGTTGCACCGGCAGTTGAAGCACTGAACATGACGTACGAACCAGCGCTGTTTATTGCCGACGCCAAGGGCGTGTTAGTAGAGCGATTCGATGCAATCTTTGATGCAGTAGAAATTACCGAAGCGTTTACCGCGCTTGGTGTGTTGTAACGAGATCAGCTAAAGCTGTTGCCACAACCACAAGTGCGTGATGCATTTGGGTTGTTGATCTTGAAACCAGCGTCTTGCAGACCGTCCTGGTAATCAAGGCTTGCTCCAACGAGCAACTGTGACGATGCTTGATCGACAACAACCTTCACATCACCGAAAGTCAACTGCTGATCTTCAGCGGTGAAATCGCCATCAAAAAACATTTCGTATGAAAACCCTGAGCAACCACCAGGTCGTACTGCAACGCGCAAAGCCAAATCAGTTGCGCCTTCTGCTTCGAGCAATTGCTTAACCTTTGATGCTGCATTGTCGGTAAGTGTGATCATGGAGTTCATGATACCCCTGACCTAGTGCAAGGTAAAGGGCGCAGCGTTACAAAATTTCAGGTTGCACGATAGGTTTTAACCATGTCCAGCCCCCTTGTGGCACCTCCAACCGCAGGTGAAGTCACCGAGCTTTTGCGCGCGGTTATGGACCCTGAACTGGGCGACAACATTGTGGATCTGGGTATGGCCGGCGAAGTCACCGTTAGCCCCGATGGCTTAGTGGCCATAGCCATGAAGCTCACCATCAAGGGTTGCCCGTTGCGTGTGCAGATTAAGAACGACATTGAGTCGCGGGTGCTCGTGCACCCAGGTGTAACCAAAGTGACCATCGACTGGGGCGAGATGACCGCCGAAGAGCGATCTGCGGTGATGACTCGCGCACGATGGAACGCAAAAGAGCAGGCAAGCGATACTCAAGTTCCCATTAATGCGCGAGTGCTTGCTATTGCCAGTGGCAAAGGTGGAGTTGGAAAGAGTTCAGTCACCGTGAACCTTGCTGCAGCAATTGCTGAACAAGGAAACATCGTTGGTGTGCTTGATGCGGACATTTGGGGATTTTCTATTCCGCGAATGTTGAACATGCCCGACCGACTTGAAGCGCAACGAGTTGAAGGAAGCGATAAGCCGCGGATTATTCCTAATGAACGCAAGGTAGGAACTGGTCTGCTGAAAGTGGTGTCAACGGGAATGCTGGTTGAAGATGAAGGCACGGCATTGATGTGGCGCGGACTCATGTTGACAAAAGCTGTTGAACAGTTTTTAAACGACGTTCAGTGGGGCGAACTTGACTATCTACTCATTGACATGCCGCCAGGAACTGGTGACGTACAAATGGGGCTTGCGCGCATGTTGCCGCGCACCGACTTGGTCATTGTTACTACGCCTGCGGTTTCTGCACAGAAAGTAGCCATCCGTGCAGCCGACATGGCGCGACGAAGTTTCTTGCGCGTTGCAGGTGTAATTGAAAACATGAGCACATTTACCTGCGATCATGGAAACACCTATGAACTTTTCGGAAATGGTGGCGGCCAAGCTTTGGCCACTGAAATTGGTTCGCCATTGCTCGGAAACATTCCAATTGAAGCTGCTGTAGCTCATGGAAGCGACTCGGGCGAACCGATCGTGCTCAGCAAGGTTGGTGCAGCCGCAGAAGCATTTGCCGCAATTGCTCAGCGAATCATTAGTGAAACCGTCTCCATGCAAGACATGGTGGGCTGTTCAGCGCGCAACGAAGAAGTTGTGCAAGTTTCCGTTTCTCAGCGTCGCTAGTTTTTGTAGTCAGTGTCGCCGGGCAATGCAATGCCCACTACTCGACCTTCGGCATCAACTTTGAGTTGAGGAATAATCGCCGTCGGCGTACCAATCTTCTTCGCTGCAGCAAGCGCATCATCAGTAGTTGCATGGGGAAGCAAGAACTCTAAATTGCGAATGGTTGGAGGCATCATTGCCAAATCGCCACTGCGCTGACGTTCTAACGCATCAGATGGTGAAACCCACAAACTGGCAATAGTTTCGCTGTCATCGTGCAAAGGTTCCTGACCTTCTGGGGCCCTTGCGACAAAGAATCGCGTGTCGAAGCGACGCGCCTCGCCCAGTGGAGTTATCCAGTGACTTACATAATGAATATTGTCGGTAATGAGGCGCAGCCGCTCGTCGTCACACAACTGCATCATGGACGTGTTCCCCTCGTGTACTTGGTGACGAGCCTTCGAAAACCGATCGATGACGTCTTCGTCTTCAAAACGAATCAATTCCTGTCCGTCTGCAGGGCGGGCAAGCAATACACCTGCTTCTTCAAAGCATTCGCGAATTACAGCCACCCAATACGAAAGCCCGCCGTGTGGAATTCCAAGTAAGGCACTGGCTTCTTCGTCCGTCATTCCATCGCAATGCGCTTCAAGCGTTGACTCTGCGTCGTTGGCGTCCACACGACCGCCAGGAAACACATACATGCCCTTTGCAAACGCTGCATTCAATGTTCGCTGCAACATAAACACTTCAACACCATTCAACGGGTGATCGCGCAGCAGCATCACCGTTGCAGCAGGCCGAATCGGCACCATCACAGGGTCGAAGTCGGCCGTCGTCATGACTGCTTAGCGGTGCTCATAACTCGCTTGCTTCGACTCAATACATACGCGCCAACTACCGCAACAACGCTTCCAATTATTGCCAGTGGCGCAACGGTCTCATCATTGATCAACACACCAACTGCGAGAGATACAGCTGGCATTAAATACAAACTTCCAGCGGCGCGCGTTGAACCAATGCGACCCGACAGCGTCACCATTGCATAATGCGCAATTGCTGTACCCAACACACCTAATGCGAGAATCGCTGCAAATGGTCCCCATGCAAACGGTCGATCGTTGTTGATCAGTGAATAAATACCAAGCGGTGCAAGAAGAATTACTGCGACGATTTCTGCTCGCAGCAAAACAGGAAGCGAACCATACTGTTGCTGCAATGGCGAGGCTACGTTTAGCGCGAATCCATACATGACAAGTGCGATGAGAATGAGCACCACACCAAACATGCTGGACGAACTTTCACGAATTGATGGCAATGCGATGAGCACTACTCCACCAACTCCAATTAATAGTCCCAGCATCTGACCTCGAGGAGGTAACCGCCGGGCAATCACCGACGCGACGACAGCAACAAACAATGGTGTTCCTCCGTTCAACATTCCTGTCACGCTGCTGGAAACATGTTGTTCGGCAAACGGAAACACGGTGAGAGGAATTACCAGCCACACCAATGACAACACGATGATGTTTGGCCAAGCGGCATTCGGAACTGGCTGCCGAGCTTTTGGAATCATGCTGAGCGTGATGCATCCAAATAACACTCGCATTGGAGTAATCAGACCTGGCGCAAATGAATCCAGCCCAACATCAATGAAGAAAAAAGACGAGCCCCAGATCACTCCTGGAACGACGAGTAGCAGCCAATCAAGTGGCTGTAGCGGCGCTGTTTCCGATGCCTCGCGCCGTTGTGTTGCCTCGTTACTCACTCGCGCTTGATCGCTTCTCGCGGTAGTCACGTGCGGCACCTTCCAACGGTTCAATCTCCAGAGTCACGCCATCGATCGCGGCGACGCGAAACGAAGTGCCGGAAGTAATCGGCGTTGAGCGGTTGGTACGCGCACGCCACTGCGCATCATGAACTTTGACAATTCCTTCAGGGTTAACGTCACTTACCGCAACTCCTTCAGTGCCAATTAACCATTCGCGGCCAATCGTTGGTGTTGCAAAACGAGTGCGCACCATGCTTGGCATTCCCACAATGAACGCCAGCGTCATCATTGAAATACCTGAAGCCAGTGTGATCCAGGACATGCGCATATTGCTGCCGTCAATCGGTCGATACAGCGCAAATGACGCAACGACAAACATGACGAGACCTACTCCAGTCCAGAATCGTGGCACACCCACCTGAACATCAACCGCAAATGCGAGCAACGCAAGGATGATGAGCGCAACTGCCCAACCACGCACTGGCAATGATGCAAGTCCATAAGTTCCTAGCAGCGAGCAAATTGCACCGACAACTCCGGCAATTCCAATTCCTGCAGTGAAGAACTCAAACACCAACAAGGCCAATCCAATGGCAAACAACAAATATGCAACAGGAGGACTTGCAACCGTGTGCATTAGTTGACCAGTGAGTTCCAACTTGTAAAAACGTGCGGCCGTCGCATCACGAACGATTTGGCCACTGCTGTCTACTTTTTCAACAACAGTATTCAATTCTGTATTGCCGACTTTTATTCCATCAAGAGCGAGCAACATGTTGCGTACAACAGGAACTCCTTGGTCATCACCCGCGTAATTCAACACACCCTCTTTGCGTGCTTCAGTAAATCCAATCGTTGATGTACGAAGTACCGCTCCAATATCTCCAAAAGAAATTTCGGTTCCATTCACCTTCAATGCTTGGCCGGTGTATCCGATTCGCGCACCTGGTGCCATTGCTCGCACATCGGCAACAGCCAGTAATTGTGCCGAAAGTCCAAATGCACGTGCACCTGTTGGACCAACCCAAACTGCAACTGGAATATCTGCCTGCGAAATTTTTGTGAGCAGTTCAGCCATTCGCTCTTCTGAGACGACTGCTCCTCGCGAGTTCACCTGCAACACCACTGCTTGCGCCCCATTTTCTTGCGAACGATCAAGGGCGTGTTCGATCTCGGCGACCACAACATTGTCAATCAGACCACTCACCGCAACGATGTCAACTGGAGCCAAGTCTGATGCAGATTCGGCTCCAGCACTTCCATTGAAGGAGCACAGCACTGCGCCAACGGACAATGCGGCGATTGCAAGCCGTAAAACACGCGAAAACTTATGCACGAAAACCTCCGGGGTAAGCAGAACTGCACCTGTACGGTATCCGCGCGCTGCCTACCCAGTCATCTCCTATTGCGTAATACCGCTAAGAGATATGCTCAACACGTGCATATTTTGGTTGGAACCGACGCCCAATGGGTACTTGATGAAGTACTTGCAGCCCTCAGTTCACCCGAAAATTCCTTCACTGTCTGCAGTAATGGTCGCGACATTCCAGAAGCGATAAAAACGCGTACACCAGATATTGCAATTCTTGATCTTCAATTTGGGACCATGGGTGGCATGGCTGTGACCATGAATTTGCGTCTTGACCACAGTGATCACCGCATTCCCCATATTCCTGTTTTGATGTTGCTTGACCGTGATGCAGATGTGCACTTGGCAAAACGCAGTGGCGCAGAAGGCTGGCTCGTGAAGCCACTTGATGCATTACGAATTCAGCGAGCAATTCGTGCTCTTGTTGCTGGGGACTCCTGGCATGAGGGCACCACTGCTGGCGCATCTTCAGCTACTCGCTAATTTTCAGCGAGTTTTGCGCATTGCCCTTTTCACACGCGGTGTTGGCATGCGAACTAGATCGTCATCAATGACGTCGTGTCGCGGGCCCCAACTGCCAATGAGCGCTTGAGCCATGGCTGCAGCCGGCAAGGCAAGCACTGCACCAACTGGTCCAAGAATTGCGCCACCAACAATTGCCGAACCGAATGCAACTGCCGCATGCACGTGCAATGTGCGTGCAGTAATTCGCGGTGAGATGAGGTAGTTCTCGAGTTGTTGATACACCAACACAAACCCAACAACAAGCAAAGCCTTAAACGGTGAGTCAAAGAATGTGAGAAGTAACGGCAGGACACCTGCGAGGTACGTACCTACAACAGGCAAGAACTGCGAAACGATTCCGACCCACAGCGCCATGGCGATAGGCGCGGGTGTGCCAATTGCTTGAAATGCAATCCAGTGGAAAAAGGCAGAAACCAATGCAAGCAGTGCTCGCGAATACAAATATCCACCTGTTTTTGCAATTGCAAGATCCCACGTGCGCAGTACCGCACGTTGTTTAGCCTCGGGTAATCGACTGCAAATCACTCGCCTCAAGCGCGGACCGTCTGCAACGAAGTAGAACGTAAACAACACAATGGTTAGCAACTGCAACGATGCACCAAGTGCGTTCACAGAAAGTGAAATCACCTTGCCCTGTTGATTCTTAATGAACTTCTGAACTGGGCCCTTAGGGTCGGCAATTGATGCGTTTACTTCTGCAGGATCAATGTTTGCATTGAAGGTGTCATTGACAAAGTCGACCGTGTCATTCACATACATTTCAGAATTCTTCAACACGTCAGCAACCTGACTTCCAACCAGTGTTCCTACTGCACCAAGAAACACACCAATAAATGTGATTACGCCAAAAATGATGAGCAGCGTTCCTGAACCGCGGCGCCATCCACGCTTCGCCAAGCGATTCACACCTGGCTCAATTGCAAATGCCAGGAAAATGGAAACCAATACAAGCAGCAAGAAACTTGACAGTTGATGGAAGAGTTCACGTGCAACTAGTGCTGCAAGGAACATCATCCAAAACAGCACAATTGCTCGCGGAACCCACTTTGGCATTGGGTTTGTGGTCACATATCCACAGTACTGCCAAGCGTGACTGTGCATCTTGACTCTTGTAGTGGCACGATATGGCGGTGGACATTGCTAAATCGCTGAATATCGAGGTGCGCATAAATGAGTTGCGTGACTCACTGGGCGAAGCATTGCGAAGTCGCGTAGTTGGGCCGGACGCAGACACTCGTGTTCAGCAAATCATGGAAGTCGGTGGACCACGTTGGTACTCAGATGATCGACCCATCCGTATTGTCCACGCCGATGCATCCATGTTTATTGGTGGATTACGCGCATTGCTGTTGCAAACTCTTCACCCCCTTGCCATGGCTGGTGTAGCGCAGCATTCCGATTACAAGAATGATCCATGGGGACGATTGCAGCGCACCGCTGACTTTCTTGCGGCGACCACGTTTGGTCCATCAGACGAAGCACAAAAGATCATTGATCGCATTTTGTATGTCCACCAATTTGTTGTCGGCACTGCAAGCGATGGTCGACCATATTCAGCAAATGACCCACACCTACTTCGTTGGGTTCATGTTGTTGAAGTGGACAGCTTCCTTACCGCTCACACCCATTTTGGCGAACAAACATTGACGCAAGATCAGCGTGATGGCTATGTCGAGGACATGTCAATCATTGCCGCAAAACTTGGCGTTACTGCACCGCCAAAAACCGAACGCGCGCTGCGCGATCAGATGAAGTCGTTTAAGAATGAACTGAAAAGCACAGCCGAAAGTCGCGACGCCATTAAGTACCTCATGTTCAACCCGCCGCTTCCGTACCCCGCACGCGCTGCGTACTACTCACTCGTTGCCTCAACGGTTGCAACGCTGCCAGTTTGGTCGCGAGATTTGTTGCGCATTCCATATTTGCCCGTGAGCGAACGTTTCGCATTACGCCCGCTCGGTGGTTTGTTTACCCGCGGGCTGCGCTGGATTACTGCACCTACTTCGCCGTATCAGCGCAACGACGCAACAGACTTGGCCTGAGCGACAAACTCGTTGTACAGATTCTGTTGAACTGAATCTGTTTGCGCAGTGTCTTCTGGGTGCCACTGCACTCCAACTAACCAATGCTCGGTGTGCTCAATCCCCTCCAAAAGCCCGTCTTCAGCCCACGCAACAGCAACACATCCTGGCGCAACCTTGTCGACAATTTGGTGATGGAACGATGCACCACGTAGCGATGTTGTTCCAAGCGCTTTTGCCAATCTGCTGTTTTCGGCAATTCGCACTTCGTGTACTGCAAATGGTGCGCCTTCAGGAAAGTTGTCGGGCTTGTGCAAAACCTGCGAATCGGCGTTTGGCAACGTTGCGATTTCCTGTATCAATGTTCCACCAAGTGCAACATTGGTGATCTGTAACCCACGGCAAATAGCCAGCACTGGTTTGCCCATGCGAATAGCGGCTTTCACCATGGTGGATTCAAAGATGTCTTGTTCCGTCAAAATGCCGTACACATACACACTTGGTTCTTGGCCGTACAACTTTGGGTCTACGTCACCGCCACCCATAAGCACAAGACCGTCAAATCGCGACATTAATTCGTCGGCGTCTTCATCCGTCAAATCTTGTGGCACTACAACGGCTGGTTCACCACCCGCACGCAAGACGGCATTCGTATATACGTCTCCCGCAAAATGAACTGCACTGCGCGACACTCGGCTGGCAGGGCCAACTCGACCGGCAATGGCGATAATTGGTTTCACGCGCTACAGGCTACCTACGACCGATTTGCACTCGGTCAAGTCCGAGCCAAGTTGCCATTGCCTCGAGTTCGGCAGTCAGTGCTTCGTTGATTGATGAGCGTTTCACGCCTTTTTCGGTGTGCACACTCTGTGCAAGTAACACGCCGCTGGCGCGGTCGGCTTTCATATCCACTCGGCCCACCATTTCGCCATTCAACATGAACGGCAGCACGTAGTAGCCAAACTTTCGTTTTTCTTTTGGTGTGTAAATCTCTATTCGGTAATGAAAATTGAACAGCCGTTCGTTGCGTGGTCGGCACCACACGAGTGAATCAAACGGCGACAGCAAAGCAGTGGCATGGAGTTCTTTGGGCAGCTTGGCTTTGCGGTGGACAAATGCTTTTTCCATCCATCCCTCAACTTCAACTGCGCGCAGCTCGCCCTCTTCCAGTAATTCATCAATCAACGGCT
>JAPOKO010000036.1 GCA_029977615.1 bacterium
AAACGAAAGCGTCATCTAAGGCATTCCTGAAATCACGCGTGCGAGTAATGAAGGACGCAGGTTTAGTGCAAGCCTTGATCACACTGTGTGGTTTCATCGGCCATCGGTTGCATCGCAATGGCATCTCTACGAGATGAGTTGCATAAACTTCAATGGTGCGCGCGGTCTTACATCTGGATATGTCTTCGCACAAGATGGAACACACATCGCAACGATTGCGCAAGAAACACTTGTACGCATACGCCCTGAATAATCGCTCTTCCAACTAAACAAACTCTTGTGGTCGGGACCGGCGTCGATCCGGTGACCCTGCGCTTTTCAGGCGCATGCTCTGCCTACTGAGCTACCCGACCTTGAGAAGTGCAAGCACTACTCAGCGGTCCCGACGGGACTCGAACCCGCGACCTCCGCCTTGACAGGGCGGCGTGAACTCCAACTTCACCACGGGACCAATGTTGTGATGTGTTCGCGATGAACGCTTCACGATTGATCGTGTTTATGTATGTACTGCTACTGCTTACTTTTGCACCCCCAACGGGATTCGAACCCGTGCCGCCACCTTGAAAGGGTGGTGTCCTAGGCCACTAGACGATGGGGGCATGGACGAATATTTAGTTGGAAGAGCCCTAGAAATCTACCAGTGACTCTGTGAATTCCCCCCGCTAATTGAATTCCGTTTGGACAGTCACAATCCAGTCTAAAAGCCAGCCCAAATATGAGTACAACTGGTATTGGCCATAGGCAGGATCGTCTTCGGCAAGGTGAGCTTCAAACTCGTCCTCATCAACGTCAAGCAAGGTACCAAGGACAAGGCGCAGACTGTTGATTGATCGCATGAGCGCATCAAGTTCATCAGCCGTCAGCACAATGCTGTCGGAATTCGTTTCGCGCTCAAGCAACGAAGTGGTGAGCGAGAGTGATGCAAGTCGTGACGACAACAATTCATCGCGCATCAGTCGTTGGTATTCCTGCTCGTGCTTCTCGTCTTGGTGATAGGCGGCAGGAAAGAGTCGTCGAGCAATGTCGCTCGAGGAGTCGTGCATTAACACGTCTCGCAATTGATCAAGAAGACCGTTGAGAGTTGTGCGATCACTCGAATCGATATTCAAGGAATACGACGTTGCAGAAAGTCGGGTTACAGGGCCTTTGTTTTTTCGAGCCACAACTAGGCATCTTCTCGTTGCATTGTTGCCCATAAACCATGTTCGTGTAGTCGGTACACATCGAACTCTGCGTGTTCGCGAGTACCAGAAGAAACAACAGCACGCCCTTTGTTGTGAACATCGAGCATTAACTCAGTTGCTTTTTCCAAGCTGTAGCCAAAGAGCTTCTGTAAGACCAAAGTCACATACGACATCAAATTGATTGGATCGTTCCACACGAGAACAATCCATGGTCGGTCGGTATCGGGGGCTGTATCTGTGCTCGCATCAATAACCTCTGCTGGTCGCACGTCGGTACTCGACAGACGGTGAATAGGCACATAGACATTCTGCCGTGAAACATGGAGCGTTCTGCTCGCGCTTAGTCACGCTCCGATTGGTAGCCACTCTGTATGCGCCGTAGCCTGATCCTGTGGCCCTTGACGTTCGACCAGTAATCCCATCGCGATTTTTTGGTCATAAGTCCCGGGGCGCCGCCCCTTCTTCTCGGATTGGTGCATATATCGCATTGATGAAACTGCGCGTTGTCGAACTCCTTTTGGTGACCACGGTTCCGACAATGGTGCTTGCTGAGGGAGGCTGGCCATCTTTTCAGCTCATAGCAGTAACCCTCATCGGTGGAACACTCGCAGCCGGCGGAGCGAATGCAATCAATATGTATATCGACCGTGATATCGACAAGCTCATGGTGCGTACTCAAAATCGCCCGTTGGTTACTGGGGCGATAACCCCTCGGGCGGCGATGATGTTTGCAGTCGCACTCGAAATTGTTGCGTTTGCGGTGTTGTGGGTTGGTGCCAATTTACTTGCGGCAGTGTTAGCGGTTTCGGCAACGTTGTTTTACGTGTTCGTGTACTCGTTGTGGCTGAAGAGAACAAGTAAACAAAACATCGTGATTGGTGGTGCTGCCGGCGCGATGCCAGTGTTGGTCGGCTGGGCTGCAGTAACGAATTCACTTGGTTGGGCGCCAGTTGCCTTGTTTGTCGTCATTTTTTTGTGGACTCCGCCGCACTTTTGGGCACTAGCCATTCGACACGCAGACGATTACAAGGCTGCAGGGGTGCCGATGATGCCAGTGGTGGTTTCGTTGGAGCGAACAGTTCGATCGATGACGCTCTACGCAGTCCTGCTTACCGTTTCCACCCTTGTCCTTATGCCCATTGCGGACCTCGGTTGGATTTATGGAATTACAGCGTTGGTATTTGGGGTGGCTTTTGTCATCGGGTCGGTTCGGCTGGGAAGTGATCCGTCGGCCAAGCGCTCGATGCGACTGTTTACCTTTTCCATTTCCTATGTCACGGCAGTTTTTGTTGCGTTAACAGTGGACGTGCTCCTTCGTTAGGAACAATTGCACAAACGAAGGGAAGTCGGGCGCAAGCCCCTGCCATTGTTAGTGTCTAGTTCGTTATGACCACGGTCAATCTGCCATCCACGTTGGGTGCCGAGGCCACTGCCAACTCAGGTTTTCTGGGTTCGGTAGGTGCTTGGCTCACCACCACCGATCACAAGAGAATCGGTCGACTCTTCATTGGTACTGCCGCACTTTGGCTTCTTGCATTTGTTGGAGTCGCATCACTGTTGGGGTTGGAGCGAATCGACAGCAAGTCTCTGACGCTCAATGAGGGAATGATGACGCAGTTGTTTGCTGCATCGAAGACGCTCGCATCGTTTGGTGTGATGGTGCCTTTGATGCTCGGTATCTCCCTTGCTGTTGCACCAATTCAAGTTGGTTCGCGCGCAATCATGTTCGCGCGCAATGCCATGTTGGGCTTCTGCCTGTGGGCAATTGGAAGCTCACTAGTAGTTGCATCACTTATTGGAAATGGTGGGCCAGGAGGCGGAAACGCTCAAATGGTTGACCTATACCTATTGGGTCTTGCACTGGTGATGTTGGGTCTTCTTGCAGCGGCAGTCAGCGTTGTAGCAACAGTATTGAGTGCACGAACTGCCGGAACAGATCTGGCAGATGTTCCATCGTTTGCCTGGTCTTCATTGATCGGATCATCGAGTTTGGTTCTTACTTTGCCTGTTGCGCTTGGAACATTGATTTATGTCGCGGTTGATCACCACTACACACGTATCGCTTTTGACGCGAATGTGGGAATCATGAAGTGGCTTGGTTGGTCAATGTCACAACCACAAACCTTTTTGTACGTCATTCCTGCTATTGGAATACTTGCAGAGCTCGCCCCTGCTGTTGCGCGCAGAACACAACCACTGCGCGGTGGCGTGTTTATAGGTATTGGCCTTATTTCAGTAGCGCTGCTTGGTTCCGTAACACAAACTGTGCACGAGTTTGCTTGGACGGGAACACTGATCGACAAAGCGAAGAGCTTCGTGCCGTACGCGTTGTTTAATTTGCTACCAATTCTTGGCGTTGTAGTGGTGCTCGCTCTTGCCTTGCTTACGTTGAAATCTGATTCCATCAAAATGATCGCACCATTCATTCCGGCATTTCTAGGAGGCGGAATGATTCTCACCGCAATGCTTGGTAATGCGGTGCAATTAATTTCGAGTGCAAACCTTGCTGGAACTGTTTTTGAAGAAGGCGCACTGGTGTACATCAGTTATGGAACCGTGCTTGTTGCCTGGAGCGCAATTGCGTTTTGGGGACCTTCGTTGTGGGGTCGCATGTTGCCTGCAAAAGCCGTTGCAGGAATTGGTGCGCTTGGTTTTGTAGCAACAGTGCTCGCAGCGCTTCCGATGTACATCGCTGGCTTTGCTGATCAGCAAGCCGATTCAGTCAAAGATTTTGATTATTCCGGTCCAGCAAGTTTGTGGAATGCGGTATCAACAGCAGGCCACGCGTTGTTTGCCTTATGTGTAATCGCAGCAATTGCTACTGCGGTGAAAAGTTTTGCAACAGGGGAACGTGTTGCAGGAAATCCTTGGATTGATGGGGGTGCTCAATGACCGCCGCAGCTGATCGCGTATTGCCAGCAGGTCCTGTAACTGCTGCTCGCCACCCACTATTTATCGCTACGGGTGCGGTTGTTGCAGCGGGAACCATGTTGATGTTTGGCATGCTGGCCGTGTGGTTTAAGTTCCGAGATGCATCACCATTGCGCGTTGGCAGGAATAACAAAATGATTCACGATTGGCTTCCTGCTGATCTAAAGATTCCAGAAGTTGCAACCAACACACTTGCGATCACCATGGTGATTGCAGCAATTATGGGTCAGTGGGCTGTGTACTCAGCAACACGCAAAGACGCACAGCACACCACGCTTGCACTCTTCATCACTGGAGTAATTGGTGTTGCAGCAGTAAATGCTCAGGTAGCGATTTACAAGCAAATGGGTGCGGTGCTTGCTGACGGCCCTTACCAAACGATGTTTTATGCAATCACCGGAACAATGCTTGTGCTCATTTGCACCGGTATTGCGTTCTCGCTCGTTGCAGCATTCCGCGTGTTGGGTGGCCGTATTGCTGATCGTGCAGTGGTCACCGCTCACGCCATGTATTGGTACTTCCTCTCCACAGCGTTTATTTCGTTGTGGTTCGTCGTGTACGTGCAGAAATAGGTAGCGCAATGTTTTCAACCGGATCCAAATACTTCTTCGGAATCACTTTTCTTGGAGCAATTGCTTTTGCTATCTACATGCTCCTTATTGGTGAGTCAGCAATTGGCGGCACGGCACTATTTGGTCTCGTGGGGGCAACGGGTCTCCTTACCGGTTTGGTGTTGTTTACTCGTGATGGGTCACAAGGCGAAGAAGGCATTGCGGCATCTACTGCTGCGCCAACAAGTTCCATTTGGCCATTGATTGCTGCTGTCGGCGCAACGTTATTGCTCGTTGGAACGATTACTTCCTCGGTGGTGACACTGCTCGGTGTGGTGTTGTTACTCGCAGCACTTGTTGAGTGGTCGGTGCTTAGTTGGTCTGAGCGCGCATCAAGCGATAGTTCCTATAACGCATCTTTGCGTAAGCGTTTGCTTAACCCGATCGAATTTCCAGTACTCGCGGCGGTTGGTTTGGGAGTCGTCATTCTTTCTTTCTCTCGCATAACGCTTGCAGTCAATAAGAGTGTTGGAGCTATTGCATTCATTGTTCTTGGATCTCTTGTACTTGCAGCCGGTGTTTTGTTTTCGGTTCGCCCAAATTTGAGGCGTGGTTTGGTTACGGGAATTTGTGTACTTGGAGCAGTGGGAATAGTTGCTGCAGGTATTGCAAGTGCAGGAGCTGGTGTTCGTGAAGAACTTGTTCTTGCAAAAGAAGAAGGTCACTATATGCATCAAGAATGCGGTGCTGAAAAGTCCGAACACTTCGACAAACTTCCTTTAGAGGGTGTGTCGGCAACATCGAGCGTTGATACTCACATCGATCTCATTGACGGAAAACTCGTTGCCTCAGTGCAGGGAATTGCAGGCAACCAAGAAACGATCACAGTTCCGCGCTCCAATCCAACAAACATCGTGTTCCGCAATAAGTCTGAAGGTGAATATCGATTGGTCGCCAGTTTGGGAAGCAAAATGCTCACTGATGGCGTGAAGGAAGATGTGGTGCAGTGCACCCAGCTCATTCCTCAAGGGTCAGAGCAATTGCTGACCTTAAACATTCCCAAGCCTGCAGAAGCTGGAAAGCCGTTCACGCTGACTGTTCCAGGTCTTGCCGGACAGAGCATTGAGGTGATTGTGCCGTGAGACACCAGAACACAACTGAATACACAACCACTGACGTCAATAGGCTTGCAGGCATGCGTCGTCGAGTTGTTGGAGCGGTATCGGGTATTGCGGGCGCCATGTTCCTTGCTGGCTGCGCAACAAATGCGCCGCAAGATACGTGGCAGCCAAAGGGTCCAAACGCACAGATCATTGATGATCTACAAAAGCCGGTTTTTGCGGTAGCAGGAATTATTGGCGTCATCGTTACTGTCGCGGTGCTTGTTGCGGTCTTTAAGTTTCGTGACAAGGGTCAGCCAATTCCACATCAGTCTCACGGCAACCCTGCACTGGAAATCACCCTGACGATTATTCCTGCACTCATTTTGACTGTTGTCGGTGTATTTACATTCCGCACGGTGTTCGATCTTGCAAAGACCAGTGACACCGAAATGATTATTAACGTCACCGGTCAACAGTGGTGGTGGGAATACGACTACCCAGTGCAGAGTGAATACGGAATTACGCAACCGATTATTACTTCGGGCCAATTAGTCATTCCTGCTGGAACCAAAGTGTTGTTGCGTCAAACCAGTCGCGACGTCATTCACTCGTATTGGATTCCAGCCTTGAACGGAAAGCGTGATGCTGTTCCTGGTCGAGTGCACCTCAACCGAATTGAAGCAGACAAGCCTGGAATTTATGCAGGTCAATGCACCGAGTTCTGCGGTCTCTCGCACGCCAACATGCGTATGGAGGCTGTTGCGCTGAGCAAAGCCGATTTTGCGAAGTGGGTGGCAAACCAATTGAAGCCATACACACCTCCTGCAGAAAATACGCTTGCCAAAGAAGGCGAAACCGTGTTCATGAACCAGTGTGTGCGATGCCATCAGGTGAACGGTATGAAGCGTGCCGATGGCACACCCGTAATCGCTGCTCCTGATGAAAACATTGTTTCGGGCGCTGCACCAAACCTGTCGCACCTTATGAGTCGCAATACGTTTGCTGGTGCAACATTTGATTTGCTGAATAAGTCTTGCCGTGAAGATGTGTGGACTGCCGATTCTGAGTCGTTTGGCGCCAAGTATTTAAGCGGAGTGAGCGAAGACTGTTTGAACCAAAAGGATTTGCGTGGCTGGTTGCGCAACGCGCCAGCAATGAAGCCGATGTATGCGAACCCGGCATTGCTCACCAGCACAGGTGGCAAGTATCGCGGTATGCCAAATCTTGGACTCACAGAAGCAGACATTGAAAAACTTGTTGCCTACCTGTTGACGCTGAAGTAATTAGGGAGAATCATGGCCATTATTGAGCGTTCGATTACCACCACAGAAGCCTTTTCAGTAGCAACGCCCAGCACATCGCTTGGTGCGCTGAAGCGTCCAGTTTCCTCAACTGGCTGGAAGTCGTGGTTGTTCACGGTTGACCATAAAAAGCTTGGCATCATGTACTCGGCTGCAGCACTGTTCTTTTTTATTGTCGGCGGACTTGAAGCTGTTCTTATTCGTCTGCAGCTTGCTGCTCCAAACGGAAAAGTTTTGAACGCAGACTTGTACAACCAAATGTTCACCATGCACGCAACAACCATGGTGTTCTTGTTTGTTATGCCAATGGCGGCAGGCCTTGCCAACTATTTCATTCCGCTGCAAATTGGTGCACGTGACGTTGCGTTCCCACGCATGAACGCTTTCAGTTTCTGGGCGTTTCTCTTTGGTGGAATCTTCCTCAACCTCGCTTGGTTCCTCGGCGGAGCAGCAGATGGCGGTTGGTTCATGTACGCGCCAAACTCAGGACCAATTTTCTCACCAAGTCACGGAATCGACTTCTGGGCACTCGGACTTCAGATCACAGGAATTGCATCACTTGTTGGTGCAGTGAACCTCATTACCACCGTGCTCAATATGCGTGCACCTGGAATGAGCCTCATGCGCATGCCGATCTTCACGTGGATGCAGTTGGTGGTGCAGTTCCTCTTGTTGTTTGCAGTACCGGTTATCACCGTTGCGTTGTTCCTGTTGTCATTCCAGCGAAACTTTGGTGCGACGTTCTTTGACGTGGCGGCTGGCGCCGACCCATTGCTCTGGCAGCACCTCTTCTGGATTTTCGGACACCCTGAGGTGTACATCTTGATCCTGCCAAGCTTCGGTATTATTTCTGAAGTATTGCCAGTTTTCTCTCGCAAACCGCTATTCGGTTACCCGTTCGTGGTGTTCTCTGGTGCAGCCATCGGATTCGTGGGCTGGGGCGTGTGGGCTCACCACATGTTCGCATCTGGACTCGGACCAGTATCTGTTGCAGTGTTCTCCATTTCAACCATGGCAATTGCGGTTCCAACTGGTGTGAAAATTGTGAACTGGACGATGACGATTTGGGGCGGAAAACTTCAGTTCACGGTTGCGATGAAATTCGCCGTCGGTCTCATCGTGCTGTTCACCATTGGTGGTCTGTCGGGTGTAACGCACTCCATTGCTCCGTCTGACACGCAACAAACCGATACGTACTACATCGTTGCGCACTTCCACTATGTGTTGTTCGGTGGCGCGATCTTTGGTTTGTTCTCGGGCTTTTATTACTGGTGGCCAAAAGTGTTTGGCAAATTGCTAAATGAAAAATTGGGCACCTGGAACTTCTGGTTGATGTTGATTGGTATGAATATGACGTTCGGACCGATGCACATTCTTGGATTGCAAGGTCAGCCACGTCGTATGTACCAGTGGACAGAAGCTCGCGCAGGCGAAGGTTTCTTTAACTTGGGATTCTGGAATACGTTCGCTTCGATTGGTTCACTCGTACTCACCATTGGCGTGTTGTTGTTCCTCATCAACATCGTGATCACTGCACGCAACGGCAAGGTTGCACCTCTTGACCCATGGGACGCTCGCAGCTTGGAGTGGATGACCACCAACCCTCCAAAGGAACACAACTTCGACAGCATTCCTACGGTTTCACACCTTGATGAATTCTTCCACCGCAAGTATGAAGAAGACGCCAATGGCCAAATGGTGAAAGTGAAGTCTGCTGAACAGGTGATGAAAGAACTTGAAGACAATGCCGATGCGCATATTCACATGCCATCACCGTCGTATTGGCCAATCGTAATTGCTGCAGGTTTGCCAGTAATCGCATTCGGTGTGATCTATTCCATTCCAATCGCAATTTTTGGTGGTGTGATTGTGTTGTTCGGTAGCTACGGATGGGCGATTGAGCCATCCACTGCACCAGATGACGATTTTGATCCACCGGTAACAACAAAGGATGTGGTTCACGTTGGCTGAGAACGCAGTAATGACAGCAGATAGCCACGCCGATTCTCATGGCACGGCACACACCACCACCGGTTTGTCGAACAACAAGTTGGGAATGTGGTTGTTCCTTGGCTCAGAGTGCCTGTTGTTCGGTGGTCTGATTTCGACGTACATGTTGTATCGCGGTCGCGTAGGCGAAGGTCCTCGTCCGTCACAAGTATTCGATATTCCGTTCACCTCGGTCAGCAGCTTCGTTCTGTTGATGAGCTCGCTCACCATGGTGCTTGCTGTATCGGCAGCGCATAAGGGCGATGATCGCAACACGCATTTGTGGGTCGCGATTACCGCGCTTCTTGGTGCGACCTTTGTTGGTGGTCAGGTCTACGAATTCACTGCTTTCTACAACGAGGGCATGGGCTTCACAACCAGCCTCTTCTCATCGAGTTTCTACGTACTCACGGGGTTCCATGGAGTTCACGTAACAGTGGGAATCATCATGCTGATGTCCACGGTTGGCATTCTGAAGCGGTCCAAAGTGCCAGGCAGCAAGGCTGAAACAGTCGAAATGATCGGCCTGTATTGGCACTTCGTGGACGTTGTTTGGATCATCATTTTCACACTCATCTACCTCATTCCGGCCTGATCATGACAACTGAAACGCACTCAACAACCGAACACGGCATGTCAAACGCGGGCTATGTCCGGATTGCCGCAATTCTGGCTGCAATTACTGCACTTGAAGTGGCCACGTATTACATCGATCTTGGGGCCCTGTTCTTGCCGTCGCTACTCATCATGATGGTCGTGAAGTTCATCATTGTTGTGAGCTATTTCATGCACCTGAAGTTCGACAACAAGTTGTTCTCATGGGTGTTCTATGCGGGATTGATTCTGGCGCTCACGGTGTATGCCATTTTCCTCGCAACTTTCT
>JAPOKO010000037.1 GCA_029977615.1 bacterium
TACAAATTATTCAGCGCTGGTATTCGGCTCGCATTGGTGAAGGCCTCATTTATGATTTGCGCGTTGCGCTATTTGACAAAGTTCAGAACATGCCAATTGCATTCTTCACGCGCACGCAAACAGGTGCGCTGATTAGCCGCTTAAACAACGATGTTGTTGGTGCACAAACGGCAGTGACTGGAACGCTTGGCAGTGTGGTGTCAAACGTTGTGGTGTTAGGAACCACGCTTGCAGCAATGCTCACGCTTGAATGGCGCCTCACCGTGTTGTCGTTGGTGGTGTTGCCGGTATTCATTATTCCTGCACGGCGAGTTGGTGTGCGACTGCAAGACATTTCGCGCGAGCAAATGGGTCTGAACGCCGGCATGAACACACAGATGACCGAACGCTTCAATGTGTCCGGCGCTTTATTAGTGAAGCTGTTTGGTCGACATAAAGATGAAGTGAATGCTTTTAGTTCGCGAGCTTCACGAGTACGGGACATAGGTATTACGTCCGCAATGTATGGTCGCGTGTTTTTCGTGGCGCTTGGCTTAGTTGGTGCGCTTGGCGCAGTCGCCATCTACGGAATCGGCGCCTTCATGGTGGTGTCGGGTGGAATCACCATTGGCACGCTTGTTGCCATGGCCACGTTTGTGCAGCGTATTTATCAACCTCTCACTGGATTGACGAATGCGCGTCTTGAAGTAATGACCGCACTCGTCAGTTTCGAACGCGTATTTGAAGTACTTGATGCTCCAGTGGCAATTGCCGACAGGCCAGGTGCTGTTGAACTGGAAAATGCTCGAGGAAATATTGATTTCGACAACGTGGTGTTCCGTTATCCACCGGGAGCTTCGGTTTCGATTGCCTCACTTGAAGCAAGCGGTGTCATGAGTGGCACCGACCCAGACACCGATGTGTTGCGCGGTGTGAGTTTGTCAATTAAGTCAGGCGAAACGATTGCCATTGTTGGCACTAGCGGTGCTGGCAAAACCACACTGGCTGGTTTGGTGGCACGTTTATATGACGTCACTTCGGGTGCGGTACGTATTGATGGCCATGATGTGCGCGACCTCACGTTGAATTCGCTTCGTGCGTCTATTGGAGTGGTGAGCCAAGATCCGCATATGTTTCATGAAACCATCAAAGAAAACTTGCTGTATGCCAAACCTGGCGCTACCGAAGCCGAGATGATTACTGCCTGCACGGCCGCTCATATCCATGATGTAGTTGCCGGCCTTGCTGATGGTTACAACACCGTGGTGGGCGAACGCGGCTATCGATTATCGGGTGGAGAAAAACAGCGCTTAGCAATTGCCCGATTGCTGTTGAAGAACCCTGCAGTCATGATTTTGGACGAAGCAACCAGCCACCTCGACAATGAGAGCGAAGCACTAGTGCAAGCCGCACTTGATAACGCCATGCACAACCGCACGTCAATTGTGATCGCACACCGTCTGTCTACTATTCGCGACGCCGACAGAATTGTGGTGTTAGATGAGGGAGTGGTCGTGGAACAAGGAACGCATGAAGAATTGATGACTCGTGATGGTTTCTATGCTGCACAAGTTCGTGCTGGTGGCACAGCACTACATGGATAATTGTGAGCGACGACGAACTCACGCTGTCAGTTAGCCAATACATCGATGTAGTGAACAATGTGTTGAAGAGCACCATGGGCGAAGGCGTGTGGATCCAGGGCGAAATTGAAGGGTTCAATAACCGCACCAAGCACACCTATTTCAATGTTGTGGAACGAACCGATGGCAAAAAGGCCTCAGTGAACGTTGCTATCTGGGAATTCAACCTCAAACGATTGAAGCCAATGCTCGAGAAACATCGCCTGACACTCGCCGACGGCATCAAAGTGCGATTGTTTGGCACTGGCGACTTATATGCCGAACGCGGTTCGTTCAGCTTCAAGGTATCCAATATTGACCCACGATTCACACTCGGCGACTTGGCTGGCCAACGCGATGAAATTGTGCAGAAGCTGAAACTCGCCGGGCTGTACGAAGCCAATAAGCGGGTGAAGCTGCCTGTTGTGCCATTACGCATTGCGTTGCTCACCAGTATTGGTAGCGCAGCGCATGCCGACACATTGCATGAACTTGAGGCTTCGGGTATTGGCTTTGAAGTGTTTGTGTACGACGTACGCGTTCAAGGCGAAGACGCTGCACCCACTGTTGTTGCAGCGATAAAACAAGTAGCCAAACGCGATGACATTGACCTCATCATGTTGGTGCGTGGCGGTGGTTCGAAGACTGACCTCTTGGCATTTGATACCGAAGCGATTGCAACTGCTATCGGTACATGTGTAAAACCGGTATTCACCGGCATTGGTCACGAAATAGATTTCAGCATTGCCGATGAAGTTGCGCACCGTGCGTTCAAAACTCCAACGGCTTGTGCTGCGGGTGTTGCCGAAGTAGTGAATGAGTTCGTGCAAAGCACTGAAGAAGCGTGGGCACAAATTGCTGCGACTGCCAGTGAGTTGTTGCAAAGCGCAGAACATGAATTGGTTCGTTCACTCGACCGCATTCGCAGACGCCCAATGGACGTATTGAACTTGGCTGCGCAATCGTTGAAAGGCGCAAGCGACAGACTGCGCTTGCTCGACCACGTGAACACCATGGCGCGCGGTTGGAGCATTACGCGCGACGCGCAAGGCAGAACTATTCGTAGTGCTGCGCAGGTTTCGGCTGGCGAACAAATGACTACCCAATTATCTGATGGAACTATTTCAAGTACGGTCAATTCATAAAGAAGGTGAAGGCGCATGGCTACGAAAAAGGCAGCAAAAGCAGTAGATGAGAACACTGGTTATGCCGAGGCGATTGGCGAACTGGAGTCCATCTTGGACGAATTGGAAAGCAACGATGTAGACGTGGATGTGCTTGCTGAGCATGTAAAGCGTGCATCGGAGCTGATTGAGCTCTGCCGCGACCGCATTGGCAATGCAAAACTGCGTATTGAAGAAGTTGTTGCACAAATTGACGCCGACTAATTAACGCCAATTCAACCCCCTAACCTGAACCCGTGCACGCCGCGCCACAATCACTCCTTGATGTTGCCTTTCGCGTAGATTCGCGCCTGGAGGCGTTGCTTGCTGTTGAACGCGAGCGTTGGGCGAAGGTGGATGTAGATCTCGTTCCACCCATTGATGAAATTGCGCGGCTGGTGCTTGCTGGTGGCAAACGGTTACGACCAGCTTTTTGTTTCTGGGGTTTTGTAGGTGCAGGCGGTGACCCAACCGATGAATTGGTGATCGATGCTGGTGCAGCACTTGAACTGTTGCATGCGTTTGCGTTGTTTCACGACGATGTAATGGACGGTTCACTCACCCGCCGAGGAGAACCAACAACGAACGCAAAGTTTGAAGCCAGTCACGGTGCAAACACGCTTGCAGGCGAGTCGCGCAGATTTGGCGATGGCGTTGCCATTTTGGTGGGCGACTTGGCGTACGTGTATTCCGATCAGCTGATGCGCAACGCGTCGCCACAAGCGTGGACTATTTGGAATGAATTACGGATTGAACTGAACTTTGGCCAATACCTCGACATGTTGGGTTCGGCAATGAACGAACGTCGTCGTGAAAAGGCAGAACGCATTTGTCGATATAAGAGTGGAAAGTACACCATTGAACGTCCGTTGCATTTAGGTGCATTGCTTGCTTCACCAACACGCGGAGACGAATTGATTCCCGTGCTTTCCACATATGGTTTGCCACTTGGTGATGCATTTCAAATGCGCGACGATGTGCTTGGCGCGTTCGGTGACACCGCAATAACTGGCAAGCCGGTTGGCGATGACTTGCGCGAAGGCAAGCCAACTCCTCTGATGGCGATAGCGACAGCGCGTGCGAATGCTGTGCAAATGAAAGAACTACAACTGGTGGGCAATCAAGATTTAACGCCACAGCAGATTGCTCGCGTGCAAGAAGTGATTCGCGAAACGGGCGCGCTTGACGAACTCGAGTCAGTGATCACTCGCCTCACCGATGAGGCCATTGCAGCTGTGCAACATGTGCCGTTTGCGCAATCGGTTCGTGACGAAATGATCACGCTTGCCGAATACGTTTCATGGAGAACGGTGTAACGAATTCTTGACTGTGGCGGTAGGGTTTAGCCCATGGCCGTAACTATTCGCATTCCCACCACGCTTCGTCCACTTTCCGGTGGCGCATCAACTGTCTCAGTTGAAGGCAACACGCTCGCAGAAGTACTTGCGGCGCTGAACGCTATTCACCCAGGTTTTGCAGATCGCTTGTTTGACGATGCAGGAAACCTGCATAAGTTCGTAAACGTGTTCGTGTCTGACGACGACGTTCGTTACCTCGATGGACTGAACACCAAAGTGCCAGCCGGCGAAACCGTGTCCATCATTCCTGCCGTTGCAGGCGGTTGCTGAGCGTTCTTACGCCACACGATCATGTTGCGACTGTGAGTCGTAATCCAGATACAGCTCATGGCAATGAAGCCAGGCTTGTTGAACACAATTGCGTAAACCAGCCACGGGGCTGAACCGCACAGCACCATGCCCCAGCCCCACCATTTGCGGGCGCCAACCAGCCACATGCCGGAGATGCCGACAAATTCGAATCCCAGCAGGATCCATGTCCAGGTTGCTTCGTTATGCATAGTTCTATTCTGTCGGCGAAATCACTGACGAAACCGCTGATTTACTGGCATAATGGGCATTATGGCGACGGAAACAGTGGTGTTAGACAAGATTGACAAGCAAATCCTCAGTATTTTGCAAACTGACGGACGAATCTCTTGGCAAATGCTAGGAGACCGAGTGCATTTGTCGGCCAATGCAGTTGCCGAACGAGTCCGGCGAATGACGAGGGCGGGCGTCATTCGCGGATTCAAAGCCGAAGTGAACCAGGCAGCACTGGGCCGCACCCTTGAGGCCGTAATCGATGCGCGCATGCCACACACCCAAGGGTTTGACGACGCGGTGATGAAGCGCGACGATGTGTTGTGGGCCGCCCACGTAACTGGCGAGTCCGATATCACGCTGGCTGTGGCCTGCGATGGTACGGCTGGGCTTGACTCGTTATTGCGCTGGTTGCAGCGCGAAGGTGCGACGGAAACCCGTACCGACGTGGTGTTGCGCAAGATTCGTTGAGCACGTCTTGTCCGAATTAGCAGTCTCACCAGTAGAGTGCTAACGCAGTTTCAGGCAACACAACGGAGGTACATCATGTCCAAAATGATCGCATTCGACGAGGAAGCACGCCGCGGCCTAGAGGCCGGCATGAACAAATTGGCAGACGCCGTCCGCGTCACCTTGGGACCAAAAGGTCGCAACGTGGTGCTCGACAAAAAGTGGGGCGCGCCAACCATTACTAATGACGGCGTATCTATCGCCAAGGAAATCGACCTAGAAGATCCATACGAGCGCATTGGCGCCGAGTTGGTGAAGGAAGTTGCCAAGAAGACCGACGATGTTGCTGGTGACGGAACCACAACTGCAACCGTTCTTGCTTGGACAATGGTGCGCGAAGGATTGCGCAATGTTGCTGCGGGTGCAAACCCAATGAGTTTGAAGCGCGGAATTGAAGCGGGTGTTGCAGCAGCAGTTGCCAGCATTCGTGAATTGTCGAAGGAAGTTGATTCAAAGTCACAAATTGCACAGGTTGCGTCAATTTCGGCAGCAGATGAAGAAATTGGTCAGATGATTTCAGAAGCCATTGACAAGGTGGGCAAAGACGGCGTCATCACTGTTGAAGAAAGCCAGACCTTTGGCATGGAAATGGACCTCGTTGAAGGAATGCGTTTTGACAAGGGTTACATCTCGCCGTATTTCGTAACCGATACCGACCGCATGGAAGCCATTGTGGACGACGGATACATCTTGTTGTACGCAGGCAAAGTAGCCAACGTGCGCGACCTTGTTCCTGTACTTGAAAAAGTAATGCAGACCGGCAAGCAGTTGGTGATTGTTGCTGAAGACATTGAAGGCGAAGCATTGGCAACACTTGTGGTCAACAAGATTCGCGGAACGTTCAAGAGCGTTGCAGTGAAGGCACCAGGATTTGGTGATCGTCGCAAAGCAATGTTGCAAGACATCGCAATTCTGACTGGCGGCCAAGTGATTAGCGAAGAAGTTGGCTTGAAGCTCGAGAACACCACGCTCGATTTGTTGGGTCGCGCGAAGAAGATTGTGGTCACTAAAGACGAAACCACCATCATCGAAGGCGCCGGCAGCGACAACGACATTAAGGGCCGCATTTCGCAGATTAAGGCAGAGATCGACAATACCGACAGCGATTACGACCGTGAAAAGTTGCAAGAGCGTTTGGCAAAACTTTCGGGCGGCGTTGCCGTGTTGAAGGTTGGTGCAGCAACCGAAGTTGAACTGAAGGAAAAGAAGCACCGCATTGAAGACGCAGTAAGCACCACCAAGGCAGCCATTGAAGAAGGCGTAGTTCCTGGTGGCGGTGTTGCATTGCTTCGCTCACAAGCAGCAGTGTTTGCACTTTCAGAAACCTTGAAGGGTGATGAAGCAACCGGTGCACGCATGGTGGCTAAGTCACTTGAAGGCCCGTTGAAGCAGATTGCTGAAAACGCTGGTCTTGAAGGCGGAGTAGTCGTTGAAAAAGTTCGCAACATGAAGGGCAATGAAGGCCTCAATGCTGCAACCGGCGAATACGAAGACCTCGTAAAACTTGGCGTTATTGACGCAGCGAAGGTAACCCGCTCTGCATTGCAGAACGCAGGCTCAATTGCTGCATTGTTCCTCACCACCGAAGCTGTCATTGCCGACAAACCAGCCGATGCTGCGCCAGCAATGCCAGGCGGAGGCATGGAGGACTACTAAACCAAGTAGACCTTCACGAGCACATCACCAAACATGATTGCGCTCGTCACCACAGAATCAGCGCGAGGGCACGACAAAGATCTTGGGATCTTGAGTCGTGCCCTTGATGCATCTGGGGTGAAGTGGAACATTGTGAACTGGGACGACCAGCAGGTGCAATGGAGCGACTATTCCATTGCGGTGCTGCGCAGCCCCTGGGACTATCACGAACGAATTGCTGAGTTCAGCGCGTGGCTGAAAGTGGTGGCAACGCAAACACGATTGTTGAATACGTTGCCCATTGTTGAATGGAATTTAGACAAGCGATACTTGCGCGAGTTAATGAGCGCCGACATTGCAGTGATGGAAACGGTGTTTGTGGAATCTGAAGCCGATTTGTCTGATGGCGTGTTTTCGCGCGACGTGATTGTGAAACCAGCAATTAGCGCGGGCTCAAACAACACTGCTCGATACAAAAACGATGTCGCTGGTGCAACCGAACACGCACGCAAGTTGCTGAACAACGGCATTGCGGTGCTTGCCCAGCCGTACCAAAGCGCAATTGACGAATACGGCGAAACAGGCCTGGTGTATTTGGCGGGTCAATTCAGTCACGCATTCCGCAAGGCACCAATTTTTGCCGACAAAGACCAGAATCACAACGGTCTATATGTTGTTGAAGAAATCACGTTGCGTATTCCAAGTGCTGCAGAGCGCGCATTTGGCGACACGGTTGTTGCGTTTGTGAAAAACAAGTTTGGTGCTGCTCCGCTCTATGCCCGCGTAGACATGGTGGTGAACGCTGATGGTGCTCCAGAACTGATGGAACTTGAACTCACTGAACCATCGCTGTTTTTGCATCTTGATGATGAATCACCTGCACGCGCAGCTTTGGCCTTCGCCAACGCAGCTGCAACAAACGAAAGGTAGTCTTGCCACATGAGCGAACCAATGTCCCCCTCGGTTGGAATGGCTGTGTTGCACCTATTTGGACACCCGGCTGCAGAGTTTGACGGCCAAGCCGTCATTTCGGCGGTAAAAACGGCACAAGGACGTGGTGTGCAAGTGGTGAGCGTGTCCATGCTTGGCCACAAGGCCGACATTGCCTTTATGGCAGTCGCTTCCGACATGCGTGAATTGCGCGCATTTCAAACCGCAGTGCAAACCGCTGGCGTGTTCATTACCGACAGCTACGTGTCCATAACCGAAGTCAGCGAATACGCAGCGAACGTGCCTGAAGAAATGAAGAACGCACGCTTGTATCCGCAATTGCCACCTGCTGGCAAGAACGCTTGGTGCTTCTACCCAATGTCGAAGCGTCGTGACCCAGAAAACAACTGGTACACCTTGCCATTCGACAAGCGCAGCGAACTGATGGCCGAACACGGCAAGAGTGGTCGCGCATTTGCTGGCCGCGTTATCCAGTTGGTTACCGCAAGTGCAGGCTTTGACGATTTTGAGTGGGGCGTCACGTTGTTTGCGGTGAATCCAGACGACTTGAAAGACGTGGTGTACACCATGCGCTTCGATGAAGCATCGGCTGTATACGCAGAATTCGGCGCGTTTTATGTAGGAATGGTTACGCCAGTGGAAGAACTGGTCGCAACGCTGTAGTTACTTACCTTCGCCTTGTTCGCGAAGGAATTGTTCTACTTCATCCATCAAGGTTGACGCATCAGGTTCGTCTGCGGCATCATCGCCCGAGTCGGTAGCAAAATCAAACTGCAATTGGCCGTCATCAACTTCATCGTCCAGGCTCATGCCATTGTCCGACATGGTTTCCAAACGCTCAACGTAGGCCGCCAAGTCTTCGTCGTCACTGACCAATGAGTTCACTTGGTCTTCGTAACGCTCAATCAGGTTCATGACTGAAGCAACGGGCGCAGGAGTGCCAATGATTTCGCACGCACGCCGCATAAGCGAAAGTGATGCTTTTGGTGATGGAACTTGTGATGCGTAGGCAGGAACTGCTGCCCATAATGCAGCGGAAGGCATTGCTGCCGTGTAGCAACTGTCGTGCAATACTCCAACGATTCCCGTAGGTCCTTCGTAACGCGAGCGCTGTAAATCAAAGCGATCAATCAAGTCGTCGTCAGTCGCGGTGCCAATAATTTGCACAGGTCGGCTGTGCGGAACATCAGCAAGCAGTGCGCCAAGCGTGAGCATCATGGATGCCCCAAAGTGGTCGGCAACCCCCATGAGTTGTTCGGAAAATGTGCGCCATTTCAAGCTTGGTTCTGGGCCGAGCACCAAAATGATGTCGCCGCCTGCACCCGACACGTGCCACAAACCAACGGTTGGCCACACAATGTTGCGCACTCCGCCATCTTTCAATCGAACATGTGGACGAATGGTTGCGAAGTCGGTGAATTCCTCAGGATCAATTTCAGCAAGCGGTTGTGCCCGCCAACCTTCGATCAAATTGCGAACAGCGTTTGATGCCGCATCTGCAGCATCGTTCCAACCCGTGAATGCGGTGACGATTACCGGTTGTTTCAGCGACGGTTTTGATAACCAACGGACATGATCGAGCGACGACATCTAGGCAGAACGCTATAGGCGTCTGCGCCGAATCGGAATGAGAAAAGTGTCAAAAAGACGCAGTAAATACTTAGTAATTGACCAGATTGACACCGCCATCAGAGTGGGCAGTGACAGGGCTCCAGACCGCCACAGAGACACGAATCCAGACAGTTCTGAGCGCTCCATTTTCCATAACTTGCCGCTTTGTCCCGAGCCGCCATAACCGGGGTTGGAGCAGTGTGCGAGTGTGGCATGAATGTGCAGTGCATTTCCATGGTTGGCGATAATGGTCATCCACAGCAGATAATCCTCGGCGTAACGCTTGGCACTGGTGAAGCGCTCGGTTACTGCTGCTCGCAACATCACCGTTGGTGTGGCCGAGCGATTACGAACAAGGTAATGACGCAGAGTTGCTTGGGATGTGATTGGCGCAAACGGTAATGATTCGAATTGTTCAGATGATCCGAATAGGTGGTCATGAAAACTCATCACACATGTTGGGTTCGCCAGCATTGCATTGAGTTGCAGCTCAAGTTTTTGTGGGTGCCATTGATCATCG
>JAPOKO010000038.1 GCA_029977615.1 bacterium
CGCTTGGCATTGCAGTGATGGCCATTGTTCAAGGTGTAGCAGTTATCCGACACGGCTTGCGATTAACGTTTGCTCCACAGTTCGCCCACCCGGCCGTAAAGAAACTTGTCCAACTGTCTCTGTGGACTCTTGGCTATGTTGCAGCCAATCAAGTTGCGCTTGTGGTCATTAAAAACCTGGCATCGCCGGGCAGCGGCGGAGTGGATGCATACTCCAAAGCATTCGTGTTGCTGCAACTACCACACGGCCTACTCGCAGTTTCCATTGCCACCACTTTCGTTCCCGACCTCGCACGCATGTTCCACAGAGGAGATCACCAACAGTTTTCGCAGACCATGGCAAGCGGTATTCGGCTAACCGCGCTACTCACCATTCCAGCGTCGTGCGGTTTGTGGGTTTTATCTAAACCCATTATCGGTTTGCTCTTTCAACATGGCAACTTTTCGGCGGCGGCAACCGCAAACACGGCACGCGCCCTTTCGGGTCTTGCAATTGGCTTAGCTGGGTTTTCGATATATCTATTTGTGCTCCGTGGCTTCTATGCGCGCAATGACACTCGAACGCCGTTCTTCATCAACGTTGGCGAAAATGTCATCAACATCGTGCTCGCAACGGTGCTTGTGGATAGGCACGGAGTGTTTGGGTTAGGCCTCTCGTTCTCCATCGCTTATCTCGTGTCTGCGCTCGTTGCTCTACTCGTATTAGAGAGCACCGAAGTTGACATCAAACTGTCTGAACTGGCATTCAATATTGCCCGTATCGCATTGGCCGCAGGTGCAATGACATGCGCCGTGTGGTTCGCAATTCAACACATTGGTAGCGATGCCGGACTCGGTGCTCTCACTCAAGTAATTACAGGCACGGTAATTGGCGTTGGAATATATGCACTTGCACTCAATGTGCTTGGCGAGAGGACAATGCGCGATTATTTGTCGAGCAAGATAACTAAATCGTCACGATGAACAAGTTCAGGGTCTACACCATCTGGTAGATCGCTACTTTGCAAACCGGCTGCAGCACCTGCCTGCACCGCATCGATGCCCACCATGCCGCGGGCAAATGAAACACCTCGAACATCAACAATTTCCACGGTGTCACCTGCAGCAAAGTCTCCGCTCACTTCCACAACCCCTGCATGCAAGAGCGAGGTATTACGAGTAATCAATGCATTCTTTGCGCCATCATCGACAACGACAGAACCAACATGCTGAGCAGCAAAGGCAATCCACAGCTTTCGTGCAGAGAGGTTTCTATTGTGCGGCAAGAATTGTGTTCCAACACCAGCCTTTTGATCAATGGCATCCTGCAACACATTTGACCTACTTGCACTAGCAATCACCGTGCGCACACCAGACCACGAAGCAATGCGCGCGGCAGAGAGCTTTGAAGCCATTCCACCACTTCCGCGTGCCGTTCCTGCAGAACCTGCATTCACCGACAACAGCGGGTCATCTGCGCCAACCTGTTCAACAAGTGTTGCCGAAGCGTCGGTGCGTGGATCTGCTGTGTACAAACCACCAATGTCGGTAAGCAGTACAAGTGCGTCCGCACCAACACTGTGCGCAACAAGAGCAGCAATTCGATCATTGTCGCCAAAGCGAATTTCATCGCTGGCAATCGCGTCGTTTTCATTAATAATTGGCACACAGCCAAGCTCGAGCAATCGACCAAGTGTTTGCCGCGCATGTAAGTACTGAGTGCGATCAATGAAGTCGTTCGGCACGAGCAACACTTGCGCGCCAATGAGTCCACGTGCAGACAGATACTCGTTATAACGATTCATCAGTTGGCTTTGCCCCACGGCAGCAAGTGCCTGCAACGTCTGAGTATCGGTTGGGCGCTGACTCATTCCAAGCGCGGCGACGCCGCCAGCAACAGCACCAGAGGTAACTACCAACACCTCGTGTGACTGCTCACGCAGTTGGGCAACCTGATTACACAGGTTTTCAATCGCGTGGTTATTGATTGCGCCATGCTCGTCGGTTACCGACGATGTTCCAATTTTGACAACGATTCGCATCATTAACTCTCTGGTGTGTACTCGAAACTAAACGTACCAATATGCACAACGGTTCCTTCAATGGCGCCTGCACGCGCTAACAAGCGATGCACACCCAGGCTCTTCAAGCGCTCATCAATGTAATTCATGGCATCTGGCGTAGTGACATCATTTAGGGCAACTGCACGCTCTACATCACGTCCGTGAATACGGAATTCCAAGTCTCCAAGTTTTTCAACCCGCGATCCTTCAGCCTTAGGTTTAATTACAACAGCACCCTGCTTTGGTGGTTCAAGCGTTCTCGCATGCTTCACCAAGTCTGCGAGGTCGCCCAACACTTTGCGAACACCATCACGAGTAACCGCTGACATTTTTGCGCCTTTCCACGCATCAATCGTGGAAGCCTCTGCAGCATCAGTCTTCGTCGCAACAACCAATCGTGGTCGCTCCAAAAGGTCTGGTCGATACTCGCCCAATTCATGCAAGAGAATTCGTTCTTGTTCTTGCGCAGACATTCCATCCATTGGCGCGAGGTCAACCAGTACGCACAACACACGCGCGCGTTCGATATGTCGAAGGAACTGATGGCCAAGTCCTTTGCCCTGACTCGCGCCTTCAATAATTCCTGGAATGTCGGCAATGATGAATTCGGTTTCAGCATCTAAGCGCACAACGCCAAGGTGTGGCTCAAGCGTGGTGAACGGATAGTTCGCAATTTTTGGTTTTGCTGCCGAAACTGAACTAATGAATGTGCTCTTCCCCGCATTCGGGAAACCGACCAACGCAACATCGGCCATGAGTTTCAATTCAAGCTTTAACCAGCGTTCAAGTCCATGCTCACCTTGTTCAGCAAACTTCGGTGCACGCCGACGGTTAGACAAGAAACGCGCATTACCGCGACCACCTTGACCGCCTCGCGAAGCACACCACTTAGAGCCATGCACGGGCAAGTCGGCCAAAATTTCACCGGTATACAAATCTTTCACCACAGTTCCCTCAGGAACATTCACAATCAGATCGGCTCCACGGCGGCCGTGCAAGTCCTTGCCCATGCCGTTCACGCCGTCGCCGGCTCTACGGTGCGGGTGATCGCGAAACGCCAATAGCGAAGCAACGTTGTGATCGGCCACTAGCCACACCGACCCTCCGTCGCCACCGTCGCCTCCGTTTGGACCACCGAATGCAACTGGCCCTTCTCGACGGAAACTGACGCAACCAAAGCCACCGTCGCCACCGCGAACGTTGAGTTGGGCTTCGTCGACAAATGCGCTCATAGGGGCTTTCTAGGCTACTGCTGCAACACCCCGTATCTATCGTGGCTGCAGAACATGAGCGACATATCGTGAACACCGTGAATACACCAGCCGAAAGTATTGACCCAAGCGAATCACACAGCAGAGCTATTGCTTGGGCCAAAACCATGCAAGGCTTCGACAACGACGGCATTCGTTTTGCCCACGCCGATTCTTGGGCTGGAGCAGGCAGCACGCACATTATTGACCGCCGAGAACGCGAAGCCCGCGAACGTGATCTTCTTGCACCACTTGCCACTCGCTCTTTTGGGGCGGGCAATCGTGCGATAGCCGAAGAGGAAGACCCATTCCGCACGTGTTTCGAGCGCGATCGTGATCGCATTCTTCACGCGTCAGCTTTTCGCCGACTTGCAGGCAAAACTCAAGTGTTTGTTTTTCCGCAAGACCACCAGCGCACTCGTCTCACACATGCACTCGAAGTTGCCCAAGTTGCAACTGCAGTTTCACGTGCACTGGGGCTCAATGTTGCACTCACCGAAGCAATTGCGCTTGGTCACGACTGTGGTCACGGCCCAGGCGGTCATGCCAGCGAAGATGCTCTCAGCCCATTCGTTCCCGAAGGTTTCGACCATGCGGTGTGGGGCGCCGACGTCACGTTGGTTCCTCTAAACCTGTGCACCGAAACACTCGATGGCATTCGCAACCACTCGTGGTCACGTCCTGCACCGCAAACACCTGAAGGTGAAGTGGTGTCATGGGCTGACCGCATCGCTTATGTCTGTCACGACTTTGAAGATGCAGTCGCAACAGGAATTGTTTCTCCAAGCCAGTTGCCCGACATAGTGCGTACCTACTGTGGCGAAACCCGCTCAAGCCAACTGCGTGCATTCATCTCTTCCATGATTGGTGCAAGTTTGCACAATGGTCGAGTTGGTATGAAATCAAACGAAGCCGATGCACTGGCTGCATTTCGCAAGTTCAATTACGACAACATCTATATGCGTGAGGCTTCGCTCAATCAAGCAAAGTCAGTTATCGATTTATTACGCGCTCTTGTTGAACATTACGTTGCGCATCCGCATCTCATGGCAACCCAGCCACACCAAGACATATCGCCATCACATAGCGAGCAAGCATTGCGCGATGCAGTTGCTTACGTGGGCGGAATGACCGACAGGTTCGCATGCCGACAAGGCGCTGCCCTACTTGGTTGGGAACAGAGCAGACTCCCGCAGGGAATCGATACGCACTAAAACGCGAAATGCGTTAGGCAGTTGGAAGAACGTCAACAACCTTGCGGCCACGACGTTCGCCAAACTTCACGCTGCCGTGTGCAAGAGCGAACAAGGTGTCGTCTTTACCAATGCCAACGTTTTTGCCAGGGTGCACTTTGGTGCCACGCTGACGAATGAGAATGGTTCCTGCGGTGATCTTGGTGCCGTCAAAAACTTTGACACCAAGTCGTTGCGCGTTTGAATCGCGACCGTTACGTGTAGAACCGCCACCCTTGGTCTTTGACATGTTTCAGCCTTTCGCGATGCTGGTGATTTCAATCACCGAATACTTTTGACGATGTCCGAAGCGACGGCGCTGGTTAGTGCGGCGCTTGTATGTGAAGCCGTCGATCTTTGGGCCGGCTGCTTTACCAACTACTTTTGCAGTCACGGTTGCCTTGGCCAATTCGCCAGGGGTTGACAACACAGTCGCGCCATCGACGAGAAGCACTGGGGTGAATTTCACCTCAGCGCCATCTGCTGCATTGAGAAGTTCGACATGGACCTGTTGGCCCTGTGCGACTTTCTCCTGCTTTCCTCCGGTTGCGATTACTGCGTACATAACGGTCTCCTACTCTACCCCTGAACTATCGGGCTTCCCAACTCTGGCTAATCCAACCCTGCTTAATCCAACATCGACAGGTCGATCATGACCCCGCGACCCTCACAGGTCACACACGGATCGGCGAAGTTGGTCAATAACCCCTCACCAATGCGCTTTCGGGTCATTTCGACCAAGCCAAGCTCGGAAATCTCAAATACCTGCGTGCGGGTTTTATCCCGCGACAAAGCATCTTTAAAGGCTTCAAGCACCTTGCGGCGATTCTCTCGAATTTCCATGTCAATGAAGTCGATGACGATAATTCCGCCAATGTCGCGCAAACGCAATTGTCGAGCAATTTCCTCTGCTGCTTCAAGGTTGTTATGGAACACGGTTTCTTCAAGATTGGACTTACCAACGTTCTTTCCTGTGTTCACATCAATAACTGTGAGTGCTTCGGTGTGCTCGATGATGAGCGAACCCCCTGAAGGCAACCACACTTTGCGATCGAGTGCCTTACGCAATTGCTCATGCACACGATGTTGCTCGAACAGTGGCAATCCTTCTTTTTCGGCGTCGTACAATTCGATGCGATCGGCAAACTCTGGGTTGAATGCGCCAATGTAGTCACGCACTTCTTCAAACAAAGCCGGATCATCGATAACAATGCCGCGATAGTCACTGCTGAATTCTTCGCGAATTACTCGCACTGCAAGAGGCGGTTCGCGATACAGCAAAGTTGGCGAAGATGCCTTTTCTGCTTTGGCACGAATTTCATTCCACTGCTCAATCAAACGTGTGAGGTCTGTGGTGAGCTCATGTTCGGTGGCATTCTCAGCAGCAGTGCGCACAATTATTCCGTGCTGCTCTGGTTTAATGCGATCAAGAATTCCGCGCAAACGTCGACGCTCGCCTTCTGGCAATCGCTTTGAAATTCCGTAGGTGCGTGAATCAGGAATCAGCACAACGAAACGTCCTGGTAGCGAAACTTCTTGCGTCAATCGACCGCCCTTAGCGGCAATTGGGTTCTTTGTTACTTGACACAAAATCATTTGACGTGACTTCAGCACTTGCTCAATACGTGGGTCTGGGCCTTGTTCAACCACATCGTCTTTATCGAATTGCACATCGCCGCGATACAGCACTGCATTTTTCTGCGTACCGATGTCGACAAAGGCAGCTTCCATACCTGGCAACACGTTTTGCACGCGTCCCAAATAAATGTTGCCGTGAATTTGGGTTTCGTCATCGGCTGGGCGCGAAACGTAGTGCTCAATCAAGCTGCGACCTTCAAGCATGGCAACCTGCGTAAATTCTTCGCGCACTTGCACACACATCATGTAACGGCCAACTGCTTTACCGTTGCGCTCTTTTCCGCGACGACGCTCGATCAGTTCTGCGTCCGTTCCTGCTACTGAATTGTCACTGCGATCTGATGTCTTGCGACGATTACGTCCACCACGCTTGCCACCTCGGCGGTTGCGACTCTTTGGCTTAGCTTCTCCGTCTGCTGCTGCAATTTCCGGCTTGGCGGTCGTTGCTGTGCTTGCAGGGGCTGGTCGAGTATCGCCAATCTGTGGCTTACGTACCAATGCGGCTTCGGCAGCCTCTGGAATTGCCATCATCCCTTCGCGCGGCGGATCTGGAAGTTCAATGTCTTGAGCCACTGGGTTTTGGCGAGGTGGACGAGGTGCTCGAGGCTGACTTGGTCGAGGCGTCTGACCAGGCTCACCACTCGGCGCATTCGAGGCGGTTTGACCAGCAGCACCCTCAACACGTGTCTTGTTGCGATTACGCCCACCGCGCTTGCCGCGACGACGTTTCTTCACGCCTCCAGGAGTTCCCTGAGTACGTGGCTGACCCGATTGCGGTGCGTTGCCCTGTGGCTGCTCGGGGGTTGGCACCCCTGCGCTCATTTCACTCATTGTGCTTGCTCGTTTCCTGTATCGGATATCGCACCAACGCGGCATCGTTGCCCACTCTGTGCAATATCGTCGCGGTCCAGCGCTTCAACCTGCCGCAACGAAGTGTCGCCTGCCAGGTTCGAATCGCTATCGCGTGATCGACCTTGGGAGGGGCAAAACGCCCTTCCGTGACCTTCAGGCTACCCCATGGGGATAGGCCTTCCTACAGCCTCCGCATGTGAATGCTCTGCACCAAGCCAATGAGAATGGCCGAACTAATGAGGTGCGAGCCACCATAAGAAATGAACGGCAGGGGCAAACCGCTCACCGGGGTGACTCCCAAGGTCATGCCGATGTTTTGGAAAATCTGAAACACCACCATGGTGAATGCGCCGCTTGCCAAGAAGAAACTGAACCGGTCACGGGCCATTTGGGCCGTTCTCCAGATGCGCCACAATATGACACCAAAAATGCCCAGCACCACCGCCCCGCCGACCATGCCGAACTGTTCGCCAATTGCAGAAAACGGGAAATCCGTAAATTGCACCGGTACATATTTTCCGTTTGTCAGTGGCCCCTGCAAATATCCCTTGCCGAAGAATCCACCGGTTGACACAGCACGTTTTGCATAACGCACTTGCAACACGATGTTTTCCAGATCTTTGTTATTGGAGTTCTGCAAAAACCACGCAACAAATCGGTTGCCCTGGTAGCGCAAACTTGGAACAGCAGCCATCAATCCCAAAGCAGTCGCAATAAACATTCCGCCAATCAACGCCAAATATCGACGACGTGCATTTCCGACATAAAGAACTCCAGCGACGCCAGCCAAAATCACCGATGCAGATCCGAGGTCGGGTTGCATCAAAATCAAACCGCACGGAATAAGCACGATGTATAACGTCATCACGAAATGGTGCCAATCAATCTTTTCAGGCACAGATTCACTTAGATAGCTCGAAACCAAAATCAACAAGACCGGTTTGGCCAACTCTGCAGGCTGCACCGAGAACGGTCCGAAGTCAAAAGCCAATCGCGCTCCACCTGTTACCGCACCCGCGCCGAGCACCATGATGAGCAACAAGAGGACTGCTCCATAGAGAAATCCGCTTTGTGCCCGCAACCAATCGTGGCCAAGAGACATCACAATGGTCATTACCGCCGCAGCAATAATGACGAAAAAAACTTGGCGCTGTACATACACAAAAACATCCAGGTTTTGATCTATCAAACGTTGTCGAGTTGCACTGAACACCGTGAAGAGACCGATGATGACTTGGGCGATTACCGCACTCAGCAGAATCCAATCAATGTTTCGAATGGGATCTGCATAACTTCCGCGCAAACCGAGCGGGTTCGCAGAGGGCTTGCGAGGAATGACTCGACTGACGAACGAGAAGTCCATTAATCGCGACTCTCTGAGCGACCACCAACCAAGCATGAAGGATTACGCAAGTACGTCGGCTGAGCAGCAATGGTGCTTCCGGTGTTTAACGGATCGGCAGCGTTCAACGGGTCAAACCGATATTTTCCAGCGAGCGCGATGTACATACACTTCACTACTGGCGCTGCAGCTTGTGATCCGTAACCGGACTTTTCCAAATACGCAAAGGCTGCGTACTTGTATTCCGAACGTGGGCTCAAACTAAATGCACCAAATGCAGATGAGTCGTTCCACGGCAAGTTGCCAAAACCTTGCGCGGTTCCGGTCTTGCCAGCAATTGGCAGTTCCGCATACGGGTAACCACGGAACAGCAACTCTCCCGTGGTCTTGTGGTACGTGTCGAAATTCGTTCCTGGACCACGAATCACTCGCTGTAATCCGCGAATGATTGGCTTCAAACTTGTTTCCGCCAATTCCAATGTGTTTGCCGGCTCTTCATCATCAAAACGTTCCACCACTTGAGATGAGTCAGGAACGTTGACGAAACTAATATTGGCAATACCCGGTTTGATATCTGGTGTACCAGGCGCCAATATCGCTTTTACAACATGCGGTTGCATCACTTTCCCACCATTGCCAAGCGTGGCGTATGCGGATGCCGTTTGAATTGGCGTTGCCGAAAGCAATCCCTGCCCAATGGAAAACAGAATTTGATCACCGACGTAATACGCCTGCCCTGATTCTTTGGAAATCGCACCAATGTCAGCCATTCGTTTCTTTAGTGCTTTGCTCGGAATAGTGCCCGCATATTCATATGGCAAGTCAATATTTGTCGGAGAGCCAAAGCCAAACTTACGAACTTCGTTTTCCAAAATTGGTTGATAACCGCGTTCGGTCAAAATTTGCTCACCAATTTTGTAAAAGAAGGCGTCACTTGATACTGCAAGAGCGTCCTCAACATTTACTGGTCCGTATCGACAAGGTGAACCTGTTGATGCACAAATTGCATTTCGAAACACACACTTCACACCGTCTTGGCAGCGACCATTTGGGATGCTCTGCAGCTTGTATGAGCCCAAATCTAAATATTCATAATCTGCACCGCCAGGTAGTTGGCCAGAATCAAGCGCCGCAAAAGCAACGAAAGGT
>JAPOKO010000039.1 GCA_029977615.1 bacterium
CCTGCGGTTCGCGGACCCCGATAACGACCAACTGCTGATCGACCCGGAGGTGGAAAAGTACTGGCTCCCGGTGGACCTCTATGTCGGCGGCACCGAGCACGCCACGCTGCATCTGCTATACGCGCGCTTTTGGCACAAGGTGTTGTACGACCTTGGTCATGTCAGCAGCGAAGAACCATTCCACCGTTTGTTTAACCAGGGTTACATTCAGGCATACGCCTACCGCGATGAGCGTGGGCAAACCGTTCCTGCTAACGAAGTCGAAGAAGCAAATGGCACGTACACCTGGCAGGGCGAAAAAGTAATTCGCGAATACGGAAAAATGGGCAAGAGCCTGAAGAACATCGTTACGCCAGACGAAATGTATGACGAGTTCGGTGCAGACACTTTCCGCTTGTACGAAATGAGCACTGGTCCATTGGATGCATCACGCCCGTGGAACACACGCGACGTTGTTGGCATGCAGCGTTTCTTGCAGCGCTCATGGCGCAACTTGGTCGACGAAGACACTGGCGAACTTCACGTAAGCGATGCCGAAGCACCACTGCAGTTGAAGCGCGACTTGCATAAAGCAATTCACGGCGTTGGTATCGACATGCAGAACCTGCGTTTCAATACGGCTATTTCAAAACTGATTGAATTGAACAACGCACTCACCATTTATGTCAACGAGCACGGCTCCACTCCGCGCGAAGTTGCTGTGCCACTCGTGCAAATGTTGTCACCACTGTGCCCACACATGGCTGAAGAGTTGTGGTCAATGCTTGGTCAAACCACCGAGCTCACGTTCGCACCATTCCCTGTTGCCGACCCAGCGCTGCTCGTGAGCGACACCATTGAAATTCCAATTCAGGTGAACGGCAAAGTTCGTTCAAAACTGTCGGTTGTTCCAACCGTGACCGACGATGAATTGCGTGCACTTGCACTTGCTGACGAAAAAGTGATTGCATTATTGAATGGTGCGGAACAAGCCAAAGTGGTGATTGTTCCGAAACGCCTCGTCAACGTTGTTTTGTAACTAGCCCTATTTACCTGTCCGTAAAATCTTTTCCATTGGCCGACCCTTGGCGAGTTCATCAACCAATTTGTCCATGTAGCGAATGTTGAGCATAAGTGGGTCTTCAATCTCTTGAATTTTTACTCCACAAATTGACCCGGTGATCAATGATGCATTCTCGTGAATGTGAGCCTTTGCGAAAAATCTTGTCAAGTCATCTTCGCTGTCAATGAAATGCTGCAATTGTTTTTCACTAAATCCGGTGAGCCATCGAAGAACTTCGTGGAGTTCATCGACTGTCCGCCCTTTACGTTCTACTTTGTTCACGTAGTGGGGATAGACACTTGAAAACGGCATGCGAAAAACTTTGTGCACGTTGTTGATTGTAAAAGATCCCCCGGCGTGAATTCGACTACAAAACCGGGTGCCCCTCAATACGAGCCGCATCAGGCACACCGCGCATTAGCAAGATCAACCGATTCACACCCTCGCTAGCCAATTGCTTGCGGGCATCACTGTTTTCGTCCAGCAATGACTCATCGAACCAGTCCCACACCGACACCATAAATTCGCGATTACCAGCAGCATCGCGAGCGGCGCGCAGAATCTCACCGCGTCGTTCATGGCTGGCGCGAATATTCACGCCATCGCAACGCTTCCCCGCAAGAGTTGCAAGCGCAACAGAATTCACACCAAGAATGCACGGGATTGAGTCTTGAGGAAGTGGAAAAGTTGCAAACTTGTCATCGCGATTGTTCGACCACATGGCATCAAGCACATCCAATACATGTTCGAGTCGCTTATGTCGCTGTTCCATAGTTGCTGGAATGTCCGCACCGATTGCGTTCAACTCCGATGCAAACGTGCTTGTCGGCGAAGCGCCTGCACCAAGCCCAAGGATGAACCTGCCACCCGAAATTTCCTGCACTGTTGCTGCAGCATTGGCAACTATCGCTGGGTCACGCAAGCCCGCGTTCACCACAAGCGAACCAAGACCAATGTTGCGAGTTGCAGCCGCAAGCGCACCAAGTGTGGCGAAGCATTCCGGCATCGACGGCGCATTCATAACCGAACCCGACAAGTGATCGGCGATCCACAGTGTGTTGTATCCAGCGCGGTCTGCGGCGTGAGCTACCGACCACAATTCGGGCCATGTGCACTGACCCTGATTGACCTGCAGGTCAATAATCACAATTAATTGCTTCTCATGGTTTCGATGTTGCCGTCAACTGGCAATACCTGACCAGAGATAAAGCGACCAGCCGGCGAGCTAAGGAATACACACGATGCTGCAATGTCTTCTGGCTCAATAAATGTTTGCAATGAAACCTGCTTTTCGTAACCCGTGCGAATTTCTTCTGGTGTCTTACCCACAGCTTGCGCTTCGCGCTCAATTACGCCATCCATGCGCGGACCACTTACCGAACCAGGACAAATGGCGTTCACGCGCACTCCAAATTCACCAAGTTCCATAGCCCACGACTTCGTAAGTCCAATCACTCCCCACTTCGCAGCAACGTATGGAGAGCGCAATGGGTAACCAAAAATTCCGGCACTTGTAGAAATATTGATCATTGATCCTTTTGTCTTCAACAACATTGGCACAGCAAAGTGAGTAACACGGAATGTTCCGCCCAAGTTCACGCGCACACACTCGTCGTAGGCATCTGGATCCATCTCGTCTACACGTGCTGTCGGCCCAGGAACACCGACATTGTTCACCAAAATGTCGAGCCCGCCTAAGTCGCGTTCAATTCCCTTGAACATCGCTTCCACATCTGAAGTCTTCGACACGTCACAGATGTAGTTCGGCTTCGTTGAATCGTTTACGTCGCATACCACCACGGTTGCGCCTGCGTCACGCATTGCATCGGCAATGACCTTGCCAATTCCCGATCCTCCTCCGGTGACAAGTGCTCGCAACCCATCTAGACGAAAACTCAATGATGTCATAGGTAAAACCTAGCCCAACACGTTTCACTACAGTTGCCCTATGTCTTCGCAACATGTCCCTACATTCACCAAATTCAGTGAGTCCACAAAACAAGACTGGGACAACATCACGGAGTTGTACAAGCGGACACAAGGCGATGTCGCCAACCAGGTGCTGCAACAGTTACAGAAACTCGATGGCGAATTAGACGGCTACCCCGTCACGAGGCTTGAGCATTCGTTGCAAACTGCAACGCGCGCTGAGCGCGATGGCAAAAGCATGGAGTATGTGATGTGCGCACTGTTGCACGACATTGGCGACAGCCTTGCACCTGATAATCACGAGGCAGTTGCCGCTGCAATCATTAAACCATTCGTTTCAGATGCACATCATTGGATGGTTGCGCATCACGGGATCTTTAAGGGCTATTACTTTTGGCAGCACATTGGCCTTAATCAAAATGCTCGCGATGCATATACCGATAACCCGCATTACGAATTAACCGCAGAGTTTTGCGCAAAGTATGACCAGGTTTCGTTTGATCCAACATATGAATCTCATACGTTGAGTTATTACGAGCCTCATTTGCGAGCATTTTTCCACTGCTAGAGTTGCACTATGGCAACTGCGAATACCGCGGTGTTAACAAGTCTTGACGCGAAGATACATTCGCTCGCCGAAATACTTGCGGTATTCCATCGCGATGGTGGCGTAATCGTCCACAACATGCTGACTGATGAAGTTCGCAACAGCCTTCGCTCCGAACTTGCCGAGTCCATGCAGTCCACCGTGGCGGGCACGAAGTCAAGCGACAAAGGTGTACAAGAATTCTGGGGCTCTAACACCAAGCGCTTTACTCGCCTGTCGTACCGGTCAAAGACCTTCCGAGATGACGTGCTAGTTCACCCAATTCTTCGTGGAGTGGCTGACGACGAGCTTGGCCCACATTGCGCTTCGTACTGGATGAACACTGGTCAAGTCATGATCATCGGTCCTGGCGAAAAAGCGCAATGGCTGCATCGCGATGCCGACAACTGGCCACTGATTCTTGGACCATCCGCCAAACCAGTAACGGTGTCGTGCATGTTCGCGCTCTCCGACTTCACAGCCGAGGGTGGAGCAACACGAGTGGTGCCAGGTAGCCACAAATGGGATGACTTCACTCGCAAGGCAGTTGATTCAGAAGTCACTCAAGCAGTGATGCCTGAGGGAAGCGCGCTCATCTATTCGGGAACCGTGTTGCATGGCGGCGGCGCGAACACCACGAGCAATGTATGGCGCGAAGGAATGCACTTGTCTTTTCTGGTCGGCTGGCTTACTCCTGAAGAAGCCGGTTGCATTGGTCTCCCCGAAAACATTGCACGAACGCTCACGCCACTGCAACAACAACTACTTGGCTACCGCTGCTACTCGGGCGATGTGAAAGCCGCCCGATTGTGGACTATCGATTACGAAGACATACCTGTCGGAATGAAATGGGAATAAATCATGCCTAAGTCAAATATTGAAGGACTCCGTACGAGCTTTACTCGTGACGAGTACACCTCGGCAGCGGTGTTTGCGCAAGAGATGTCCGACATTTATGAAAAGCGCTGGTGCTACGTCGGACGCGCAGATCAACTTGGACACATTGGTGATCGCTTAGTTGCAAATGTTGGTACAGAAAGCATTGTTGCAGTACGCAACCGCGAAGGTGAGCTACGCGCGTACTTCAATGTGTGCCAGCACCGTGGATCGCAACTATGTGATTCTTCTGGTTCTGGTCATGGCGCAGCAATAACCTGCCCCTACCATTCTTGGAGCTACTCGCTCGATGGAAAACTTGTTGGTGCAATTCACCACGATAAAGAATCCTTTGATCGCAATGGCATTTCACTTTCACCAGTGAGTATCGATGAGTGGCAGGGCCTGTTGTTTGTCAGCCTCGATATCAACTCAGAACCATTGATTGATTGGCTCGGCAATTTGTACAGCAAACCACGTGACTTAGAGCAGTTTGAAATGGGATCCCTTAAAAGCGTGCACACAAGCATCGATGAAGTGCAAGCAAACTGGAAAGTACTTGTCGAGAATTACAGCGAATGCCTGCACTGCTCAGTTGTTCACCCCGAACTCTGCGAAACCGTTCCGGTCTACAAAACTGGCAAAACCACTCAAGATGAACGCTCAGATTGGGGCGCTAGTTTGGCCGAGGGTAAAACAGCAGTTTCCTTTGCTCAAAATCAAAACCTCCCGCTGATCACCGGGATGGACGACTACTCGGTCTTTGGTGCCTATGTGTACCCAAACATGCTGATTGATGTGATGCCAACCTGTGTTGCGGTTTCCACCTATATCCCGCGCTCAGCAACGCACACCACGGTGATTACCGATTACCTCTTTCCTGCCGAAGTAGCCACGAACCCTTCTGTGGATTTGAAGCCAACACTTGACTTCAACGAGCTTGTCAACACTCAAGATTTTGCTGTGTCTGAACGAGTGCAGCGAGGTGTCGCTTCAAAATCTTTCACCCAAGCGTTTCATACCGAAATGGAAAAATACGCACAACAGTTTGTCAAGCAGTATCGCAAAGACACCAAAACGATCTAGTTATAACTGCCAACTGCAAAATCTGCAGATACCCGATCTTCAAGTTGTGCCAGCGTTCGACCAAAGTTATCCATATTGGCAATCCATTGATCTGCATGCTGCATGGTGTGAGCAACGCTCATGGTGATTGACTCGCTCTTGCCCCATGGTGGCAAAAACACTCCACCATTAAATTGCTTTAGAAAATGCAAGTGGCTCACCGCGGTATTAAACGTGAGGAATTTGCGATAGTTCGCCGCTACTTCTCCACTAAACACAACGCACACTTTAAAACCGAAGTGGTATCCGTACGCAGGTTGGCCGTGGCTTTTCAAAACGTCAAGAGAGTTCTGCAAAATATATGAACCCACCGCATCTGCTTGTGCATACGCCTCCGGCGTGAGTACTTCGCTGAGCATTGCTTTCGCCGAAGCCATAGTGAGCGGGTTGCCATTAAACGTTCCCACCTGGCTGTATCGACCCTCATCAATGAGCGCCATCACTTCATTCGTTCCGCCAATTGCTCCGCACGGAATTCCACCACCAAGAGCTTTCGCTAAACACACCAAGTCGGGAGTGACGCCAAACAACTTCGTAGCCCCACCTGGATGAACAACAAGACCTGTTTTCACTTCATCAAATGCAAGCAGTGCACCATGCTTACGCGTGATATCGCGAATGCCTTGAAGGAATCCGTCTTGCGGAACAATGATGCCTGCGTTCATCATCATCGGTTCCAAAATCATTCCAGCAATCAAACCTTCATGTTCTGCAAACACTCGCTCAAGTGCAGCGAGGTCGTTGTACGGAACGATTCGCACTAAATCGGCGACAGCCTGAGGAACTCCTTCACCGGGAGTGAGCCAAGGGTTTTCTTGCGGACCAAGATCATCGGCAGATCGGAAAATAGAAACCAATACCGAATCGTGGTGACCGTTGTAGCTTCCTTCAATTTTGACAATCAGATCGCGACCAGTGAATTCACGCATCAAGTGAATGGCATCCATTGTCGACTCTGAGCCGGAATTGTTAAAGCGCCATTTTGGAAGCCCGAACCGCTGCACGAGCATCTCGGCAACATCGATCATGTCTGCCGAAGGCTGCGCAAAGTGCGTTCCCTGCGTGACACGTTGTTGCACCGCGCGAACAATTGCGGGGTTGCCGTGTCCAGCAATATTGGCTCCATATCCTGCGTGGAAGTCGATGAACTGATTGCCATCCACGTCCCAGAGGTACGCGCCATCGCCGCGATCTATCCAAATGGGCACGGGCCGCGAACTCGCCCAACTAGAGGGAACTCCCCCAGGCACCGATTTCACAGCCCTCTTATGGAGCTCATTTGACTTGTGGACCTTGCCAATCATGATCTGCTCTTCGATCGCGATCTGTTTGTCCAAGGTGACCATGGTGACTAAGTTACACCTATGGAAAGACGCGATTTTCTAAAAACGCTCTTTGCAACTACCGGGGGAATCATTATTGGACCTTCGATACTTGCTGCGTGCGGTGGAACAACTTCAAGTTCATCAACCGGACTGATTATCGGAACTCCCGAATCGCCAGTCACTCTCCCACTTGTTGGAGAACCGATAGCAGATGGTCTCGCCAATGAAGGTGGAACCATTGAAATTCTCAACTGGGCTGACTACACCAACCCAGAAGTGATCGCCGATTTCGAAAAAGCTTTTGGCGTCACAGTAAAACAAAGCATCTACGACAATGAAGATGCAGCGATTGCAAAACTGCGAAATGGAACGCTGAAACCCGATTTGATCATCGGCATGACCGATACTGCCATTGCACGTTTAATGGCTGCCGAACTTATTCAGCCACTCAATCACTCGTACATTCCAAACAAAGCAAACTTGCTTGCCGGTTTGCAGAACCCTTACTACGACCAAGGTGCGCAGTACACCATGGCCCAATTCATTTATGGAAATGGCATTGGATATCGCAGAGATCGCATTGACCCAAGCGAACTTGCTGCACAGGGCTACGACGCAATGTGGAATTCGGCATACAGCGGGAAACTTGCGGTCATTGACTCTTACCGAGACACGATCAGCCTCGCGTTACTGCAAGCTGGAGTAACTGACGTAAACACTGGAGATGCAGATGTTCTTGCTGCAGCCAAGGAAAATCTCATTCGTTTGCGAACGGAAACGAGTCCAAAGGTAGACATCGTGAGTTACCAAGAGCTCCCTGCAGGTAACCGCGACATCGCTTACATGTGGTCTGGAGACATTCTGATTGCTCCGTTCTACTTGCCAGAAGGAACCTCCGCAGATGCACTTGGATTCTGGTATCCAGAAACCACCATTACAGCAAATGACTTCTTCTGTATTCCAAAGACATCAGCCAAACCAGTTGCCGCCCATCAAATGATCAACTACTTGCTCGACAATGATGTTGCGGTGAAGAATCAGTCATATGTTGGCTATCAGCCTGCGCTCACCAGCGTGACTGCAGAATCGCTCATTAATTCTGGA
>JAPOKO010000003.1 GCA_029977615.1 bacterium
ACCCGTGAATTGTCCGAAGCATTGAAGCGCCGTTGTTTGTTCCTACACATTGACTACCCAGACATGGATCGCGAAAAAGAGATTGTGCTCACCAAGGTTGAAGGCATTACCGAGAACCTTGCCGACCAGATCGCTCGCATTGTTCGCAGTATCCGTCAGCTCGATTTGAAGAAGGCTCCTTCAGTGAGTGAAACGCTCGACTGGGCACGAACCCTTATCTTGCTCGGCATTGATCACATCGATGCCCAAGAAGCAAAAGACACCTTGCACATTCTTCTCAAGTACCAGACGGACATTGCCAAAGCGGCGAAGGAACTGTCGGTCGACAAGTGAGTTGATGAGATGCCAGTTCTCGACTTGATGTCGGGTTTTATTGTCGAACTTCGCAATGCGGGTTTGCCAGTGAGCCTTACCGAAAACTTGGATGCGATGGAAGCGGTCAAAGAAATTCCGCTTGAAGATCGTGACGCATTTAAATATGCACTCGCCGCAACGTTGGTGAAGAGTCAAAACCATTGGCGCGCGTTTGAAACGATTTTTGAAGTGTACTTTTCGTTGCGCGGTCCCGAATACAGCATCATGCAGGACGGTAAAGAAAACGACGAGTTGTGGCGAGAGCAGCAGGACTTGCAGATGCAAGGCGAAGGCAAAGGCCAAAGCGGCGGAAGTATGGATGGTCTTACGCCTGAAGAAATTGCGCAAATGTTAATGAATGCGCTGATGAACGGCGATCAAGCCATGATGAAGGCATTGGCCAAGCAATCGGTGCAGCGTTTTGCTGGAATGGAGCCAGGTCGTCCGGTGGGTGGCACCTATTACCTGTATCGCACACTGCGCAATCTCGACCTCGACAACATGCTTGACAAGTTGATGGAAGCGAACAAACAGCAAGCCGCGGAAGAACTCACAAATCTTGAACAGCGACTAGAAAAAGATGAATTTGAAAGCCGCATCGAACAGTTCAAGCAGGAAGTAGAGGCAGAAATCCGTCGCAAGCTTGTTGCTGACAGAGGCGCTGAAGCAATGGCAAAAACGTTGCGTAAGCCATTGCCAGAAGACGTTGAATTCATGCACGCGAGCCGAGATGAAATGCAAAGTCTTAAGAAAGCCTTGCAACCCCTTACGCGCAAGCTTGCGGCACGGCTTGCTCGCAAACGTCGCCATGGACGCAAAGGTCCGCTCGACTTCCGCAATACGGTTCGACACTCGCTGAGCTATGGCGGAGTACCAGCAGATCCGAAGTTTAAGTACCCGCGTCCAGCCAAGCCCGAGCTCATGGTGGTGGCAGACATTTCGGGAAGCGTTGCTGCGTTTGCTCGCTTCACACTCATGTTGGTGTACGCCATTCAAGGACAGTTCTCAAAGGTGCGGTCATTCGTGTTCATCGATGGCATTGATGAAGTGACGAGCTATTTCAAGAACACTGAAGACATTTCTGATGCAATTCATCGCGTGAACACTGAAGCCGATGTGGTGTGGGTAGACGGTCACTCCGACTACGGCCACGCTTTTGAAGTGTTTTGGGAGCGGTACGGCAAAGACATCAATTCGAAGACCACGATTTTGTTGCTGGGCGATGCTCGAAACAATTACCACGCAACTGGTTCGTGGGTAGTGAAGGAAATGCAAAAGCGTGGTCGCCACGTGTACTGGCTTAACCCTGAACCGAAGAGCTATTGGAATACTGGTGACTCAGTGGTGGGTGAGTACGGAAGTTTCACCGATGGCGTGTACGAGTGCCGTAATCTTCGTCAGCTTGAAGGCTTCGTCGAAAAATTGGTATGAGTAAAACCCGCATCGTGCTGGTGCGGCACGGCGAGTCGAACGTAACGGTCAATCGAATTCTTGGTGGACCACGTACCTGCAATGGACTATCCGATTTAGGAAAACTACAAGCAGCACGATTGCGCGATCGATTGGCACATACTCAAGAACTTGCAATTGACGTATTGATGTCGAGTGGGTTCCCGCGTGCGCGAGAGACAGCGGAGATTATTGCTCCAGCGCTGTCAAGTCTTCCCATCAAAATCGACACGGGTTTCGGTGAACATGATCCAGGCCCGGAATGCGATGGTTTGACCTTTGATGAATTCGTTCGCCGTCACGGACCACCCGACTGGAGCGCAGACCCGAATGCTGAGTTCTTCCCAGGCGGCGAGACAATTGCTCAATTTCATTCGCGAGTGTCGGGTGCATTGTCAACTTTGTTGCGTAAGTATCCCGGTAAGTCGGTGCTTGTTGCATGTCATGGCGGCGTAGTGGATGCAGTGCTAAGGCTGACCATGCAAACTCCAGCGACTGGCGCTTTTGAAATGCACACCAAGAATTGTTCAATCACCGAATTAGTAGAAGTTCGCGCAGGGCATTTTGCGCTTGTTCGGTATAACGATCATGCACACTTGCATGGTTTGCCTCTGGCAACTAATCACTCTTAAGCGCTATGTCGGCACGTAACCATCTGCCAATTGTGGTGGTGGGTGCTGGTTCTGCTGGAGTTGTGGTGGCCTCTCGGTTGGCCGCAGACCCAAAGGTCTCGGTGTTGTTGCTGGAATCAAAGAGTGAGCTTGGTGGAAGTTCATTGCGCAACTACATGGTTGGCATGACAGGAATGCAAGACGACTACGAATGGGAGCGCGACTTTGGATGCGCAGGTTGGACTTGGAAATCCGCACAGAAAACGTTCAACGCAATGCCAGACATTTTGCATGATGTTCAAGTAAGCGAGGCTGGCCAGGTTGACACTGCGCTCGTTGCCGCTGCAATCGCTTCGGGTTTTCCAAAAATTGAACGGTTGGCCGGCGATACACGGAGCAGTCGTGGAGTAGGTTTTTGCTCACTCACTATGCGCAATGGTGCACGCCACAGTGTGGTGGAAACCTATCTCGCGTCACAAAGTAATCAAACGAATTTGGCAGTGCGTGTGAATGAGGTTGTTGAGTTTGTAGTTATGGAGTCAACGCGTGCAGTTGGTGTGAGGCTTTTGAGCGGTGAGTACATAGAAGCGCGTGGTGTAGTGGTGAGTGCAGGAGCCATAGACACGCCGGCGCTACTGCGAAGAAGCGCTATCGATCGACCTGGTATTGGGATTGGCCTGCAGGATCACCCGTCAATTGCAATCACATTGGCTTTGCGGCAACTGCAGCATTCCTCAATACGAATTGGTGCCAATGTTCGAACAAACTCTCGTAATGGAAACTCGGACATTCATGTGTTATCGCTCAATGAAACCGATGAGTCCGGATCATACGGTGCATTGATTGCAGGCGTGATGCGTGTTTATTCTCGTGGCGAAGTGAAATACGACGCAACAACTGGCATGGGAGTTCCAGTGTTTAACTCTCTGAGTGATGAGCGAGACGTGGTAGCCATGCGCGATGCTGTGCGGCTTACGTACAATATTGCTAAGACGCATGCGGTGAGAAACATTGCAGATTCGTTATTGAGCGATGCCAAGGGAACATCAGCGCAGTGGATAGGCGATGCCAGCGATACCGAAATTGATGAGTGGGCACTGCAGCAGGTGGGTGCGTATTCACATGCAGCAGGTTCGTGTGCGATGGGTAATAGTCGTGATGAGATGGCTGTAGTCAACGAGAGAGCAGAAGTGATTGGTTATCAAGATTTGTGGTTGTGCGACGCATCAATTTTGCCGACCTTGCCACGCGCAAACACACACTTGCCTGTGGTGATGGTTGCTAATCGGGTTAGTGAAATGCTGTGTGAAGTGTTGAGTCTTTAGCGCTAGTCGCGAGACCACTGCAGTGAACGCCCTACAGCCCGCTTCCAAAGTTCGTAATCGTTTGATTCAGTTCCAAAAAGCGATGGCGAAAACTGCTGATCGAGTTGCCATGCGTCGGTGACGGACTGCAAAGACGACCACACTCCTTCGGCAAGTCCTGCAAGGTAAGCAGCACCCATCGCAGTTGTTTCCAACTCGCGTGGACGTAGCACATTCACTCCCAGTTGATTGGCTTGCAGTTGCAGCAGAATGTCCATCACGGCCGCACCACCGTCAACACGCATATCGGTAACAGAAACTCCCGCGGCATTGGTCATTGCATCAACAACATCGCGAGTTTGGTAAGCGATTGATTCGACTACAGCTCGTGCAATGTGGGCGCTTGTCGTTCCACGCGTGATGCCAAGAATTGCTCCGCGAGCATATGGGTCCCACCAAGGACTTCCCAGGCCGGTAAATGCTGGTACAACCACAACTCCGCCAGTGTTTGGAACGGATTCGGCGAGTGGTCCAGTTTGTGAAGCGTGGTCAATAATGTTGATGCCATCGCGAAGCCATTGAATGGCACTTCCAGTTACAAAGATTGCGCCTTCAAGCGCATATGTAGTTTCACCGGTGCCTAAGTCCCATGCAACTGTGGTGAGCATTCCATCGGTTGGCGGTGGGCATGTGGTGCCCACGTTCATGAGAACAAAACTTCCCGTGCCGTAGGTGTTTTTGCTGCTTCCCGTTTCAAAGCAAGCTTGTCCAAAGAGAGCGGCTTGCTGATCGCCAGCGATTCCCGAAATAGGGATTCCTGCTGGGAACACCAGATGCGGCAGCAGTTACTCCTGCACGGCCACTCGAGGGAACAACTGTTGGTAGTGCGTGCATTGGAATGCCGAACATCGAACAGAGCTCGGTGCTCCAGTTCATGGAGGTGATGTCGAACAACATGGTGCGACTTGCGTTAGAGGCATCAGTAACGAACGAGGCACCTTGCGTGAGATTCCAAATAATCCAGCTATCAATGGTGCCAAGTGCAAGGTTTTGTGAAACTGGCACATTGCCGTGCACCAGCAGCCACTCCATTTTCGAACCAGAAAAGTATGGATCAAGAACGAGACCGGTCTTTTCGCGCACCAGTGGCAGTTCGGATGCAAGATCTCTGCAGCGATCAGCGGTTCGACGGTCCTGCCACACAATTGCTTTGCCGTATGGCTTGCCTGTTGACTTGTCCCAAGCGAGAACAGTTTCCCGCTGATTAGTGATTCCGATTGCTGAGATCGGTGCGTTCACTTGAGTAATGACGGTACTCAGCGTGGTGTGCACTGCATTCCAAATTTCATTTGCGTCGTGTTCTACCCAGCCCGGCATGGGGAAGTATTGGGTGAATTCCTGATATGCCGAAATCGATGGTCTGCCATCTGCGAACACTGCACGCGAACGAATACCGGTTGTGCCTGCATCGATGGCAATGACGACTGCAGACTTGCTCATGGTTTGTTCAGGTTGTTCTGTTGTGATGGGTTGATATCGCGCGGCTGATCATCGGTAGGAATGCCACACGAACCAAGTAGTGGAAGCGCCACAACAATGGCAATGAGCAACATGGTTCGAAAACGAAGTGTTGTTCTACTCATGAATGTGCTCGTCAAAATTGTGCTCGTCATGCATGTCCTCATCGTTTACTTGTGAGGTGTCAATTGGTAACTCAACGATAAATCGCGCGCCGCGAATTCCGTCCGTGCGATTCTCAGCCCAAATTCTGCCACGGTGCAGTGTCACATGTTCGCGGGCCAAAGCAAGACCAAGGCCAGCGCCTTCGGTTCCGGCGCGCCTGCCGGCAGCACCACCTCGAGAGAAGCGTTCAAAGATTTTGCTGAACTCTCCTTCAATCAAACCGTCGCCGTCGTCTTCAACGATGATCCATACGTTGGTTGCGGGTGGCTCTTCTTCGGCAAGTTGAATGACAATCTTTGGCTTACCACTACTGTGAATTCGCGCATTGTCAATAAGGTTCGCAATGACACGTGCTAATCGACGTTTATCTCCGCGAATTGCAACAAGGGCGGCAATATCGTCGGAACGAATTTCGGTACGAGGAAGACTGCTTACCGACACCGCCTGTTTGATGAATTCAAAGAGTGAAAGTGGCTCGAGCACCAGTCGAATTGCACCTGCGTCAAACCGGGAAATCTCAAGCAAGTCTTCAACCAGTCCTTGAAAGCGGGCAACATCGCTCGATAGCAAGTCAAGTGCGGCCTGCGATCGCTCGGGAAGATCGTCTCGCCGTGACTCAAGTACTTGCACCGATGCAGCGAGTGTCATGAGGGGGCTTCGCAATTCGTGGCTGACATCTGAAGTGAACCGAGCATCGCGCTCAACCCGTTGTTGCAGAGTTGACACCATGTCATTGAATGCTGCAGTGAGAGCTTGCATATCTGGGTCGTCAGTTGGTTCGAGACGCGTTTCTAGTCGGCCATCAGCGATTGCGCGGGCTGCTTGTGCGGCGTTGGCTAAAGGTCGTACTGCGCGACGGGAAGCAAACAAGCCAAGAGCGATGCCAACAAAGGTAGTGATAATGGCTGCAAGGGCAAGAGCCAATCGTACGCTCTGCAAAGCATCTCGAACTTCTCGCAAGTTGTCGTATTCGAAATAGATGGCATTAATCCGAGGAAGAGGAATTCCAACAACGAGTGCCTGACCCTTCAGGCTGTCCACTATCATGGTCGCTGCTTTTTGTTCACGTTGTACTCGTTGCATAAGAGCAGGTGGAATCATCTGAGGGGAAAACAGCGGGCTATTTCCTGTCCAGGAGTTATTGAAGTAGATCAAGCGATGTGCTGATCCGCCCTGATCAAGTGCAACTAACACCTCAGTAGAAGATCGAATGAGGTCATTCTGTGTTCGCCGAGCGTTGGTGATTGCTTGGTTGGTTTCCGTTGACACGCGCTGTTCAACAAGATTTGAACGTGTAAATGAATAGGTCACCAATGCAAGAACGCTTGAGAGTACTAGTGCTCCAAATACGAATATCAGCAAAATTCGATTTCGCAATCCAATTCGTCGTGGTCGTAATCGATGCACTGAAGTGCGGATGACTTTACGCGTGCGATTTAGGCGGTATCGAGTATTTGGCTCGTCAGAAAAAATGTCGGTCACGATTGCAAGCGATAGCCGAGCCCACGAACCGTAACCACATGTGTGGGGTTGGCTGGATCGGTCTCTACCTTCATGCGAAGTCGTCGAATGTGGACGTCTACCAAGCGGCCATCGCCGAAGTATCCGTACCCCCAGACTTTGTCGAGCAGTAGTTCGCGACTGAACACTCCACCTGGATCATTAGCGAGTTCGCAGAGCAAGCGGAACTCAGTTTTTGTGAGTTCGACTTCTGCGTTATCAAGAAGCACTTTTCCTTCATCGGGAATGATTTCCAAATTGCCAAACACCAATTTCGAATGGCCTGGTTTGGAAGGGCGTACTCGCCGCAACAGCGCACGAATTCGAGCAGCAAGTTCTTTAGGCGCAAAAGGCTTAGTGAGGTAATCGTCGGCTCCTGCTTCTAGACCAGCAACAACGTCGTGTGTATCTGCACGGGCAGTCACCATGACAATGGGGACATCGCTTGACTTGCGAATGCTGCGGCACAATTCAAATCCATCAATGCCTGGAAGCATGATGTCGATCAGAACGACATCGGCTGGGTGTTTAGAAAAAATTGCGATCGCATCTTCTCCGCTGGCGGCTTCGTCAACTATCCAGCCTTCGTCTTCTAGTGCGAGTTTGACGGAGGCGCGAATTCGTTCATCGTCTTCAACGGCCAAAACGCGAATACCCACAGTCACAATGTTTACTCTGTCTTTGCGCTTGCAGCCATGATCAATGCCGATAGCTGGTCAAATATGGCTGGGGCAGAGGTCAATATTTCCGCAGGCCTCGGGGTATTTCCTGCAAAATCACCACTCCGGCAACCTGCCTCATGAGCAATGAGAATGCCCGCGGCGATATCCCACTGGTGGAGGTTCTCTTCGAAATATGCATCAGTACGACCACACGCAACGAAACATAGGTCAATTGCAGCGGCGCCCGCGCGACGAATATCACGAATCTGATGAATGAACTGAGACACTCGTTTTGCCTGAATAGTGCGCTGTTCTGCCGAGTAGCTAAATCCGGTGCACACCAATGCTTGGGAAACTTCGGAGATGGCGTTCGAATGAATAGGTGAGTCGTTCAAGAAAGCGCCACCACCGCGAGTTGCAGAAAACATTTCTCCGAGTGCAGGTATATAAACGACACCTGCCAGAGGTCCGTTGTGATCCTCGGCGCCAATTGACACCGCCCATGCTGGGAGGTCGTAGAGAAAGTTGGTGGTGCCATCAATTGGGTCGATGTACCAAGTGATGCCACTGGTTCCGCTAACTGATGCACCTTCTTCGCCAACAATGGCATCGTGCGGGCGCCGTTTACGCATGCCCTCCACGATGAGTTTTTCTGACGCGCGATCGAACTCGGTGACCATGTCGGTGGCTGTCGATTTTGTTTGCACATTCTGCAGGCCAGCCTTGCGGCCCGTGAGCGCCATGTCGCCCGCTGCGCGAGCGAGTTCACGTGCAACGACGAGTAATTCGTCCGCGAGAGTCACGAAACGCGTGTTTCCTTATCTGCAAGTTCTCGCCACTCTCCGATTGCGCGCAATGCAAGTACCGCAACAACGCTCATACCAAGAGCGCCAATCAAAGCGCCCGTGAGCATGCCAATTCCATTTGGCACAGCACACGATCCTGAACACTGCACATCCACTATGAGATAACCCATCGCCGCACCGGCGATTCCGGAAACGAGGATTCCGACGAATGCGATTACTCGGGCGCGAGTGGATGGCAATGCTGAAAGGGGGCGTTCTGAACCTGAAGTAGTGGACACGGCAACAGCGTAGTTGTCGTATCGTTGTGCACATAGTGGAGATGCAAACGGGTGAAACTTCGCGCACCATAGCGCACGTTGACATGGATATGTTTTTCGTGGCAGTTGAGCTGCTTCGTCGCCCAGAACTAGTTGGTAAGCCGGTGGTCGTTGGTGGTGACGGAAATCGGGGGGTTGTGGCTGCCGCTTCTTATGAGGCCCGACGCTTCGGCGTGTTTTCTGCCATGCCATCATCACGTGCAAAACGGTTATGCCCTCATGCCATTTTTTTACCAGGAGACATGAGCTCCTACGTGGAAGTGAGTTCGCAAGTATTCGATATCTTTCGTGACTACACGCCACTCGTTGAGGGCTTGTCGCTCGATGAAGCATTTCTTGATGTGACTGGTGCATTGCGATTGTTTGGAAGTGCGGTGTCTATTGCTCAATCAATTCGTTCACGCGTTCTTGACGAAGTTGGACTTGTATGCAGCGTAGGTATTGGTCCGAGCAAGTTCATTGCCAAGTTGGCTTCGAAACGAGCCAAACCAATTGCAGATGAAAAAGGTGTACAGCCTGGGCTCGGAGTAGTTGAAGTGCCAAGTGGTTCCGAGTTGGAATTCATCCGACCGATGCATGTGAAGTCGCTGTGGGGTGTTGGTCCGGCAACGCTTGAGAAGCTGGAAAGAATCGGTATAAGCAAAGTTTCAGATCTTGCGGTTGCAGAGGTTTCTGCATTAAAGCACTCAATTGGTGAAGCGCATGCCATTCACTTGGTGCAATTGGCAAAAGGAATAGACCGTTCGCCAGTTGTTTCCGATCGCGAAACAAAATCAATCGGCCATGAAGAAACGTTTTCCCATGATCTCTTTGATAAATCGGTTTTACGAACGCACCTTGTTCGTCTTGCAGATGCAGTCGCTCGACGTTGCAGAGAAGACCAATTAGTTCCTCGAACCGTGACGTTAAAAGTGAAGTTCTCAGATTTTCAAACCATCACCCGCTCAAACACGCAAGTAACGTCAGTGACCTCAGCTCAAGCCATGGTGCAAATGATTGAACCGCTACTGAACGGACTTGATGTTTCTCGCGGCGTACGGCTAATTGGGCTAAGCACACGCAATTTTGAAGAGCACGAACCCCAGCTGAGTTTGTTTGATGATGGGTCACTGACCACTGACATTGCGGCATTGGACGAAGTATGGGCTCCCGCAACGAGGGCAATCGACGATATTCGCAGTCGCTTTGGTGACTCTGCTATCCGGCCGGCCAGCACCTTGCGGTCTGGACGTAAACCTGGGGCATCCAAATGGGGCCCAAACGACAGTGGTGAGACGGAGGGTTCTGGGGAATAAAACTCCCTGCGTTGAGTCTGAGGCAATTTCGTGGAACAATGTGGGCGTGCCACTTTCTGAAGACGAACAGCGAATTCTGAGCCAGCTCGAAGAGCAGCTCCATACCGACAAAAAATTTGCGCAAGCGGTTTCGTCGTCGGGTTTGTATAGCCATGCCATTCGAAAAGTGCGTTGGGCTGCGTTAGGTGTTGTCGCATCATTGGTCTTTACAGTTGCCACCTTGCAAGTGCATTTTCTGGTGGCGTTCCTTGGTTTCCTAGGAATGCTCGCTTGTGTTCTGGTAATTGAGCATCAATTGCGGGCAATGAGCAAGGCAGGTATGAAGGATGTTGCTGATACCTTGCGCTCGGCTGCCAAAGTTGGCGGTTTTCGGGCGCGCTCAATATTCCGCGATTAGTCACCAGTTTTTCTGGCACGTTCGGTTATTTCGCTTTTCAACGTGCCGACTAGCGTCTAGAGCATGAAACCTTCGTACACGCCAGAAGCCGAGGCGTACCGTCTCAAAGTTAAAGCATTCTTGAAGGACAACCTTCCCAGTGATTGGAAGGGGATTGGAACGCTTGAAGGCAAACCGTTGGAGGAGTTTGTCGCTCATTGGCGCCAGGTATTAGCCAAAGGCGGATTTCTTGCGATGGGTTGGCCGAAGCAATACGGCGGTGGAGGATTGTCGGCCCTTGAGCAGGTAATTGCGGCAGAAGAGTTTGAACGTGCCGGAGTTCCAACTGGTGGTCCGAACGACGTATTCAGTATTCAAATGCTGGGTAACACCTTGTTGCTGTTTGGAACCGAAGAACAAAAGCAGCATTACTTGCCGCGCATTATTTCTGGTGACGATGTGTGGTGTCAGGGTTACAGCGAGCCAAACGCGGGTAGTGACTTAAGCAATGTGGGTTTGAAGGCAGTGCTCGATGGTGACGAATGGATTTTGAACGGTCAAAAGATCTGGACATCGGCTGGTCATTTGGCCGACCATATTTTCACGCTTGCGCGTACCGACTCTGATGCTCCGAAGCACAAGGGCATTTCATTCCTGCTTGTCGACATGCGTCAGCCAGGAATTGAAGTTCGTCCGATCAAGATGATTTCGGGTGAGAGCGAATTCAATGAAGTGTTTTACACAGACGTACGCGTGCCGAAAGAAAATGTTGTTGGTGGGGTAAACAACGGTTGGGCAGTTGCGATGGGTCTGCTCGGGTTCGAACGTGGCGAGGCAGCGGCAACTGCGCCAATTCGCTTTCAAGCAGAGATAGATCGTCTCATGGAACTTGCTCGGGAGAAGGGCGTTGCATCTGACCCGCGCATTCGTCAGCGACTTGCAAAGTGCTACTCAGTTGTTCAGGTAATGCGATACCTCGGTATGCGCACATTGACACAATTCTTGGCAGGACATCACCCCGGTCCTGACGGTGCAATCTTTAAGTTGTATTGGAGTGAGTATCACAAGGTGGTTACTGAACTCGGAATCGACATTATGGGAATGGACGCATTGGTGCCTTCAGGTCGTAGGCCGTCGAGTGCGTTCCAAACCGATGATGCTGGTGCACCGAACGACTCCATGAGTTGGGCAATGACGTTCCTCAATGCTCGCGCCGGAACGATTTATGCGGGTTCATCACAGGTGCAACGAAACATCATCGGAGAAATGGTGCTTGGTCTTCCAAAGGAACCAAAGCCCAATTAGTCTGAACTCAACAACATGATGAACATCTTCACACTTGTCAAATTGATTGCAGCATTGCTGGTGCGTCCATGGCTGTGGAGTACTGCAATTCGGCAGGCAGTTCGGCTAGCTCCTCGAGGATGGTGGAAGCAACCACCGTTCTTGCCATTGCCTACGCCTGCATATGTTGAATTTCGCACTACAACTCAATACGGCGGAACTAAACGCGATCCAGAGATACACGACATCATTGATTATCTCGAATGGTCGCGCGATTGGCAGAGTACGACCAGATTGAGTCGCCGAGGGCGGCGAGGCTAACCATGCGTAGCGCGCTCGTTCTCAATGCAACGTACGAGCCGCTGAGTGTCGTGTCTGCGAGACGCGCGGTGTGTCTGGTGCTCTCTGACAAAGCGGACATCGTTGAAGACGATGGAACGCAAGTACACGCAGAGAACTTCTCAATGCCAGGGCCATTGGTCATTCGGCTTCGTTATGTAGTGAAGGTTCCATATCACCGTCGAACTGCACTATCGCGTCGTGCGGTGTTTGCTCGCGATGATCATCGTTGTCAGTATTGCGGAGGAGTCGCCGATTCCATTGATCACGTCATGCCACGCTCGCGTGGAGGTATGAATGTGTGGGAAAACGTAACTGCCGCATGTAGGCCGTGCAATTTACGTAAACGTGACCGCACGCCGGAAGAAGCGGGTATGAGGCTTGCAAGCGAACCGCATGCGCCTCGCGAGCTCGCATGGATTTCTGTTTCTGTTGGGCGCGTGCCTGATGCGTGGAAGCAATACCTTGCCCACGCTTCCTGATTCAACGTGGAAGTTGTACACCGAACATGTTTCAGCGGGTGAACAACATGGCCGCGATCTTGATTCAGAACGTGCGGTGTGGGATGTACGCATAACGCGAAAAGCTGTGGTGCTTGGCTCACGCCAGGATGAATCACTATTGAATGGCGAACTGTGCAGTCGTGATGGAATTGAAGTGGTGCGTCGTCGCAGTGGTGGAGGAATTGTGTTTCTTGCACCAAGCGAACACGTATGGCTCGATGTGGTAGTTCCGCGAGGAGACGTGTTGTGGAGCGATGATGTTGCACAGGCATCGTGGTGGTTGGGTGACGTCTGGGTGAAGACACTGAATGCACTTGGAGAAAACCATGTTTCCGTACACCATGAATCACTGAACAGTGATGCATGGGGCGACTTGTTGTGTTTCGCTGGAGTTGGACCGGGAGAAGTAGTTCAACGAGATGAAGAATCGTTAAGCAAACTCGTGGGCATCAGTCAGCGACGCACACGCGACTATGCGCGCTTTCAGTGCACCATATATACGAAGTGGAATCCACATGACGTGGAGTTGTACGTAGTGAATACGCCAGGAAACTTGAGTGAGATTGCGCATCGAGTCGCAGCGGTCCAGGCAAGCCAACAGGCGATTGTGAACACTTTCGTGTCACATCTGCCCCTCTAGCAAAACTTTTTTTCCGAGAATTCGGCCATTTTGGCCTTGAGTTCCTTGATTTATCAATGAAATCGGCCTTTTTGGGCTTCGTGCTATTTGGAAAAAAGTGGGGAAAAGTGGTGAAGAAATACACCAAAGTGGGGGAAAGTGGGGATATCGTATTCCTCGTTGATCCGGAGTGCGGACTCCCTTCAACGGCAGCAATACATGGGAAAGCAAGCCCCACAAGGGTTTGCGAGGGTAGCGGAGGACACATTGTTCGTAGGAGTGCACGATCGGCAGCTGGACCCAAAGGGTCGCTTGGCTTTGCCGGCATCGTTTCGCCCACGCTTGGAACCCCGGTGCTTTCTCTCCATTGGTCGCGACAAGTGCGTAGATGTCCTAACTGCTGAAAGCTTTGAAGAGTTCGCTCGTGAATCCATGGAAAAGGTTCGTAAGGGCGAGATGTCTCTCAACCAGCAGCGCGCTCAGGCGAGCAACACATTCGAGGTGGCAATTGACGCTCAGGGTCGCATCAACATCGAGGAAAAGTTGCGTGAATATGCAGGCCTCACACTGAATTCGCGCGTACTTGTAAGCGGTAACTACAACCGCGTTGAAATTTGGGACCCAGAGCGCCACGAGCGCGTTGTCCTTTTGGGAATCGAGCAAATCGCCGGATCAGGCGAGTAGCGGGAAAGGAGCGCATCGACCACACCACTTTTGCGAGCGCTCCTCATATGAGTGTTTCGCTGTACTGCAGTCCTTCGGTCAGCAAGATGGACAGCCCCAACTCCGCCCGCTTCCATTTCGTCGAATCGGGGAGACATCCCGACGACAACGCCGGCCGGGGGGCTGCAGTACAGCGAGGCACTACACGAGTGAGAACACGCAAAGAAGCGTCGAGAACTTCTTATGAATTCGCCAGTAACTCACTCAACGTTTAATCACGAGCCAGTGATGGCAAATGAAATCACTGAACTCTTCGGGTCGGTTCCTCACGGCGTTGTTGTGGATGCAACGTTGGGCGGCGCCGGCCACGCAATGCGACTGCTCTCTGCGTATTCATGGATGAGCGTGTTCGGTATTGATCAAGACCCGATGGCTATTGAGCATGCACGCAAGGTGTCACCACAATTTGAAGGCCGACTGATGTTTCACCAGGGTCGCTTTGACGGCATTTCGGATTTCTTGCAGTTGCATCATGTTGCGAAAATTTCTGGTGCGTTGTTCGACCTAGGAGTTTCCTCACCGCAATTCGATGAAGCAGATCGCGGGTTCTCATATCGCAATGACGGACCACTTGACATGCGCATGAACACAACACAGAAGTTCAGCGCGCTTGATGTAGTGAATGGTTACGAAGTCCAGCAACTTGCCGACGTATTGCGCGAACACGCAGATGAGCGTTTTGCCTTCCGCATTGCCAAAGCAATTGTTGCAGCACGCCCAGTCATGACGACAGCAGCACTTGCAGAGATTGTCGCTAGCGCGATACCTGCCCCAGCTCGCCGCACTGGCGGACATCCAGCAAAACGCACATTTCAAGCAATTCGTATTGAAGTGAATAAGGAACTCGAAATTTTGCCAAAGGCAATTGCAGATGCAATTGCTGCCACGGAAGTGGGTGGTCGAATTGCCGTTCTGTCGTATCACTCTGGTGAAGACCGAATTGTGAAGCAAGCGTTCCGCGATGCAGAAACTCGTCCAGGAGCAACCACCATCGCAACTCCATTCCAGCACCATCTGTCATCGGGCAAGTTGGTGAAGAAAGTGCGTGTCGCAGAGCATGCATCTGCGGAAGAAATTGAACGAAACCCTCGAGCGTCTTCTGCGCGCCTAAGGGTTATAGAAAAGGTCGGCTGCTGAGATGGCGTTAGCGATCAACACAGAGCGGGTGCCACAACGGCAGCCACGTGGTGGACAATCGATACCCCCTGAACGCCATCTCACAGTCATCCCTGGAACGTCGAAGCGGACCATTTTGTTCTTCAGCACGATGGTGCTCGGGCTCTTTGTGGTGGTGTCGTCGGTGATTGGTTTGCAGGCCTACATCGCTGGCCAGCAACTGAAGTTAGATCGCTTGACGAGTGAGATTTCGCTCGCACGTCAGTATCACGATGAGCTTCGCCAACAGCGACTTGCTTTGTTGGCGCCCGAATATCTTCGTGAACAGGCGAAGGAACTCATGATGACGCCTGGCCTGGGCTCAAAATTTGCTGAAGTGCCACAAGATGTTGTGGCGGCTGTAGTGATTTCGACCGGGAATATGGACGAAGCATTTGCCAATCCATCAAACATCACATCGCTTAACCCACTTGCAAATTTGGGTACTTCACAAAATGGGGTGACGCAACCATGAGTATTGCTGCTGGATCACGTGGGCGCCGTCACGAGCCACAGCGCGCGGGAGACATTGCTCGTGCAGCTGCACGACAAACCGTTCGTACGCTGACAGAAGACCTCAAGCCAGGAAAAATCTCACATCGCCTGGCGTATGTGCGCATATTTGTGTCATTGATGCTGTGCGCAATGTTGTTGCGCACGGGCTACTTGCAGACATTTGGTTCAGGTCAATATCGCGATGCAAGTGTTTCTCAGCGCACACGAGTGAACGTTGTGAAGGCAGAACGAGGATCGATTCTCGACCGCAACGGCCTTGAGCTCGCGATACCAGTTCCGCTACGAACCGTTTTTGCTGACCCACGTGAAGTGATTGATCCAGTTGGTACGGCACGGGCAATAGCAGCCGTATTGGGGTTGGATCCCGAGGCTGAAATTGCACTTGCAGAAAGACTGCAAAACAAAACTTCGAGCTTCACGTACGTAGCGCGTCAAGCGACTCAAGAGGTGGCTGACTCTCTTATTGCGCTGCAGCTCCCGGGTGTGTCGTCCTACAAGGAATCAGGTCGCGAACTAACAAGCGATGGGTTGCGGGCGCTGGTCGGACGCACGGATCCTGATGGTCTTGGCACCTCAGGACTTGAAATGCAGTTCGATGCTCTACTTGCTGGAGTTAATGGGCGACAGGTTCGCGAAGTAAGCGCGAAAGGTCAGTCAATTCCTGCAACACAAGACAACAGTGTTGCAGCAATCCCCGGCAAAACATTAGTAACAACGATTGACCGCAATATTCAGTTTCAGGTTGATGGCATTCTGGCTCAGCAGATTGCACGACTTCAGGCAAGAAGCGGAACTGCGATCGTGATGGATTCCGCTACTGGCGAGATTTATGCAATGTCAACATTGCGATTGAACGAAGATGGAACGTATTCAGCAGATTCGGGAAACATCGCAGCAGTTGAAGCAAACGAGCCTGGGTCAGTAGCAAAGGTATTTAGTATCGCTGCTGCAATAAACGAGGGCAAAGTTGAATCAAACACAGTATTCAGTGTTCCTCCTACATTTATTGCCAACAAAGGCACGAAGTGGCAGCAGCCAATTAATGATGCGTATCCACACGGACTTGAAGATATGACTGTACGAAAAATCATTGTTGATTCATCAAACGTTGGAACGTTAATGATCGGTCAGACAATTGGGCCAGAGAAGCTGCATGACTATTTAAAGTCATTCGGATTTGGTGAAAAATCAGCGATCGATTTTCCGGGTGAGACTAAAGGCATTCTGCAGTCAGCAAACAAGTGGCAGGGTGCTAAAAAGTTCACCACTTCGTATGGCTACGGTTACTCAACGACGGCTTTGCAGTTGATTGCTGGTGTAAACGTGGTGGCAAACAACGGAAATTATGTAGCACCTCGTTTGGTAACGGCAACAGTTACTAAAGATGGCTTGAATGAATCCATTCCACAAAAAGAACAGCGCGCCGTGATCACTCCAGAGACAGCCGCAGTAATGCGATCGTTGATGTCCGATGTTGTGTGCTTCGGCACTGCAACTCTTGGAAAGGTGCCAGGCATGACCGTTGCTGGAAAGACGGGAACTGCATACAAGCGTCAGGAAAACGGAACCTATGTAGCCGACGACGGATCGCGTTCATACTTTGCGAGTTTCGTTGGATTCATTCCCGCCCAACAGCCACGTTTCACAGTATTGGTTTCAATCGACGAACCAAATGCAGACTCACTGGATCGTTTCGGTGGAACCGCTGCGGCTCCCGTGTTTGCGAACATTGCACAGGTGTTGATCAGTGAGCTTGATATTCGTCCAGATGCGTCCGATCTAGGTTGTCCAAAAGAGCGTCCAGCAGAGCTCGGGCCAAAGCATTAATCATGAGTGCATCGCCGGCATCGACCGGCCAGATGACATTGCGTCATCTGGTGCAAACAGCGCAACTTGGCACGCACGGTCTTCTGGTTGAAGTAACTGGTAAGGACTCGATAATTACCGATGTCGCTCATGACTCACGTCAGGTGAGTGTCGGTGCATTGTTTTGCTGTGTTGGTGGAACGCATGAAGATGGCCACAATTTTGCGCAGGAGGCAGTCAATTCGGGTGCATCAGCACTTGTGGTGGATCGTGCTTTAGACATTGATGTGCCTCAAGTTGTGGTTCGTGATGTACGCAAGTCGATGGGGCTATTGGCTGCAGCGTTACGCGAGTTTCCCAGCACTCGGATGCACGTGGTTGGTGTAACCGGTACAAATGGGAAAACTACGACCGCACATTTGCTCGCCGAAATTTTACGTGCGCATGGTTGGAAAACAGAAGTCATTGGAACGCTGACTGGCCCACGAACCACTCCAGAATCAACTGATTTGCAACGAATGTTGAGTGCGTGGGAGCGCGACGGAGTGAATGCCGTAGTGATGGAAGTGACCTCGCATGCGCTGGAGCTGCACCGAGTAATGGGCACCACATTTGAAGCTGCAGTATTTACCAATCTGTCGCAGGACCATTTGGACTTCCATCTGACCATGGAGAAGTACTTCGCAGCCAAGGCAAAACTATTCACGAAGGAATATTCAGCTTGCGGCATCATCAATCGTGACGATGTACACGGGCAACTACTGCTCGACACCGTAACAATTGATACACAGTCGTTTGGAATGAATGACATCACTCAAGTTCAAATGGATGCGCGCCACATTGAGTATGAGATAGAAGGGGTGAGGATGCGCGCGCATTTGGGCGGTCAATTCAACGTGATGAATTCGCTTGCTGCAGTCGCTGCTGCGCGAGCACTAGACATTCCGTTAGTAAAAATTGCTGAGGGATTGAGTCAAGCCACCGCGGTTCCTGGTCGTTTTGAATCAATTGATGCAGGGCAGCCTTTTGACGTGATTGTGGATTACGCACACACACCGGATGCTCTTGAGCGTGTTCTTGACACTGCACGATCGCTGATGAGTGATTCGGGAAAACTCATGGTGGTGTTTGGTTGTGGTGGTGACCGTGATGCTGAAAAGCGTGGCCCAATGGGGGCAATTGCAGCGGCAAAGTCAGATGTGGTGATTATTACTTCGGATAATCCTCGTTCAGAGTCTGGGGCCGAGATTGCAGCACAGATCAATGCTGGTGTCATGGCAACTGATTCGCATAAAGTGCTGTGCACTGAATTAGATCGCCGTGCTGCAATTGGCAAGGCGTTTTCCATCGCTCAACGTGGAGATGTTGTTGTGATTGCTGGTAAGGGTCACGAAAACACTCAAACCATTGGAACTGAAACTTTTCCGTTTAACGATGCGCAAGTCGCTCGTGAACTTCTAGGAGCTCAATCATGATTTCTGTTTTAATTGCAGGTGCCGTAGGAATGTTGGTTTCGCTAGCAGGCACTCGCGCGTTGATCTCATTCTTTCAGCGACTTGGTAAAGGCCAGCCCATTCTTGGAGCGGAAGACCATGGTCCAGCGCACCAGATGGCGAAACAGGGAACGCCAACAATGGGTGGCATCGCCATTCTGATTGCAGGATTCACCGGATGGCTTGTCGCACACTTGCGAGGTGGACTTCCGTTTTCTGATCAAGCCGCAATTATTTGGCTCACGGTTTTTGTGTTGGCCGGTATTGGATTTCTCGACGACTACTTGAAAGTAAAGCGTCAACACAATCGTGGAATCTTCTGGAAGAAAAAGGGTTGGATCACCTTCGGTATTACTGCAGCGCTGATGTTCGTTTTGGCTTCGACCACAGGAGTCGCTCAAACCATTTCATTCACACGCGCATTGAGCCCAGGGTGGGAGCTTTCGGGTCCGCTTTTCATTGTGTGGACTGCAGTGATGGTGTGGAGTACAACGAACGCGGTCAATGTCACCGACGGCCTCGACGGTCTTGCTGCAGGTTCGGCTTTGTTTGGCTTTCTCGCATTCACCATCATCGCGTACTGGGCGTTTCGTAACCCGCGCATTTATGACATGGTGAACCCACTTGATCTCGCAGTGCTTTCGGCGGCACTTGCGGGGGCATGTGGTGGCTTTTTGTGGTGGAACGCAGCGCCGGCACGAATCTTTATGGGTGATGTCGGAGCGCTTGGATTAGGAGCTGCACTTGGAACATTGGCTGTCACGACAAATACGCATTTGATGTTGCCAATCATTTGCGGTATCAACGTATTTGAGGCTGGTTCGGTTGCGGTACAGATGGGCGTGTTCAAAGCGTCTGGTCGTAAGAAGCGGCTGCTCAAGATGTCACCGATTCATCATCACTTCGAACTGAGTGGTTGGCCGGAAACTACCGTCATCATTCGTTTTTGGATCATCTCTGGAATTTGTGTCGCAACAGCAGTTGCAATATTCATTGCCGACTTCACCAATCAAGTGTCCCGATGACCAAAGTTTCCGAATCAACTTTTGTCTTCGGGTTGGCGGTAGCGGGTCGTGCGGTTGCTTCATCGCTTCGTAAACGGGACATTGATGTTGTAGTCGGTGACGACAAATTGACAGACGATCATTATTCATTCGCTCAGTCCATAGGCGCGCGTGTTGTGGATATAGCTCAAGGTGGGGAATTGCAACAGGCAATGAGTTCGGTGAGCGTGCTTTGTCCAGCACCTGGAGTGCCTCCGAGCCACGCCGTCATTGGCATCGCACGTGAAAACGGAGTGTCCATCCAGTCAGAGATTGAGATTTCCTATCGAATCAATCAACTTCGGAGCACCGGACCGCGACCAATGGTTGCCATTACGGGAACCGATGGCAAGACGACAACGACATTTTTGGTGACCGCGATACTTCGTGCTGCAGGATTGCGCGCGGAAGCGGTAGGGAATACTGAAGTGCCGCTTATCGAATCACTCGATACCGATGCACAGGCATTTGCTGTTGAATGTTCAAGTTTTCGGTTGGAACATACCGAGTTGTTTCGGGCGCAAGCATCTGCGTGGTTGAACATCGCACCCGATCATCTGGATTGGCACGGTACCTACCAGCAGTATTTTGATGCGAAGGCAAAGATGTGGGCGAATTGCTTACCAACTGATGTTGCAGTTGCGCCAATTGATGACGTAAACATTTTGGCTGTAGCGCGTGCAAGTGCAGCTCGCATGGTGACTTTCGGAGCTACAGAGGGTGACTACCGGGTTGTTGGAGACGAATTGTGTGGCCCGTTAGGTCCGATCGCCAAGATTTCACGGATGAAGCGCTCATTGCCACATGACATCACCAATGCTCTTGCCGCTGCGGCAGTTTGTATTGAAAGCGGGCTAGCGAATGCAGAACATGTAGCGCATGCATTAGAGCAGTTTGAAAACGCTCCTCACCGAATTCAGTTCGTTTCAGAAATTGATGGGGTGCGTTGGTTTAACGATTCAAAAGCGACGAGCCCGCATGCAGCGAGCGTGGCGTTACGTGCTTTTGACAGCATTGTGTTGATTGCCGGTGGGAAAAACAAAGGCCTCGACTTGTCGCAAATGGCCTGCGAACCGCAGCGCATGAGAGCAGTTGTTGCTATAGGTGCCTCGGCGGAAGATATTGCTCGTGCTTTTAGCGGTGTGTGCACTGTTGTGAAGGCAGAGAGCATGACTGCTGCCGTTGCTCAGGCGCGTGGGCTTGCACGAGCGGGAGATGTTGTTGTTCTATCGCCGGGATGCACCAGTTATGACTGGTACTCAAACTACGGTGAACGGGGCGATGATTTCATGAAATGCGTTCGAGAACAATCAGGAAAACATCGCTAGGAGGACACCGTGGCAACAAACGTTTCAACTTCGCTCACACCGGCTCAGCGTCGCCGTGCTGTTCTCGACAAAAAGGGTGTTGGTACCTCACGCCGACTAACCACGGCTGCTCCAAACAAGGTGTTTTGGGGAATTCTTGCTGTGTCATCGTTGCTGACTGTGTTCGGTTTGATGATGGTGCTCTCAGCAACATCGATTGAAGCCGTAAACCGTGGCGGTTCGCCGTGGGCAATGTTTCAGAAGCAATTCATGTGGTCAATTTTTGGTTTATTCGCAGGAATCACCACCTATCGCATGCCGTATCACCAATGGCATGGCATCGCGAAGTATGCGCTTTGGGCGTCGTACGGTCTCATGGTTCTTCCGTTGTTTCCTGGTGTTGGAATGGAAATTAACGGCGCGCGCGCATGGGTGGCGTTAGGTCCAATTCGTTTTCAGCCGTCAGAAGTGCTGAAGGTAACGATGCTGTTGTATTGCGCAAGTGTGTTGTCGCGCAGACGTGCCGATATCGCGATTGTGGAGCGAACTCTCAAGCCCGTGATGACCGCGTGGGCGATCACGGTTTTGATGTGCATTGTGTTCCAAAAAGATCTTGGAGCGGCCATTGTGTTCACGTGCATTGTGATGGCAACGCTGTTTATCGCTGGTGCTCCAATTAGGTGGATGGCGACGATGACCGGAGCCTTCACCATCGTTTCAATCGGACTGATTGCTACGAGCTCACGATTGCAACAGCGATTCTTTGCTTTTGCCGACTTAGAAGCAAACAAAGGACACTGGGCGTATCAGGTGTGGCAGTCGGTGTTGAGCATTGCCAACGGCGGAATTACAGGGGTTGGAGTTGGTCAGGGAACAGGCAAGTGGGGCTATGTTCCACTTGCGCACAGCGACTTCATCTTTGCGATTATTGCTGAGGAATTCGGACTCATTGGAACAGTTGGAGTCATCGGGGGATTCATAGTGTTGCTTTCACTTGGCATGCAAGCTGCAAAGGGAGCACGTGACCACTACGGAGCACTGCTTGCTGGTGGGATCACCACGTGGTTGTGCGTTCAAGCACTCATCAATATTGGAGGCGTGATCGGTGCAATGCCAGTAACCGGACTCACTTTGCCACTCATGTCATACGGTGGTTCGTCACTGTTTATGACTATGGCAGCTGTTGGTCTGTTGCTGAACGTTGCACGTAATATGAAGTAGGTCATGTCCGTACCCGCTTCAACCACGTTTGCAGTAATTACTGGAGGTGGAACCAGCGGGCATGTTGTTCCTGCGATCGCCATCGCAGAGCTTCTTGTTGATGCAGGACATAGTTTGTCTTCGTTGCATTATGTAGGTTCGACTCGCGGGGCAGAGGTATCTATGATTCCACCGCTCGGCCTTGCTCATACCTTCCTTGCGGTTGATGGATTGCAGCGCGGATTTTCATTATCCAAGGTGAAACGCAATGTGCTGATGGTGCCAACAATGATGCGTGCACTTCGGAGTGCAGTAACACTGCTCGCTCAATTGCAGCCACAGGTAGTCGTGTCAGTTGGCGGCTACGCAAGCATCCCAACATGCAGAGCGGCTCGAAAGTTGGGAATTCCGGTTGTCACCTGTTCATACGATCGCCGACCAGGATTGGCTACCAAACTGCAGTCGCGTTATGCGGAAGTGTCTGCTGTGGCGTATGCACCAAGTAATTTGCGTAACGCTATTGAAACTGGTGCGCCCGTGCGACGAAATTTGCGAACGGCCGATGCGCGGATATTGCGTAACAGCGCACGCGAAACGCTCGGAATTTCTGCAAGCGCTCGAGTGGTAGTAGTGATGGGTGGTTCACTTGGATCTGCTGTGCTCAACTCCTCAACAGAGCAATTGGTGCAGAGTCTTCGGGGGACTGAACATACATGCATTATTCATATTGCTGGTGAACGATTCATGGACTCGGTGAATCTCCCTGTCTCGATGCATCACAGCAATGGAACGCTGGCATATTCGCGTATTGCATACTCGCACGACATGGTCACGATGTATTCGGCCGCTGATTTGGTGGTGTGCAGAGCAGGAGCGAGCACGATTGCCGAGGTGTCAACGGTTGGAGTTTGTGCTGTAGTCGTTCCATGGAAAGATGCTGCAGAAAATCACCAACTTGTTAATGCAAAATGGTTAACTGATCGTGGTGGTGCGGTTCTTCTCGAGGAGGAAGACGTAACCGCTCACGACTTTTCTCGGATAGTTACCGAATTGCTTCTTGATGATGACCGCAGATCAGCGATAGCAAGTCGCGCTCGTGAGTTGGGTGCTGTGCATCGCCAATGTTCGATTGCGAGTGTCGTTGAACGTGTAGCAAAGGTGCAATCGTGACAGCAAGCGCACAACTTGACCTATCGACAAGAAAACGGATTCACGTTGTCGGTGTGGGTGGTCCTGGTATGAGCGCAATTGCGCAAGTGTTGGTTGAAATGGGCCATGTAGTTTCGGGCAGCGATATTAAGGAATCCGAAACAGTGCAGCGACTGAGAGAAATTGGTGTTGCGATCAACATCGGTCATGACATCACAATCGTTCACCAATGTGACGCGGTGACGGCATCATCAGCTATTCCAAAACAAAACATTGAGTTAGTGGAAGCACACAACATCGGCGTTTTGGTGCTCAGTAGGGCTCAGATGTTGGCTTTGATCTGTGGTCAGAAGTACTCAGTTGGTATAGCCGGAACTCATGGTAAGACCACAACGTCGTCAATGCTGATGACGGTGCTAAGAGCAGCACACCTGCATCCGAGTTTCATTATCGGCGGTGAGGTTCGGGCAGTGGGGAGCGGGGCTACATGGGATAGCGGTGAACATCTGGTGGTTGAAGCCGATGAAAGTGATGGAACGCACGAGCACCTTCCACTTGGTGCTGTCATTGTTACCAATATTGATGTAGACCATCTTGATCACTTTTCAACTTTTGACAACTTGGTCGAAAGCTTTGAGAGATTTGTAGAAGGTGTTTCAGGTCCACAGGTGCTGTGCGTTGACGACGCATCCCTCTCGTCCATTGCGCGTTCGCAAAAAGCCACCACCTACGCAATTCATGGGCCTGCACAATTCACAGCTCGCAATGTGCAGTTCCGAAATGGTGGGTCAACATTTGAAGTCTTGCGTCATGAAGTATCTGGTGACAGAGGAATTGTGCTCGGCCGAGTCTCACTGCAATTGCGCGGCGAGCACAACGTTTCCAATGCGTTGGGAGTGATAGCCATGGCGACGCTTCTTGGAGTTGAATTTGAAGTAGTTGCATCGTCGCTCGCTACCTTTTCTGGCGTAGCGCGCAGGTTTGACCAGCGGGGTAGTGATGATGGCGTTTCTTTTGTTGATGACTACGCACATTTACCTACGGAGATTTCTGCGGTACTTTCAAGTTGCACAGATGACTCCGACTCATGGTCACGTGTGGTCGCAGTTTTTCAGCCCAACCGGTTTAATCGTATGCAGCACATGTCCGATGCTTATGCAGACTGTTTTACTGCAGCAGATCATGTCGTCATCACCGATATCTATTCGTCAGGTACAACGCCAATTGAAGGGGTGACTGGCAAACTGGTGGTTGATGCCATTGCACGCGCTCATCCAGACACATCAATTGCGTGGAAACCGACGCGTGCCGAATTGATTCAGCATCTTGCTACTGAGTTGCGCTCAGGTGACCTCTGTATCTCCATGGGTTGCGGCGATATCGAAACGTTGCCTGATGAAGTGATTTCTGCGCGCCGCAAATTTCGGGGAGTTTCATGAGCACCCCTCATCAACTTCGTCGGCCTGCAACTGCCGAGGCAATCAATCACGCTTTTGAATTGTTGAATTTAAAAGCAAAGCGAAATGTTGACTTGTCGCAATTTACGACTTACAAAGTTGGTGGTTCCGCTGCGCTGCACATGGTGGTTTCTTCGATTGATGATTTGTACCTTGTCAGTGCTGTCCTTGCCGAAGTAGACCTTCCCATTCTTGTGATTGGGCGTGGTAGCAATTTGCTGATTTCTGATTCTGGATTTAAAGGTTTGGCGCTCACTATTGGTGGACTTGCCGATTATGTTGACTTACCGAATCGCGACGAAGATCCAGAAGTTGAACCAATTGCGTTGTTTGGTGGTTCTGTTGCGCTTCCCGTTGCTGCACGGCAAAGCGTTGCGCGTGGACTCACAGGTTTTGAGTGGGGGGTTGGCGTTCCGGGCTCCGTTGGAGGAGCAGTGCGAATGAACGCGGGAGGTCATGGTTCCGATATGGCGTCTTCTCTTACCTCTGTGCGCATGTTCCATCTGCGTAGAGGTCTGGAAGCCCATGTGAATGCGGTTGACCTCGGATTGCGATTCCGTGGTTCGGCGCTAGACGATCACCACGTGGTGCTCAGCGCAACTGTTGACTTGGAATGGTCGAAGTCGCCGGAAGCTTCGGAGGCAGAACTGCAAGAAGTGGTTCGTTGGCGCCGAGAGAATCAACCTGGCGGGCAAAACGCTGGTTCGGTATTTGTAAACCCTGAGCCAGGCAAGGTTTCGGCCGGCGCGGTAATTGATGAGCTTGGAATGCGTGGAATGCGCATTGGTTCTGCTCAGGTTTCAGAAAAGCATGCCAACTTTATTCAGGCAGATGTTGGAGGCAGTGCGCAGGATGTAGTGGCGCTGATGGCGGAGGTGCGACGGCGAGTTCGTGACGAGCGCGGGTATGTATTGCGTAGCGAGATTCGACTTGTCGGTTTTGAAGACGAAACTGATCCGGAAATCGTGGACCTTATAAACAAAGAATCCGAAGTTGGAGTTTCAACAATTCGACTCGAACAGGTTTTTGACAAATCTCTAACGGCTAATGAAACCACAGATGGCACCATTCCGGTCTCGGTACTCAATGGGGAAGTGGTCCGAATTATTGATTCAGAGGTGTCGGATGAAGTGCTTGAAGAATTGCGTGATGCTTTCGGGCGCGATGCGACACGAGACGTAACACGAAACATCCAACGAGATAGCACGAGTGGCGTCGAACGTGACGCAACCATCGTTCCTATTCAACCTGCAGAGCGAGTAGTGATTGTTGACGATGACTTAAGAATCGTGACCGATGATGATTTTCCTGCCGACACCATGTCGCAGAGTGTGCATCGTGCTCCAACATCTACTCGCATAGCAATTTTTGATGACGAATCACTGACGACTGGCGAAGACGACAGCGCTGAGGGTGCAGTGATTATTGATGGGACTGCATGGACTGAACTTTCGTTCGCACGTCGCGTAATCAATGGCACAAAGAAGATGTTCACGATGCGTGGAGTGAATCGCCGCAAGCAACTGTTGGTGGTAGGTGGATCGCTGGTTGCATCTGTGGTTTTTGTGCTGATTATTTTGGCGTCACCATTGGTGGCAGTGCGCAACATCGATGTTGAAGGTGCAAAATATGCAAACGCGACTTTGATCGAGACAGTGTCTAAGAGTCTGCGCGGTAGGTCGGTGCTCACCGTCGACACGAATGCGGCTCAGAAACTTCTGGAAACTGATCCATGGATTGAGTCGGTGCGGATCAAGACCTATCTTCCAAGTCGAGCAGTGATTGAAATCAATGAGCGAGTTCCAGTTGCGTGGTTCCTTGGCGTAGACAACCAGGGCAGAGTGATTGACCAGGATGGTCGTGTGCTTGCAGTAGTGAATGGTCGTCCAACCGAGTACATGCTGATCGATGGAATTGGGCCAAATTTGATTGCCGGCGCGATGGCTTCAGAGTCATATAAGGCTGCGGCCCAGCTAGCGATGTCGTTGCCAGATGAGATTCGACCGGTGGTCAAAAACATGGGCGTTAATGGACCTAACCAGGTAACGATGACCCTGCTGACTGGGGCGGTTGTGAAGTTTGGCGAGCCAGTAGACCTGCGGAACAAGCTCGTCAATGTTGTCGTCATTCTGCGCCGCCAGGACATCAACCAGATCGCAGGTATCGATGTGTCCTCTGGAACCCCCGTGGTGTCTTCGCCGTAGTTGTGACCCAATATTTGAGGCTTCCAATGCAAGCCTTGTTGGTCAACTAGCCTCGTGAGCGACGTCATTACAGGCGTTTCTCATATATCGAGTACTCGTTAACGGAGGCATGAACAATATGGCTGGAGCACCGCACAACTTTCTTGCAGTGATCAAGGTGATTGGCGTGGGTGGCGGCGGCATTAATGCTGTGCAGCGCATGATCGACTCTGGAATGAAGGGCGTTGAGTTTATTGCCATAAACACTGATGCGCAGGCGCTCATGATGAGCGACGCAGAAGTGAAGATCGACATCGGTCGCGAGTTCACTCGTGGTCTTGGTGCAGGTAGCGATCCTGAAGTTGGTCGTGAAGCAGCAGAGTCAAGTCGCGCAGAAATTGAAGAGCTCGTTGCTGGTGCCGACATGGTGTTCATCACCGCAGGCGAAGGTGGCGGAACGGGAACTGGTGCGGCTCCAGTTATTGCAGAAATTTCTCGCGCAGCAGGTGCACTCACTGTTGGCATCGTTACACGGCCGTTCAATTTTGAAGGTCGTCGTCGTGCGTTGCAAGCAGAAGCAGGTATTTCAAAGCTTCGCGAAAAGGTAGACACACTTATCGTCATTCCAAACGAGCGATTGCTCGCGATTTCAAGCGATAAGACCAGTTTGTTGGCTGCGTTTGCTTCAGCAGACCAAGTGCTGTTGGACGGAGTGGTAGGAATCACGGGTTTGATCATGACTCCTGGTCTCATTAACACCGACTTTGCTGATGTGAAAATGATTCTGAAGAACGCAGGTACTTCGCTGATGGGAATTGGTCGAGGAACTGGAGACAATCGTGCCACTGTTGCCGCGAATGCCGCTATCAACTCGCCGTTGCTTGAATCGTCGGTTGAAGGTGCTCGCGGAATTCTCTTGAACATCGCTGGTCCTTCAGATCTCGGATTGTTTGAGGTCAACACTGCTTCTGAAATCATTCATGCGGTTGCGCACCCTGATGCAAACATCATCTTCGGTTCGGTCATTGATGATGAACTCGATGATGAGGTCAAAATCACTGTGATTGCTGCCGGTTTTGATCGTGTCGACAACACGAGTTCACGTCAGCGTGAACCGCGTGCGGTTGATACTGGTCGCATTCCAGAACAGCGCGGAAGTCGTTTGAAAGAGTTGTTCGGTGCTGGTGAAGACCCGCTGCGCGACGATGATGACGGTCTTGACGTACCTTCGTTCCTGAAGTAATTCTCACGTTGGACCAACGAAGCGTTAGCGAGGCTGTTGCTTCACTGCGCAAAAGAATTACTCATGCTGGTGGAGTCAATGTTGCCATCGTTGGGGTGACTAAGACATTTGGACCTGAAGCATGGCGGTTTGCGCAGGTTGCGGGCTGCGACGCGGTTGGCGAAAACTATGCGCAGGAGGTTGTTGCGAAATCTGCCGAGGTGGCATTGGCCGACCGTTTACCCGTGCATTTCATAGGACAACTGCAGTCAAACAAGATCAAGCAATTGGCCGGAATTGTTGATGTCTGGCAGTCGGTCGATCGGCTTTCGATCCTCTCAGAAATCGCCAAGCGCTCACCGCACCCTGCGCGGGTGTTGTTCCAGGTGAACTTGACGGACGAAGCGGGCAAAGGTGGGTGCTCGCCAGCGGAAGTTGGGGACTTGTCTCGTGCAGCTCAAGACTTGGGAATTGACGTTTTAGGTCTGATGACAGTCGGGCCAACGAACGAAGACCCCATCGTGACGCGCACTGTTTTTCGCGCGCTTCGCACCTTGGTCGATGAACACGGATTGCGACAGTGCAGCATGGGCATGACTGGCGATCTCGAGATTGCAATCGAAGAGGGAAGCACCATGGTTCGAGTGGGTTCAGCCCTTTTCGGCAACCGTCCATCACCGCATAGGTAACTTGTTGTAACCTTTGGTTGATGTCAATGTTTAGACGAGCCATGGATTATCTGGGTCTTGGTCCAGATGACGCGTACGACGATTATGACGCTTCGGTTGCGGTTGAACGCCCTTTGCCGCGCCGACGCCCCGAACCGCGCGGACGCATGATTCGCCAAGAAGAAGAGTACGACGACTACGAAGAATATGAAGACGACCTTGTCGATCAGCGAGCGCCCCGAGCTCCTCGTGGCGTGAACACGCGCGCTCCGCAACAGCGTGATGACTCCAGTGTGCAAGTGCGTCCCTCGACGAGCGGGCTTCGTGCACAGCCAACAGTTCGTCCACTCTCCACAAACTCTGCACAACCAGTTGAAGTGCGACCCACTCGTTACGACCAAGCGAAAGAAGTTGCTGACCTGTTTAAGAATGGCAACTCTGTGTTATTGAACATTGGTTCGGCTGATAGTGAAGTGGCTCGACGTTTGCTCGATTTCACCAGTGGTTTGATTTACGGAATGCAAGGAACCATGGAAAAGGTTTCTCCTGGCGTATTCCTCATTAAGCCATTTGGCGCAAGTTCGCCGCGCGGCTGACGTGTTTATTCTTTGTCGCTTACTTGAGATTTTCATTTTCTTGGTATACGCACGAGTGATTTTGTCGTGGTTTCCCGCAAACCCAAACGGCGCACTCGGGCAGATTTCACGCATTATTTACCAGATCACCGATCCGGTGCTATTGCCGGTTCAACGTGCACTTCCACTCGTTGGTCCGCTTGATTTATCGCCAATCGTTGTGGTGATCGGACTTTCGATTCTGCAAAACGTCATTTGCTGACAGCAATGAACCGAGAGTAACGAAGTCGTACACTTACGCACCGTGACGTATCCACAAGTTGATCCGCAGCCGAACTTTCCGGCAATTGAAACCGAAACGCTGAAGTTTTGGCAACAAGACAACACCTTTGCTGCCTCAATCGAGCAGCATGCTGCAACTGGTGATGCGTCCAACGAATTTGTGTTTTACGACGGCCCGCCGTTTGCAAATGGTCTTCCGCACTATGGACACTTACTTACAGGTTTCGTTAAAGACGCTGTGCCTCGATACCAGACCATGCGCGGTAAGCGAGTAGAGCGTCGCTTCGGATGGGACTGTCACGGTCTGCCAGCAGAAGCTGAAGCAGAACGCCAACTTGGTATTTCTGGAACTCAAGCAATCACCGACTACGGCATTGACAAGTTCAATGAGTACTGCAAAGTTTCGGTTTTGCAATACACGGCGGATTGGGAACGGTACGTCACTCGTCAAGCCCGTTGGGTCGACTTTGCCAACGACTACAAAACTCTCGACACGCCGTACATGGAAAGTGTCATGTGGGCATTCAAGGCGCTGTGGGATAAAGGCCTGATCTACGAAGGCTTTCGCGTACTGCCATATTCATGGGCTCTCGAAACACCGTTGTCCAATACCGAAACACGCATGGACGATGCGTACAAAATGGTGCAAGACCCAGCACTTACCGTTGCGTTTTGTCTGGAGTCTGGCGACAACCTATTGGCGTGGACGACGACACCGTGGACTTTGCCGAGCAACCTCGCCTTAGCAGTTGCACCAGATGTTGACTACGTACGTGTTCGTCATAACGACAAGGTGTATGTGTTGGCTGAAGCGCGTTTGTCTGCCTATGCAAAAGAACTTGATGGTGCAGAGGTAATTGGAACTGTTCGCGGATCTGAGCTTGTTGGCCAAAGTTATACGCCACTCTTTCCATATTTTTCCGGTCGCCCTGGTGCATTCCGTGTGTTTGGCGGCGAGTTTGTCACCACTGAAGACGGAACTGGAGTGGTGCACATGGCGCCGGGTTTTGGTGAAGATGACTATCAAGTGTGCAAAGAGAACGGTATTGAACTCGTAGTTCCGGTTAATAGCCGAGGTGAGTTCACACAGGAAGTACCCGACTATGCAGGCATTCAGGTATTCGAAGCGAACCCACTCATTATTCGTGCGCTTAAAGAGCGTGGAGTAGTTCTTCGTCACGAAACCTACGATCACTCGTATCCGCATTGCTGGCGTACGGGCAAGCCACTCATTTATATGGCCTTGAGTTCATGGTTCGTCAATGTGACTGCGGTGAAAGACCGCATGGTGGCGTTAAACCAAGAAATTCGTTGGGTGCCAGAACATCTCAAAGATGGAAGCTTTGGAAAGTGGCTTGAAAACGCACGTGATTGGAACATCAGTCGCAATCGCTTTTGGGGCTCTCCAATTCCTGTGTGGCGTAGTGACAACCCAGAGTTCCCTCGTATTGACGTGTACGGAAGCGTTGCAGAGCTAGAACGCGACTTCGGCGTGAAGGTAACAGAATTACATCGACCCGTAGTTGACGACCTGGTGCGCCCAAACCCAGATGACCCATCAGGCAAATCCATGATGCGTCGCGTACCGGAAGTGTTGGACTGTTGGTTTGAAAGCGGATCCATGCCATTTGCGCAAGTGCATTATCCGTTTGAAAATCAGGAATGGTTCGAGCAACACAATCCTGGGGATTTCATCGTTGAATATATTGGCCAAACACGAGGCTGGTTCTATACCTTGCACGTGTTGGCAACCGCGTTATTCGATCGTCCAGCGTTTTCAACGTGTGTGAGCCATGGCATTGTTCTGGGTGCTGATGGGCAAAAGATGTCGAAGAGTTTGCGCAACTACCCAGACCCAATGGGTGTGTTCGACAATTATGGCGCAGATGCCATGCGCTGGTATTTGCTGTCATCTTCAATTCTGCGTGGTTCAGACTTTGCAGTAACCGAAGAAGGTATTCGCGACACCGTGCGACAAGTGATGTTGCCATTGTGGAACAGCTGGTATTTCTTGTCGCTTTATGCCAACGCCGAAGGAAAGTCAGGCAAGGTTGACTACTCGTCCGACAATGTGTTGGACGCCTACATTTTTTCAAAGCTGCATCACTTGGTGAACGACACCACGGTAAGTATGGATGCCTATGACCTGTTTAACGCATGTCAACACGTTCGTACGTTTCTTGATGTACTGACAAATTGGTACATTCGGCGCAGTCGTAATCGTTTTTGGGCGGGCGATCAACAAGCAATTAATACCTTGCACACCGTTCTCGATGTGCTGACACGGGTGGCAGCGCCGTTGTTGCCATTAATGACCGAGCAGGTATATATCGGACTTACGGGTAACCGCAGCGTGCACCTGACCAAGTGGCCAGTTGCAGCAGACATTCCTGTCGACAACCAATTGGTAATCGTGATGGACCAGGTTCGTGATGTGTGTTCAACAACGTTGTCGCTTCGGAAATCACATTCTCGTCGAGTGCGGCTTCCGCTTGCCAGCCTTACCGTCGCTTCACCGCTGGCACTTGGGCTACATCCGTTCGAGTCGATCATCACGGAAGAAGTGAACGTACGCGAAGTGAAACTGACTACAGATGTTGCTGGAGTTGCGCGACACGAATTGCAGGTTGTTCCAGCAGCGCTAGGGCCACGACTTGGTAGCGACACTCAGAAAGTGATCGTTGCCGTGAAGAAGGGCGACTGGAAACAACAGGGCGATGTGGTGATTGCAGGCGGTTACGAACTTCAGCCGCATGAATATCAGCTCAAGCTATTGGCTGCGGTTGGCGATGCAGAAACAACTGCAAGTTCAGCTTTGCCAGACGGCAAGGGAGTGGTGCTGCTAGATATTGCACTAACTCCAGAACTCTTGGCAGAAGGAACTGCGCGCGACATCGTGCGAATTGTGCAACAAACACGCCGTGAGGCTGATCTTGGGGTGTCTGATCGAATTCATTTGATCCTCGGATTGCCCGAAGATGTTGCCCAACAGGTGGCCCCATTTGCGGACTACATCTGTGCAGAAACCCTTGCGGAGCGCCTGTCCTATAATGCGGACGCATCGCGAACCACGGACTTGGATGGGACTCCCATTTATGTTGCCGTGGAACGACTACGGTGAAGCGCCAAGTCAGGGAGGTAGTTATGCCATCAAAACCATCCAAGAAGAAGCCGGTTTCCAAGAAACCAGCCGCCAAGAAGAAATCTGCACCCAAAAAGTCAGTGGCGAAGAAGAAGTCTGCTGCCAAAAAGCCAATGAACAATAAGGCTGCGGCAGCGAAAAAGAAAGCCGAGATAGCCAAGAAGGCAGCAGCGAAAAAGAAAGCCGAGATAGCCAAGAAGGCGGCCGAGAAGAAGCGGATTGAGGCGAAGAAGGCTGCTGATCGCAAGAAGGCTGAGCTAGCCAAGAAGGCGGCAGCAAAGAAGAAGATCGAGGCAAAAAAGGCTGCTGATCGCAAGAAGGCAGAACTTGCCAAAAAGATTGCGCTGAAGAAAAAGATTGAAGCTCAAAAGAAAGCAGAAGCAAAGAAGAAGGCCGATGCAAAAAAGGCGGCTGATGCATTGCGCAAAAAGCAAATGCGCGAGCGCGAATTAGAAAAGAAACGAATCGCTGCTGCAAAGAAGAAGGAACTCGCGGAAAAGGCAAAAGCAAAAGCAATAGCCGACAAAGAAAAAGCGAAAGAAAAGGCCAGGCTTGCGGCGGAAAAACAAGCACAACGTGAGGCTGAAGAAAAGGAAAAACAAGCGCAACGTGAGGCAAAAGAAGCAGCGCGTCTAGCAGCAATTGCAGAAAAGGAAGCGGCTCGCGAAGCTGCGTTGCGTGCAAAGCGCAAGCCAGAGCCACCACCTCGTCCAGTTATTGTCAAGACCGAGTTCGTGGATGGTATTCAAGCAACGAAAGAATTTGATCTGAAGTTCTTGACTGCTCAACGCGAAGCGCTGTTAGAAAAGCGCTCGTTGCTTACAAAGCAAGCGGTGCGTTTGGAAGACGAAGCTAACGCCATGATTGAAGATGTTGAAATGGGCGATGTGCAGTTTGATGAAGAAGGCGGTGAAGGCGACACCATGGTGGTAGAACGCGAACGCGACCTCATGTTGTCGGCACAGGCGCGCCAAGAAGTGGAAGAGATCGATGCCGCGCTTGCTCGCATCGTGAGTGGCGAATATGGCTACTCCGTGCATAGTGGCTTACCAATTCCGCGCGAGCGGTTAAAGGCCATTCCATGGACAACTGAATCGGTATTGGAGCGGGTTGGCGGCATCGGTCGTCGATGACCACAACATTTGCGCGAGTGCGCACGAGTTGGATTGGAGCAGGCGCTGCGCTGGTAGTCCTTGTTCTTGACATTCTCACAAAGGGTTGGGCAGTCTCGGCTCTATCCGATGGGCGTGACATTCACATCATTTGGACTCTGCACTTGGCATTAACCCGTAACGACGGAATGGCCTTTTCGACTGGCACAAATGTTGGGCCATTTATCGGCATGCTCGCGATTGTGGTGATTGGCATTTTGTTGCTGACCATGCGCAAGCAGAGCAACGTGGTGTCGCTCATCGCAACGGGCTGCATCATTGGTGGAGCGACAGGCAACGTTCTCGATCGAGTGTTCAGAGGTAGTGGATTCATGGGTGGTGCCGTAGTTGATTTCATTGATTTTCGTTGGTGGCCGGTGTTCAACGTGGCTGACATCGGAATTGTGTGTGGCGCAATCGCTGTGGCCTTCAACATGATCACTACAAAACCTGAAACGTCAGAAGGAAATCACTAGTGCTTATCGAAACCATTCCTGCGGCACTACATGAACAGCGACTAGATCGCGTGGTGGCGCTCATTGCAGATATCAGTCGTGCCAGCACGGCCATGCTCATTGAATTGGGCGGAGTCACTTTGGATGGCGTTGCAGGTGTACCTGGCAAGGTGAAAGTGAAAGAGGGGCAAGAGGTAACCATCAATACCTCGATGATTCCTGAGAAGGAATTGCCTCAGGGTGATGCCTCAGTGGTGTTGGACATTGTCTATGCCGATGACGATGTGATTGTTGTGAACAAAGCGCCTGGAATTGTTGTTCACCCAGGTGCGGGGAATCCGAACGGAACTTTGGTGAATGGAATTTTGGCGCTGTACCCAGAAGTTGCCTCGGTTGGAGATCAACTTCGCCCAGGAGTGGTGCATCGACTTGATGCGGGAACGAGTGGATTGATGGTGGTGGCTCGATCACAAGTTGCTTACGACTCGCTGGTTGATGCGCTTACACGTCGCGATGTAACGCGAGTGTATGTTGCATTGGTGTGGGGACATCCAGAAGTAGCGACGGGCCTCATTGACGCACCGATTGGTCGCGATCAACGGGATCCGACGAAAATGGCGGTAGTGATTGACGGCAAGTTTGCGCGCACTCATTACGACGTGAAGAAAGTATTTGAACTACCTCAACCATGTTCGCTTGTTGAATGCCAATTAGAGACCGGACGCACCCATCAAATTCGAGTACACCTTGACTCAATTGGGCATCCAGTCGTTGGTGACTCAACGTATGGAGGCGCAAGAAGTTCATTGTCTTCGCCCCGCCCCATGTTGCATGCTGCAAAACTCAGTTTTGCTCATCCAACTACTGGTGAAGTGATGATCTTTGAGGCGCCTGTTCCAGACGACATGCAAGCAGTAGTCAACCGCTGCGAATAACAACTAGTGATGGAGTTCTGGCCACTGCGCGGTGCCGCGAGCGGCTTGCGCAATTTTTGCCAACGTGTAATCAGCTAAGTGCTGGCGCATGTGTTCGCCAGCAACATTCCAGATAGCGAGCAATACGCAATGCCCCTCGTGGTCACAAGCGCCATCTTGGTGGGGTTGTCCAAAATCTCCGAGCGTGATTGGTCCGTCGGCCGCCGCGATGATTTCAGAAAGCAGAATTTCCTCAGCCGGGCGAGCCAAAACATATCCACCGCCAACACCACGTTTTGATTTCACAAGGCCAGCACCTTTGAGCACGAGCAAGATTTGTTCGAGGTAAGGCTGGGGTAGTGCGGTGCGTGTAGCGATGTCGCGTACAGAGGTTGGCCCTTGATCGTCGGCGTGAAGGGCTAGTGACAACAGTGCTCGACACGCATAGTCACCCCGAGTAGATACACGCACTCTTGTAGTGTAGATCGGGTGCCTACGCCGCGAGTCCCCGACTACCAAGGTGGCTCAATAGCGGGTCTGATTCCCGCCCTACTCGGACCACGAGGAACTCAGGAATTGCCTCGGTGGATGCCTGCATGCGTACAAGGCGCGAACCAAGTAGTGCTGTTGGTACTGGATGGCCTTGGCTGGCATCAATTGCGTGAGCATCAGCAACATGCGCCAATGCTTTCGAGCATGCAAGGGGGCTCCATCACGAGCGTTGCACCAACTACGACCGTCACTGCTCTCACTTCGATAGCGACCGGGTTGACGCCTGGCGAGCACGGAATGATGGGCTACCGCATTGACCTTGGTGGTCACGTTGTGCAAATGCTGCGATGGGGCGACGACAAAGGTGATCTACGTACGACCTATCCACCTGATTTGGTGCAGCCGTGTCCGCCGTTCATGGGAGCCGCGGTACCCGTGTTGAGCAAGGCAGAACTTGAGGGATCGGCATTTACTGAAGCTCACTTACGCGGTTCGCGACCAATGGGCTGGCGTGCGGCTTCCAGCATCGCTGTGCAAATCGGCCAACTGTTACGTAGCGGTCAGAAATTTATTTACGCGTATTACGACGGTGTCGACAAAATTGCTCACGAGCGAGGATTTGGTGAGTACTACAACGCCGAGTTACGAAATGCAGATCGATTGGTTGCCGATGTTGCAGAAGCGTTAGTGCCCGGCTCGGTGTTGTTGGTTACAGCGGACCACGGTCAGGTGCATGTGGGGCAGAACACGCAGACGCCGCATGCTGATGTGTTGTCTCGAATTACGCATCAGTCTGGAGAAGGACGTTTCCGATGGTTGCATGCAAAGTCAGGCGCCGAGAATGACTTGTTGGAAGCCGCGAAACAGCATCACGCAAAAGAGGCTTGGGTAGTGTCACGAGACGAAGCCTGTGAACAGCAATGGTTTGGCAAGCGCGTAACTGACGTGGCACGCAAGCGTCTGGGAGATGTTGCCTTGGTGCCATTTAGCGCTACCAGCTTTGACGAACCACTCGATTCTGGCTCATATTCATTGGTCTGTCGTCATGGGTCGCTCACCGATGCGGAAATTGATGTGCCCTTACTGGCAATTGCACGCTGAGAAAGCCATACTTGCCTGACATGTCTGCGAACGAAACGCCAAAAAATCAGCCAACTGGTAATCCAGAAGTTGTGGGACTTGATGTTCCCTTGCCGCCGGTAGATGAATCGGTTGGTGTCACCGCGCCCGCCAAAGTCATGCGGATTGGATCCATGATTAAGCAATTGCTTGATGAGGTGCACTCAATGAACCTTGATGCGCCAAGCCGCGAACGACTTGCTGAAATTTACGAACGCTCAATCGTTGAACTCACCGAAGCGTTGTCGCCAGATCTCGCAGATGAGTTGCGCACGCTTGCCTTGCCGTTTCGCGACGGAGTAGTGCCATCGGAAGGCGAGCTCCGAGTTGCCAAGGCCCAACTTGTTGGGTGGCTTGAAGGATTGTTTCACGGCATTCAAGCGACGCTCTTTGCGCAGCAAATTGCAGCACGTCAACAGCTTGAGCAAATGCGACAGCTTCCAGGGTCCGCCGAACCAGGGATGGGCAATGATCGTCCTGGTACGTACCTGTAATGGCGGATTCGTTTACCCACTTACATGTTCACACCGAATTTTCGATGCTGGATGGCGCATCACGGCTAGATGAATTAGTTGGTAAAGCTGCGGCCGAAGGCATGCCAGCGCTTGGAATGACTGATCACGGCAACATGTATGGCGTCGTTGATTTCTACAAGCAATGTAAAGAAAAAGGCATCAAGCCAATTATCGGTACCGAAGCGTATATGGCTCACGAACATCGTTCGGAGCGACCATCGCGACGAGGACGCATAGATGACTCTGGCGGTGAAACCGAAAGCGGTGGGAAGGTGTACTACCACCTCACCTTGCTCGCTGAAAACAACATTGGTTACAAGAACCTGATCAAGTTGTCGAGCCTTGCATTTCTTGAGGGTTACTACTACCAGCCGCGAATGGACTGGGAGTTGTTGCAACGGCACAGCGAGGGCATCATCGCAACGAGTGGATGTCTTGGTGGTCACGTGTTGCAGAAGATGTTGAAGGGTGACATCTCAGGTGCTGAGACCGACGCTGGCAGGTTGCAGGACATTTTTGGGAAAGACAACTTCTTTATTGAAATTCAAGATCACGGAATCGCAGAGCAGCATCAAACCAATCCGCAATTAATTGAGCTAGCTAAGAAGATCGGTGCACCACTGCTTGCAACGAACGACACTCACTACACGCATCGGGAGGATCACGAAGCTCACGATGCGCTGTTGTGTGTACAGACTGGTTGCACAATTGCGGATCCAAACCGTTTTAAGTTTGAAGGCACCGAGCACTACTTGAAGTCTGCGCAGGAAATGCGATATCTCTTCCGTGAAGTCCCTGCTGCATGCGACAACACGCTGTGGATAGCAGAGCGTGCAGAACTAGATATTCCATTTGGTAATTCGGTGTTGCCACACTTTCCCATTCCGGAAGGATTCTCGGGCGACGGTGACTACTTGCGCCATTTGGCATATAAAGGTGCCCACGAACGTTGGGGAGAAAAACTCCCAGAATCAGTAACACAACGACTTGACTATGAGCTTGAAGTCATCGGAGGCATGGGCTTTAGTTCGTACTTCCTGATCGTGTGGGACCTCATTCGCTATGCGCGTGAGCAAGATATTCGTGTTGGACCTGGTCGTGGTTCTGCCGCTGGTTGCGCGATTGCCTATTGCTTGCGGATTACCGACCTAGATCCAATTAAGTACGACCTCATTTTTGAGCGATTCCTCAATCCAAGCCGAATTTCAATGCCAGATATTGATATGGACTTCGACTCGCGCTATCGCGATCAAATGATTCGCTATGCAGCCGATAAGTACGGACGCGATCACGTCGCGCAAATCATTACCTTCGGAACGATTAAGGCGCGCAACGCTGTACGCGATGCGGCTCGAGTACTTGGGTATCCGTACCCACTTGGTGACAAGATTGCCAAACTCATGCCGCCTTTGGTGATGGGTCGCGACACGCCGTTGAAGTACTGCTTTGAAGAGGACAGCAAGCATAAGGCTGGATTCCAAGCGGCAGCAGATTTGCGCGCACTGTGTGAAGTCGATTCGGATGTAAAGCGAATCGTTCATGTTGCGCGAGGTCTTGAAGGCTTGAAACGATCAGTTGGAATACATGCTGCTGCAGTGGTGATTACGAAAGAACCACTGACTGAGTATCTGCCAATTCAGCGCAAACCAGAACAAGGCCAAGCGCCAGAGGACGCCCCGGTAGTAACGCAATACGAAATGCACGGCGTTGAAGACCTTGGTCTGTTGAAGATGGACATTCTTGGATTGCGCAACCTGGACGTGATTTCAGATGCCAACACCATGATTCGCAAGACTCGCGACGAGAATTTCTCCATAGATGCAATTCCAATGGATGACAAAGCGACGTATCAGTTGTTGTCTCGGGGAGACACCATTGGCGTGTTTCAATTGGAATCGGTGCAGATGAGGGCTTTGCTTAAGTCGCTCATTCCGGAACGTTTTGAGGATCTTTCTGCCGTGCTCGCGCTGTATCGCCCGGGCCCAATGAGTGCGAACATGCACAACGATTTTGCCGACTACAAGAACAAACGCAAAAAGATTCAGTATTTCCACGATGACGCAGCCGATGTTTTAGGTGACACATTCGGACTCATGATCTACCAGGAAAGCCTCATGCGCGTGTCGCAGAAGTTTGCCGGCTTCTCCATGGCCGAAGCAGACAACCTACGCAAAGCGTGTGGAAAAAAGATTCCAGAGAAAATGGAAGAAGCGCGTGGAAGCTTCGTTGCTGGATGTGAAAGCACCGGTTACGGGGTAGAGCTTGGAGAAGAGCTGTTTGACACCATTGTGAAGTTTGCTGACTACGCATTTGCCAAGAGTCATGCGTACGGATACGGACTCATTTCGTATCAAACTGCATATCTGAAAGCTCACTATCCAGTGGAATACATGGCGTGCTTGCTAACCAGCGTGAAAGCGAACTACGAAAAAGCAGCGGTGTATTTATCGGATGCACGAACGAGTGGCATCACCGTGTTGACTCCTGACATCAATCGCTCAGGTGTCAACTTTGAACCAATCATCAATGGTGACGAACAGCAGATCGCATTTGGGCTCAGTGCTATTCGCAACGTTGGCGAAGGTCTTGTTCGACAGATAATTGAACATCGTGATGCGCACGGTGAGTTTGAATCGTTTTATGATTTCGCAGAACGTGTTCCAGAACAAGCACTGAACAAGCGCACCATTGAGTCGCTCATTAAGGCTGGAGCCTTCGACAAACTCGGTCACCCACGTAAGGGGCTGCTCTCGGTTTTTGAATCCATTATTGACAACACCATGGTGCGTCGCCGCGAACGAGATCAGGGCGTGATGAGTTTGTTCGGTGACTTAGGAGATGAAACAGAAGGATTCTCTGAGCGCCAAAGCATTCCTGATTTACAATTCGATAAGACCGAGCAGTTGAAGTTTGAGAAGGAAATGCTCGGACTGTATGTATCCGATCACCCGCTCATGGGAATTGAGGGGGCGTTGCGTCGTCGCGTTGACTGTTCTATTCCTGAAGCGCTAGAGCGTGACGACGGTGCGTTCATCGTGATTGGTGGAATCATCAACGGACTTGCGCGCAAATACACACGTAAAGGCGATCAGATGGCAACGTTCCAGTTGGAAGACTTGCAAGGTTCAGTCGAAGTCACCTTGTTCCCAAAGACTTTGCAAAAGTTTGGACATCAGCTTGCTGATGACATTTTGGTGTCGGTGCGCGGGCGGCTCGACAAACGAGACGACAATCGGGTCGGCTTCATGGCCATGGACATCACCGTGTTGGAGGGTTTGCGTGCTTTCCAAGACTCACTACACCTCAAGATCGCAGCCCAGATGTTGTCAGAAGCCAACATTGAAACGTTGAAGTCCACTCTGCTGGAATATCCAGGAACATCTCCTGTGTATTTGCATCTAGGGCCAGAGAATGTGTTGCGACTGAGTTCTGAATTCAATGTCAATGTTGATCGGGCTATCGGCGTATTGCGCACCGAGTTTGGCGAAAACGCCTATATCGAATAGGCGATTTCCCGATACGGGCGAGTGTGTTGTGTTGGCCCGTCTCAAATGACATTTTTGCTGGCAGACTGTAGGCATGTCTGTTGAGGTTGAAACGCGTGATTGTGCGTCCCTTACAGAAATTGAACTCGAAGAACTGGCGGCCATGGGTGGCTACTTCCAGTTAGCCGCAATTACCAAGGCCAAGGAAGACTGGGTGCTGTTCACTAGCGCCAAGATCAGTGGCAAGGTTCATGGATTCACATTTTCGACGCTCGAGCGCATTGGTGGAACACCGTGTGTATTGCTTGGCATGATGAGCGTAAAGCGCACTCCAAAGCGTGATGCTGTGCTTAAAGGACTCATGACCGAGGCCTATCACCGTGCGCTTATGGCATTCCCTGACGAAGACGTAGTTGTCGGTTCACGCTTTTTGAGCGCCGATGGACTCGAATCGTTTAAAGCCCTTACCGAGATGATCCCTCGTCCAGGTCATCGCGCAGTTGGCGAAGAGCGAGCATGGGGCAAGCGACTCGCTCGTCGATTCGGCGTTGAGTCCACTTACGACGAACAAAGTTTTATTGTGAAGTCAAATGGGCACAGTGGCTTTCTTGATCATGAATCAACGAAACCAGAAAAAGTGAATCCAGATGTTGCTGCACAATTCAAGGGCGTAACGAAATCCAAGGGTGGAGTACTCATTGTTCATGGTTGGACCATGGCGGAGTCGCTCGCCAAGCTTGGCAAACTCGAAAAGCACTAACGGTTGTAGCGGTGAAGTTCACCGATCTAGTTCGTACCCGTCGAATGACACGGGCATTTCTTTCTCAACCAATAGGTGATGAGATGTTGCGTTCTTTAATTGATTTAGCGATGCGCTCTCCATCGGCTGGGAAGACTCAAGGCACGCACTATGTCGTTCTTACGGGCGATGATGTTGCCGAATTCTGGAACGACACACTTCCTTTGGATAAGCGTGCAACCTTTCGTTGGAAACAACTTCTTGATGCCCCAGTGATCATTCTTCCGTTTGTCGACCCACTTGCTTACGTTGCACGCTATGCCGAGCCTGATAAGCAAGCGACCGGGTTGGGCGAGGGAGTACATGCATGGCCGACGCCGTACTGGACGGTGGATGGTTCGTTTGCAGTGATGTCGTTACTGCTTGCGGTACACGACGCTGGTCTTGGCGCGCTGTTCTTTGCGGTGTTTAACGGCGAGCAGCAGTTACGTACACGGCTTGGTGTTCCTGAGCACATGCAATTGCTTGGTGCGATTGCGATTGGCCATGCAGTGCAAAACGATGAAACAGGCAGGAGCGCTACACGCTCACGTATGTCTATTGATGACGCGATACATCAATCCAGGTGGTGAAGGCTTAGGCGAGCGCGACGCGCAAGGTTTCCACAAAGTCTTCTGGAGACGTGGCTGGTTTCAGGCATGCGTATTCTTTGCACACATAGGCGGAGTCCGGATTTCGGTCTGTCCACAGTGGAGAGTCATATGGTTCACCCCAAGCCAGCACGATTGTTGGTAACCACCGTTTGCGAAGTTCGCGCAACATGCTTGGTTGGTTGCCAGGCAGTGCAACTTCGGTAATTCCTGCGTGACGGAGATGAACGGAGGCAAGCAGATTGCCAAAAGCCGATGGTGCGCTGGTTGTGATGCGTGCGAGGAGTCGCAAGATTTGGTCGGCATGTTGGGTGTATCGACTGTTGCCCGTCAGTGCGCCAAGTCGGTATAACGCATGTGCTGCAGTTGAATTTGCCGATGGCGTTGCATTGTCCATGACATCCTTTTGACGAACGATGAGTTGTTCACCGTTGTCAGGTGTGGTGAACAATCCGCCGTTCACAGCATCCCAACACTGACTGAGCAGTTCGTCAGCGACCTCTTGCGCATAGGTGATCCATCGTGCTTGTCCACTTGCTTCACCAAGCCGGGTAAAGGCATCAATTAGTTGGGCGAGGTCGGCAGCAAGGGCACTGTGCCGTGCCTGTGGGGAACCCGATTCTTGCCAGCTTCTGTGCCAGTTGCCATTTGTATTGCGGAGTTCGCGCACAAGAAATTCGCCATTACGAATTGCGGCTTGCAACCACTCATGATTTTCAAATAAGAAGGCCGCTTCGGCAAGTGTCGCAAGCATCATTGCGTTCCACTCGGTGAGCACCTTGTCATCGAGAAGTGGGCGTTTACGAGAATTTCTGTGATTGAACAGAATGACTCGGGCCTCTTCAATTTCAGATGGGCGCAGGAGATCGCCGCGATGATGAAGTCTCGCGGGAATATTTTTACCTTCAAAGTTTCCAAGTGCGGTGATTTCGTACCAGTTGATTGCCGCATCGTGAAGATGCTCAGGCAGTACGTGTGTGAATTCGTCAAGGCTCCACACATAAAAGTGACCTTCATGGCTGTGTCCGCTGTCGTCAAGTGAGTCGGCGTCTTCGGCGCTGAAGAAACCTCCATCGAGATGTGTGAGGTCGCGCAACACATACTCAATGGTTTCGCGAGCAACCTGTTTCCACGTTTCATTGCCAAACAGCATCCCCGCGTGCAAATAGACACGTGCGAGAAGCGCTTGGTCGTAGAGCATCTTTTCAAAGTGGGGAACTAGCCACATTTCATCAACGCTGTAGCGAGAGAAACCACCACCGATGTGGTCGTACATCCCACCGCTAGCCATTGCATCAAGCGAAGTGGTGACGATGTTTTCAAGGTCATTGTCTTCACCCGCAAGTAGCTGGCGCAAGAGCACCTCGAGATTCATAGTGCTTGGAAATTTTGGTGCCTTTCCAAAACCACCCCAAGCAGAGTCAAAGCTTGCTCGCAGCTGAGTGACAGCACTTTCAAACGTGGAGAAGTCAGCAATCTCGGAATGTTGTTCAATTTTTGCCGTGCGCTCTAGTGCTTCCATCAATGCGTCAATGTTGTTGTTGATGTCATCGCGACGGTTGTTCCACGCATCGGTGATGGCGTTCATGAGTTGCAAAAACGAAGGCTTAGGGAAATAGGTTCCACCGAAGAATGGTTTTCCATCTGGTGCCAAAAAGACGGTCATCGGCCAACCACCACGTCCGGTCATTGCCTGCACTGCGTCCATGTAGATGGCATCAACATCAGGCCGTTCTTCTCGGTCGACCTTGATGTTGACAAACATCTTGTTCATGACATTTGCGGTCTCATTATCTTCAAAACACTCATGTGCCATGACGTGACACCAGTGGCATGCGGAGTATCCCACCGAGAGAAGAATCGGAACATTGCGCTCGCGGGCTTGAGCAAAAGCCTCGTCACCCCATGGGAACCAATCAACTGGATTGTCAGCGTGCTGACGAAGATATGGGCTTGTTTGATCGGCCAACCGATTGGGCATGAGTTCGCCTTTGCTTTGCAGTTATGAAACGGAGATGTCACCAACAATGGTGAGTTTTGGAAATGGAGCACGCGCTACAACATTCATGCGAACTCGGCAGACCGAAGGTGCTGCCGGTGCAACTAACCGGGATCCAGTTATGCGACAGGCACCACCCAAAACTTTGTATGTTCGACTTCCCGATGAAGATGAATTGAAAAGTTTTGCAAGGTTGGTGCTGCTCGACAACTTGACTTCGCTTCCAATTTGCCAGATTAGGAAGAAAGGACCAACGGCATCAGAGATTGCAAACTGCTTAATGCCAGCGCGTGTGTATTCAATGCCAACACGAATGGTGCGTCGCGCGTCGGCTTGTGAGGTGCGGTAAGAACGCTTGGTAGCTTTTGCAATCGCAATGCAGTCTGCTGGGATCTCTGCTGCGGCAGGTCCTGTTGATTCGCATCGGAACCACTTCACAGCGCTTACTTCGGAGATGTTCTCAAGATTGAGAACGAGTGTTTCACCGACATGGCCTACGGCTGTTACCTGCGGGGCATTAACTGGTGGGAATATTCGTTGAAGTTCGGCGAGCGCAGCGACCAAGTTCAGGAATCCGACACCAAAAGTTTGGTCACGACCTGGTTCACCGATATCGGTTGCAGTGCGTAACAAGATGTCACGTACTTGAGAATTTGTAATTCGTGGCTCAGCAGCAAAGAGCAAAGCCGCAGCACCAGCAACAAAACCTGCTGCCATGCTTGTGCCACTTAACGCCACATAGTCGCCCTTTGCGGTAGAGACGATGCTGGCTCCTGGAGCGGCAATATCGATGTAATCACCGCGCTGATCAAACGACGTTGCATTCTTAGAGGAGTCAACTGCGGTCACTGCAATGGTGAGGTCAAGTGATGCAGGCCATTTTGGTTTATCCGATGCTCCACCGTTTCCCGCTGCGGCAACGACAAGTGCTCCCTTATCGTTTGCATACTGAATTGCTTGAGACAAACTGGGACTTTCGGTCGCACCACCGAGCGACAAGTTAATCACTTTTGCGCCGTTATCGGCTGCAAAGCGAACACCAGCTGCAACATCGCGTGCGTCACCTTGACCTGCTTGGTCCAAAACCTTGACCGGCAGGATCTTTGCATTTGGTGCAACGCCGGATCCACCTATGCCGTTGTTGGCAACAGCAGCAATGATTCCTGCAACATGTGAACCATGTCCGCTGTTGTCGACGTCATTGCCATCTGGGGTCTCGGTTGAATTCATGAATGATCGACCTGGCAAGAGATTCTCTGCGAGATCAGGGTGTGGACCGCTTCCGCTATCAACAACAGCAACAGTTACACCTTTTCCGGTTGTTACCGCCCAGACTCGGTCTATACCGGTAGCGAAAATTCCCCATTGTTGCGCCAACAATGGGTCATTGGCTGCAGCTTCGACCTGTGAGGACAGCGCCAAACACGAGACGAGTGAAGCGAAACAAATCGCGAGAGAGGTAAAGGGTTTACGCAAGCGTTATTGGTCTACACGCCCATTGCGTGGAAGCCACCATCAACATGAACAATTTCTGCGGTGGTGCAGGGAAACCAATCAGAGAGCATGGCTACACACGTGCGGGCTACCCCACTTGAATCATTGACGTCCCAGCCAAGGGGAGCGCGATCGTCCCAAACATCTTCAAATTTTTGAAAACCAGGGATTGACTTTGCAGCCATGGTGCGGATTGGGCCAGCGGCAACCAAGTTGCAGCGGATCTGCTTGCTTCCGAGTTCTTTTGCCAAATATCGATTGGTTGATTCGAGTGCAGCCTTGGCAACACCCATCCAGTTGTATGCGGGCCATGCAACGGTGTTGTCAAAATCCAATCCGACAATGGTTCCTCCGCTTGTCATCAACGGCACAAACGAATCTGCCAACGTTTTCAGTGAATACGCAGAAATCTGCATGGCTACTGAAACGTCCGACCACTGGGCTGCCATGAAGTCATCTCCAAGGCACACGGCTGGAGCAAAACCGATGGCATGCAAGACGCCATCAACGCGACCCAATTGTGCTTTGGCGGCTTCGCGAGCAGAGACAATGTGTTCGTCAACTGTGACGTCAAACTCCACCACTTTGATATCGGTGCTCAGTTTGCGTGCGGTTCTCTCGGTAATGGAAAGACCGCGTCCTGCTCCAGTGAGCATCACTTGGGCGCCTTCCTCAAGAGCCAACTTTGCCACCCCGTAGGCAAGTGATGCGTCGGTGAGCACGCCAGTAACGACAATGTTTTTCCCATCCAAAATTCCCATGCCTATGACCGTAGTTCCCGAGTGTGGTTTGTGTAAGGCTTCACCTATGCGGATTGGAATTATGGGCGGAACCGGCCCAGCAGGAAGCGGGCTAGCCCTGCGAATGAGTGTTGCTGGACATCAGGTGCTGATCGGGTCACGGTCGAAAGAACGCTCAGAGGAAAAGGTCGCGGAACTTATTGCGCAATGGCCTGACCACAATCTGAAAATTGAAGCTGGCACAAATGAGGATGCCGCTAATTGTGACTTGATCGTGGTTGCAACTCCATGGGATTCAACTGCAACCATTGTCGGTGAATATGCAGATGCACTTCGCGGCAAAGTTGTGGTCACTATGGCAAACGCGTTGGTGAAAGTTGGCAGAGAGTTTCAACCTTTAGTGCCGCCGCGTGGCAGTATTGCCGCGCACGTGCAAGCTGAAATACCTGACAGTCGCGTCGTGGCAGCGATGCAACACTTGCCTGCAAAGGAACTTGGAAACCTGAATCATCATGTTGATTCCGATGTGTTGATCTGTTCAGACTTTCCGGAGGCGATTGACATTGTGAGCGACCTGGTTTCTCAGATTCCAGGATGCAGACCTCTAAGCACAGGTCGTTTGTCAAACGCACTTGCGCTCGAAGCATTCACCGCTGTGTTATTGCAACTCAACATGCGATACAAAACTCGAGTGGCACCGCGTCTTACAGGAATTCCTGATGTTGACCCAAAAAGTGGTCGAAACATGAAATTGGACTGAGCAACGTGTCAATGAAGCTGTACGACACTGCAAAACAAGAGATCGTTGAGTTTGCACCAAACCCGACCGTGTTGATGTACACGTGTGGAATCACTCCATACGACGCAACGCATTTGGGTCATGCTTTCACGTTTATTTCTTACGACGTGCTGCAACGTCGACTTATTGATATGGGGCATCAAGTGAAGTGCGTTCGCAACGTGACCGACGTTGACGACCCACTTTTCGCCAAAGCCCGTGAACTTGGGGTGCATTACCTTGATCTCGCCGCTGGAGAAGAAGCGCGATTTGAGTCAGACATGACGGCATTAAATGCATTGCCCGTGCACAGCACTCCACGTGCATCGTCGGCAATCCCAGACATTCGTGGATTCATCGGCATGGTCATTGACCGCGGGTTCGCATACGAGTCTGGCGGGTCTGTGTACTTCGACGTTGAGAAGTTTCCGCAGTTTGGCAGTATCTCGCATTACAGCCGTGAAACGATGATTGCGTTGGCCCGTGAACGCGGCGGCAATGTTGACGATCCTCACAAGCGCAATCCACTCGACTTTGTGTTGTGGCATCCTTCGGCCTCGGACGAACCGTCGTGGGACACCATGTGGGGCGCTGGACGTCCTGGTTGGCATATTGAGTGTTCGGCACTCGCGCTTCGAGAGCTTGGTACCACCATTGATTTGCACGGTGGTGGAAGTGATTTGATTTTTCCGCACCATGAGTGCGAGCGGGCTCAGTCAGAGGCTGCCACTGGTCAGCCGTTCGTGAAGCATTGGATGCACGTTGCAATGGTTTCCATGGACGGCCACAAGATGTCAAAGAGCCGCGGCAATTTGGTTTTCGTTGACAAGTTGCGTACCCAGCATGACCCAATGGCAATTAGGTTGGGACTTATCGAACATCACTACCGCACTGAGTGGGAATGGGATGACGGTCTCATGGCGCGCAATGAAGCTCGACTGTCGAAATGGAAATCGGTAGCACGAGTCGGAGATTCGAACGGCGACAGTGGTCTGCATGGAGAGGTGCGTTCAGCACTAGACAGTGATCTAGACACGCCAACAGCTGTCGCACTTGTCGATTCCGCTGCAAGCAAGGGTCTCGCAGTGGGAGACAGCGCTCGTCTTTTAGGGGTCGTCATTTAATGCCCAAGCGGGTCGACGCCTTGTACTCGGGAGCAACCGAGTTGCAAGCGCGAATACGTCCTGCAGTTCGAGAGTTAACGAATCGTTTATGGCGTTTCGACTTACAAGGTTTTGAACAGCTTCCTGAAACAGGTCCAGCAATTTTGTGTGCTAATCACATCAGTTTTCTGGATTCGGCATTTCTCATCATTCAAGCGCCACGAAACATTTCCTTTGTGGGAAAGAGTGAATACTTAGATTCGTGGAAGACGCGCCGTTTGTTTCCGGCACTCGGAATGATTCCTATCGATCGTGCAGGCGGAGAGAAAGCGCAAACTGCACTGATTGCTGCAGAGAATGTGTTGAAGCGCGGTGAGCTGTTTGGAATCTTTCCTGAAGGAACTCGAAGCCGAGACGGAATGTTGTACAAAGGTAAGACTGGTGCTGCTCGATTGGCGTTAAAACTGAATTGTCCGATATTTCCCGTTGGCATTGTCGGCACGCGCGAAATTCAACCTCCTGATGCAAAGTTTCCTCGAATTGGCGGTCGTGTCAAAATCACCATCGGCAAGCCGATTTTGCCTGAGCGATATGCGCAGCGAAGCGATGATCACTTGGTGTTGCGTGAAATGACCGACGAAGTGATGTTTGAAATCCAGTCCATGACAGGTCAGCAATATCGAAATGTCTATGCGGGCAAGCAAAAGGAAGAACGATCAGAACAGAGCGAAGTGCGCATAGACCCAGTTGGCACGGCGAAATAGGGCGGTCTGCGTAAGGTCTGCGAACCTAGACTGGTGTGGCGATGAATGCTGCAACTCTTGATGTCACCTTGCCAGATGGTTCCGTTCGAACATTGCCGGCAGGGTCTACTGGTCTTGACTTAGCGCAGTCCATTGGGTCACGTCTTGCCAAGGCGGCGCTTGCTGCCGTGGTGAATGGAAACGAGGTCGACATCTCGGTGCCATTGAGCGATGGGGCACAAGTTGCGATCATTACGGCAGACTCGGAAGCCGGGAGGCACGTTCTTCGTCACTCAACTGCCCATGTGTTGGCTCAAGCGGTATTGCAGCATTTTCCTGGAGCCAAATTCACCATTGGTCCAGCCATTGAAGACGGTTTTTATTACGACTTTGAACTTCCAGATAACAAAACATTCAGCGACAACGACCTTGAAGCAATCACTGAGCGCATGCGCGCAATTGTCAAGGCTGACCAACCATTTGTTCGCGCCGAAATGAGTGCGGCTGAGGCTCTTGCTTTGTTTGCGGATCAGCCGTACAAGTGCGAAATCATTGAGCGAGTGACTACTGGTGCTGCAGATGGTACTGATGCAAGTGAAGTATCTGGCGATGGATCAGTAAGCGTGTATCGCAATTCAGAAAGTTTTGTTGACTTATGCCGCGGGCCACATGTTCCAAGTACTTCGCGTCTTGGACATTTTGCTTTAATGAAAGTTGCTGGTGCATATTGGCGCGGAAACGAAAAGGGACCGATGTTGCAGCGCATCTACGGCACTGCATGGGAGTCGAAGTCCGCGCTTGACGAACACATCACTCGACTTGCAGAAGCAGAGAAGCGCGATCATCGTCGACTTGCAACGGAGATGGACCTCTTGTCGTTCCCATCCGAGCTGGGTGGCGGTCTTGCGGTGTGGCACCCAAAGGGCGCAATCGTGCGAAAAATTATGGAGGACTACAGCCGTTATCGCCACCAAAACGGCGGATATCAGTTTGTGTTTACTCCGCACATTGCCAACGCCCAGTTGTTCGAAACTTCTGGTCACCTTCACTTCTATAAGGACGGAATGTATCCGCCGATGGAAATGGACAACGGCACGTACTACCCAAAGCCGATGAACTGCCCAATGCATTGTTTGATCTTCCGCGATCGTCAGCGCAGTTACCGCGAGCTTCCACTCCGTTTGTTCGAATTGGGAACGGTGTACCGCTATGAACGTGCAGGAACATTGCATGGCTTGTTGCGAATTCGTGGATTCACACAGGACGATAGTCATATTTTTTGCACCGAAGACCAAATGGCCGATGAGATTACGTCATTGCTTGATTTCGTATTGTCAGTGCTTCGTCAGTTTGGATTCGATGATTTTGAGTTCAAGCTGTCGACTCGCGACTTGGAAAAGTCGGTGGGGTCAGACGAAATCTGGGATAAAGCAACGACTGCGCTGCGCGAAGCGTTGAATCGCCACGGTGTTGAGTACTCCGTAAAGGAGGGCGATGCTGCGTTCTACGGACCAAAGATTGACATCGATGTGCGAGACGCGATTGGTCGCAAGTGGCAACTCAGCACCATTCAGTGTGACTTCAACTTGCCGGAACGTTTTGGTTTGGAATACATCGGAAGTGATAACAGCCGCCACAGGCCAATCATGTTGCACCGAGCACTATTTGGCTCTGTGGAGCGATTCTTTGGCGTGTTGTTAGAGCACTACGGCGGGGCATTCCCAGCATGGCTTGCCCCCGTGCAAGTGAGAGTGCTTGCAGTTACTTCGCAACATGAGGAGTATGCACAGTCGCTGGTAAAGCGCATGCGTGCTGAAGGTTTCCGCGTTGACACCTCCGAAGCAGATGAGCAACTTGGCAAGCGCATTCGAAGTGCCAAACTTGAACGAATTCCTTTCGTGCTGGTTGTGGGAGACGATGATGTGAAGAACGGTACGGTTGGCGTTAATCCGCGAGGTGGAGATGTCATTCGTGATGTGAAGGTTGATGCGTTCATTGCTCAGTTGCACGATGAAACCCGCACTGAGGCAGCAGTAGGAACCTTGTAACCAACATGTTGGATCGATTGTGGAATGGCTGGCGTGCGCAATACGTGCAGCGCGATTCTCATGGTAAACATTCAGATGAGTCGGTGTTTACCGAGATTCTGAAATCAAATCGCCCAGATGAAGAAACGTTCATCGTGCACCGCGGTGAAACGTGCTTCGTGATCATGAATGCATTCCCGTATTCGTCCGGGCATGTGCTGGTAATTCCGTATCGCGAAGTGCCTGATTTAGAGTTGCTTACTCCTCAGGAGTCAAGCGAGATTTGGGCAACGGTCACTAAGGCAGTGCAGGTTCTGAAGGCTGAATACAAGCCTCAAGGAATGAACGTCGGAATCAATTTGGGTCATGCCGCTGGCGGAAGTGTCGCGCAGCACTTACACATCCATATTGTTCCGCGTTGGGGTGGCGATTCAAACTTCATGGTTGCAGTGGCGACAGCAAAGATTTTGCCGGAAGCGCTAGATATAACTGCGCAGCGAATTCGAAATCGATGGAAGGACATGCCGTGAATGATGTGAACAGCAATGAAATCCGAGATCAGCTTCCAAGTGATTTAGATGTCTCTGCTTTTGTAGGTCCTTACCAATTTCCTGATAACAGTCGTCGACGCATTCCTGGGTATTTGTATTTGGGAATTTCTGCATTGAGTTTGTTGATCTGGCTTATCAGCGATCAGTCATCAGGATTGGTGAATTACGGGTTTCTTGTTTTTGCAATTGCGCTTGCAGCCTTCGCGGTGTTTGTTCTAAGTTCCTCGTGGAAGATGACGATTAACGAGCGTGATGCTCTGGTGCACGCATCCCGTGCAGTTGATTTCGCAGTGGGGCATGCATCAGCGCAACAGGTGTGGCGCGGTGTAAGAAGTCGTCCAACATGGCGGGTGTTTTGTTACAGCGCACAAGAGCCACCTACTCACCGAGGCTTGGTGTTAGTGGACGCTGTAAATGGTGAAATTGTTGAATGTCTTGTAGAACTCAACCCCGATAACGCAGCAACTACGAAGTAAGCATCATTCAGTAGTATTGAGTCAATGTTTGACGGACGGTTTAAATCGGAAATCGAACGATATGTTCGACCTGTAGGGGAATCCCTTCGTCGCACCGGACTATCGCCAGACCATTTCACAGTGCTCGGTTTGTGCGTTGCCGCAGCAGCGGCAGTTGCTATTGGTGCGGGCAAAATGCAACTCGGATTGCTGCTCGTTATTTGTTCCGCATTGCCAGACCTGCTCGATGGGGCGCTGGCTAAAGCGTCTAACTCGGCGAGCCAGCGGGGAGCATTCTTTGACTCGGTAGTTGATCGAGTGAGCGACTCATTTCTTTTTGGCGGTGTCGCTTGGTTCTATGCAAGCTCAAACTCGCCGCAGTTTTCCATAATTCCATTCGCCATTCTTGGTGCTTCTCTCATCATTTCCTACGAACGTGCAAAAGCAGAATCGTTAGGTCTCTACGCCAAAGGCGGACTGATGGAACGAGCAGAACGAATCATTTTGTTGTGCTTTGGTTTGTTGTTTGATTCGCTGCTGAAGTGGGTCATGGTAGTCATGTTGGTTCTCGTAGTGATGACTGCAGTTCAGCGATTTGTCAAAGTGTGGAAGCAGGCCGCTGTTGCTCCGGTGACTGCGGAGAAGCAAGCTATTCGTCGTTCACGTCGCGCCTCACGCAGAGCCCGTCGTGATGATTATCGTGCGCGCTTTCAGCGTCGACGTCGCCTGCAATAAATCTCAGCTATGGCCGATCCTCGTGACACCGGCTTTGATGCATTAACACTCGCTGGGTACAGAGCAGCCTCACTATTTGCAAAACTCACTCCAGCACCGCTGGCGTTAGGAACATCGCTTGCTCTTGGAGCGCCACTCGCATTGGGTTTTCGCGATAAGCGAGAAATGATCGAGCGACATCTGCGTCGAGTGAATCCATCGCTTCGTGGATTCGCGCTGCGCCAAGCAGTACAAGAGTCATTTCAGAGTTACACGCGTTACTACTTAGAAACTTTCCGGTTGGGGACGTTGTCAAAGAAACAGATTCAAGCCGGGTTCACCGTTGACGGTTTCGAACACATTGAAAAGGGAATTGCCGACGGCAAGGGAGTAATTCTTGGCCTTCCGCATCTTGGCGGATGGGAGTGGGCTGGTCGCTGGCTGGTGGACCAGGGGTACGGTCTAACAGCAGTCGTTGAGCGTCTAGATAACGATGAACTCTTTGAGTGGTTTCGTGACATGCGCCGCAAAGTCGGAGTGAATGTCATCCCACTCGATGACAGCGCAGGTCTACGTGTGAGCGCAGCGTTGAAAGAAAATCAAGTTGTCTCCTTGCTGTGTGATCGAGATATTCCGCGAGGCGGTGTCCGATCGGGTGTTGAAGTTGAATTCTTTGGTGAGCGCACAACAGTTCCCGCAGGCCCAGCATTCTTTGCCCTGCGAACTGGTGCCGCACTATTGCCACTCGCAACGTATTTCACGCGCAAGTCCGATGGGCATCATGCAGTGGTACGCCCACCAATTCCTGTCGAACGACAAGGGAGTTTGCGGGAAGACGTTTCACGAATAACACAGCTTCTCATGATTGAAGTTGAGGGGCTCATTCGTCGAGCGCCCGAGCAATGGCACTTGTTTCAACCAAACTGGCCGAGTGACCCCGGGTATAACTCTTAAGCGAGCAGTGTGCGTAGTTCGTTTAAACGCTCGTGATTAACGCGGTACCAAACCCAAGTTCCTCGCTTCTCACTCAGTAGCAATCCGGCCTCGCGCAAAACTTTGAGGTGATGGCTCACTGTTGGTTGTGATCGACCTGTTGGCTTCACCAAATTGCATGCGCATGTTTCTGTGTTCGGAGAAGCGGCGATCAGGCTGAATAACTTGAGGCGAATGGGGTCGGCAAGCGCAGCAAATCCAATAGCCAAACCCTCGGCTTGTTTCGAGGTGAGTGCGGTGCTGGAAACGGGACCACAGCAATCTGGAGAAATTGGGGTGATTCGCTTCCGTTGGGGCTTCGTTGTTATATTGATAGTTGTCAATATAACAAAACGAAAGAGGCAAATCGTGTCACGAGTGCAATTGGCTTTAAACGTCAGCAATTTGAACGAGGCAATTGAGTTTTATTCAAAGATGTTTAATACAAAACCAGCAAAGGTTCGTGAAGGGTATGCAAACTTTGCCATTGCGGATCCACCGCTGAAATTGGTGCTCATGGAGCGTGCTGCTGATGAAACCAGCGAGTTTCACCACCTGAACCATCTCGGAGTCGAACTTGAAGATGCTTCGCAAGTTGACGCGTCAATAGAGCGCTTTGAAGACATTGGGCTCGTAGAGAAAATTGAGAAGGACACGGTGTGTTGCTATGCCAAGCAAGACAAGGTGTGGGTGCAGTCACCAGATAATGCGCCGTGGGAGTTTTATACCGTGTTGGCAGATTCACCGACTTACTTCATCAAGGTAGATGGAGTGGAGGGATCGGCTTGCTGCTCTTGATGCGCCGTTTGTGTGCAGAGGCGCTGGGTACTGGACTTTTAATCATTGCTGTAATTGGTTCGGGCATCATGGCCGAGCGATTGACGCAGGATGTGGCGTTGCAATTGCTGTGTAATGCGGTGGCTACTGGTGGTGCACTCGTTGCGTTGATCCTGATTTTTGCACCTGTGTCGGGAGCATCATTTAACCCAATCGTTGGAATTGTGGGCACCTTGCTTGGAGAGGGAAGCTGGAAAGATACCGCACTGTATGGCATTGCTCAAACCTTTGGTGGTTGCGTAGGTGCGGTCATAGCGAATGTGATGTTTGATCTCAGTGCAGTCAATTTTTCTGAAAAGGTTCGTACTGGGTCAAACATTTGGATTTCCGAAGTAGTTGCCTCTGTTGGTTTGCTTGTGGTGATTTATGGAACTATTCGCGCGAAACGTGCGAACCTGGTTCCATTCACAGTTGCTGCTTGGATTACTGGCGCGTATTTCTTTACATCGTCAACTTCTCTTGCTAACCCAGCAGTCACCGTCGCGCGAATGTTGAGTAACACCTTCGCTGGTATAGCCCCCGAGTCAGTTCCGATGTTCATCGTGATGCAAGTCATTGGAGCGCTAATCGGGTTCGGAATCATTCGCTTCGTATTCGATGAGGTTGCATCATGAGTGAAGTGCGAATCCCTGGTGTGCTGTTTTTGTGCGTCCACAACGCTGGCCGCAGCCAAATGGGCGCGGGGTTCATGCGTTCGCTCGGAGGCGACAACGTACGTGTGTTCTCTGGTTGATCTGAACCTGCCTCAAAAGTAAATCCTTCGGCTGTCGAAGCGATGCGCGAAGTTGGTATTGACATTGCCGACTATGTACCGCAAAAGTGGTCAATGGAAATGCTTCACGAAGTGGATGTGGTGGTCACCATGGGATGCGGGGACACCTGCCCTTACATTCCAGGTAAGCGCTACGTGGACTGGCCACTCGATGATCCGGCTGGGCGGGGCGTTGATGCGGTGCGACCCATTCGCGATCAGATTAAGGCTCTTGTTGAAACGTTGTTAACTGAACTTGGTGTTCGTTAACTTTCGAACGCAGCAAACAACTCTGCAATAGCTTTTGCCTGTCCACCGCTAGTGGACGACATGACAGCAATGGGGAGTACGCCTGCTTGCGCCCATGCGCTGAACTGATCACGAACTTGAGCAGCATTTCCTGAAATGGTGCAATCGCGCAGCCACTCGTCTGTCATGGCTTGCTGCAGTTGTTCAGCGAGCGACTCTTTTGGTGTATTCGCAATGATTGCTTCGATGTTGTCCATCTCTTTGTCGTACCCAGCCACTCGCCAGTAGTTGCGATAGTTGGGTAGTGATACGTAGCCGGTGAGAGTTTTGCGATGTATCGCATACGCGGCATCAAGGTCTTCGCTGATCACGGTTGGCACCATGTTGGACATAAAGAATTGCTCTTGCGTTGTTGGCGCTACCGATGCAACCTGTCGGCTGATGTCGCGGAGCGAAGCATTCGCCCAAATTGCACCCTGAGATATCTCGGTGGAAAGCGCGAGCATCTTGTCACGCAACGTTGCCAGAAATATTTGTGGTAGCTGGCCTGAAAAACGTTCATTTAGTCGCATTGCCTGCACGTAGTTTGCGATGTCAGCAAGTGGTTTACCTGTTGCGACACCAAGTCGTTGCACCACTGGTCCATGGCTCACACCAATTCCAAGCCCGAAACGACCACCAGAAACTTCATGAATATGTGCCGCAGTGTTTCCAAGTTCAACGGGGTGGCTGTAGTACATCGGTTGAATCGATGTCCAAAATGGAATGGTTGTCGTGGCATGAGCAAGTGAAACGCACAATCCAAGAGTTCCACCCAAACTTGGACATGCGATTCCCGCGAAACCTCGGCGCTCAGCCTCGACAGCCAAATCCAAAATGGCACGTCGTTTCGTTGGTGATGCAACGAGCGAAATCGCAGGAAGCGTGTATGTGGAGGGTGAGAACGTGATCATGGCTTGAATACTCCTTGTAGACGCCTACCGTATATGGCGTGAACATGTTGCGCATCGCCATGGTGAGTCCGTACAGCGTTTCGGTTCCGGGTGGCGTGCAGGCGCAGGTGCTTGGGCTCGCTCGAGAGTTGAGAAGAATTGGCCACGAAGTGCGCGTGCTTGCCCCGTGTGATGGTCCACCACCCGAGCCGTTTGTTACTCCGTTAGGTAACAGCCTGCCAACTGCGGCGAATGGTTCGGTTGCACCACTTGCTCCAGATCCTTCTGCTGCGCTGCGCACCATTCGTGCATTAAATGACGAAGCCTTCGATGTCATCCACTTGCATGAGCCAATTGTCCCTGGTCCGACAGTAACGGCTTTGTTGCTCAAACTTGCTCCAACTGTTGGTACGTTTCACGCAGCGGGGGACTCCACGTCGTACCGAGTATTGAACAAAACTGCGCGGTGGGCGGCTGAACATTTGACGGTGCGAGTGGCAGTGAGTGAATCTGCAAAAGAACTTGCAAGCAGATACCTGGACGGTGAGTACACCATTTTGTTCAATGGCATTGAAGTCCAGCGTTACTCACGTCCTTCAACTCAACGTGAAGCATCTCCAACCATTTTCTTTTGTGGACGTTACGAGCCGCGCAAAGGATTAGAAGTATTGCTGCAGGCAATGGCCCATCTGCCAAAGAACGTAAATCTTTGGATTGCTTCCGACGGAGTGGGTATCGACGATTTGCAAAACACCTATGGCGCAGACGAACGAATTACTTGGCTTGGCAGAATTACTGAAGAGGACAAGCTCGACAGACTGGCACGGTGCACAACCTTTTGCGCCCCTTCATTGCGCGGTGAATCATTCGGGATAGTGCTTCTTGAAGCAATGGCGGCGGGAGCAGCCCTCGTTGCGAGCAATATCAGTGGGTACAACAATGTTGCCACTCATCAGAAAAATGCGCTGCTTGTCGAGCCCGGTAATCCGGTGGCACTATCTGAAGCATTGCATGAGGCGATCACAAATGTATCCAAGCGCGAACAACTTGTTGCAGGTGGACATGCTCGCGCGCAGGATTTCTCGATGCAGCGTTTAGCTCAGTTATACATAGAGATTTATAACAAGTTATTGAATGATGAAGCAGAGAGGTTGCTAGAAATCGCTCCGAATCGGTTTGTTGCGATGTTCGAAGACAGAGTGCTGCGTCGTCCGAAGTTTCTCAACAATCGCCTAAACACGCAATGAGCGTGTGATCTCTGTGCCTCGGACCGGTGCCGTAGACTGCAATTATGAGTACAACACTGGTAGTAGTTCTCGTCCTGGTTCTTCTTGCACTTTTCGTAGGTGCAACTTACAACTCACTTGTTCGTCGTCGGAACGAAGTTGATAACGCTTGGAGCCAAATTGATGTGCAACTCAAGCGCCGTCTTGATCTGATTCCAAATCTTGTCGAAACAGTGAAGGGCTACGCAGCCCATGAAAAGACTGCGCTGGAAGCGGTCATTGCTGCACGAAATACGGGTATGACAGCTTCATCAGATCCGCATGCCCAAGCTTCTGCAGACAATGCGATGACCGGAGCATTGCGCCAGTTATTTGCATTGTCAGAGGGCTACCCGGACTTGAAAGCTAACCAAGGGTTTGTTTCTTTGCAGGAGGAACTTGCAAACACCGAAAGCCGGATTGCTTATGCGCGGCAGTTCTATGGTGACGCGGTCTCAACGTATAACACGGCAATCCAAAAGTTTCCGACTGTTGTATTTGCGAGGATGCTTGGATTCTCTGAACGTGAATTCTTTGAAGCAGAAGATGCTGCTCGTGTGGTTCCAGAAGTGAAGTTCTAATAATGAACGACCTCATCGCTTCAAACAAACGTAGAACAGTTTTCTTGATGTTCGGCTTTGTGGTCTTTCTTGTCTTGGTCGGACTTGCTGTTGGCACCTTGATTGGAAATGGTGTAACTGGATCAGTTATCGCATTAATCATTTCTGCAGTTATGGCCATGACGTCGTATTGGAAGTCGGACAAAATTGCGTTGGCCGTGAGCCGTGCAGTTCCTGCGGATGTCAATGAGTATCGGCGCCTGCACAACCTCGTTGAAGGTCTTTGTATCGCGGGTGGACTTCCTAAACCTCAGGTGTACGTCATTCATGATGACGCTCCGAATGCTTTTGCTACGGGACGCAATCCGAAAAACGCTGCAATTGCAATTACCACTGGTTTGCTCAACCAAATGAATCGTGTCGAGCTTGAAGGTGTTGTCGCTCACGAGTTGTCACACATAAAGAACTACGACATTTTGGTTTCCACGCTCGCCGTAACCCTTGTGGGTTCGATTGCACTGATCACAGATATGACACTGCGCATGATGTGGTGGAACGGTGGGCGAGTGAGCCGCAGTGGTGATCGAGATGATCGAGGCAATCCATTAGCCATTATTGGTTTTGTATTGTTGTTGGTATCTCCGTTTGTCGCGCGCGCCATGCAGGCGGCGGTTAGTCGCCGTCGCGAAACTCTTGCCGACGTTTCTGCAGTACGCATGACGAGATACCCGCCGGGTCTGATATCGGCGTTAGAAAAACTTCAGGCTGATAACACTGAAACTCATTCAGCCAGCATGGCTACAGCCCATATGTGGATAGAGCAGCCGTTGTCGGGTGTGAAAGACGCAGGCAGGTTAGGCATGTGGCATAAACTTTTCAATACCCACCCGCCTCTATCCGAGCGAATTGCATTGCTCAGGGAGATGTAAATCATGAATCGTCGAGCATCTGTTTTTAGTTCCCGTTCACTTGCACTTGCGGCAATAGTTGCATTGTCTGCTTGTGGAGGATCAAGCGGAACATCAACCTCATCGATCGACACGGTGCCAACGACGGAAGTTGTGAATGATGTACCGGTGTACCCACTGCTTGGTACTCCAATGGAAGATGCAACGGCAGCAAATCGTCCAGCAATGGTGGTCAAGATTGATAATCACCCGAGTGCGCGTCCTCAGGCAGGAATTAATCAGGCCGACATAATTTTTGAGGAAAACGTCGAGAAGCTCACTCGTTACGCAGCAGTGTTCCATAGTGAAGGGTCCGATCCAGTAGGACCAATTCGAAGTGGCCGTTTCCAAGACATCAATTTGCTCGGATCATTGAACAAGCCGTTATTCGTATGGAGTGGTGGTAACAGCAAAGTGTCAGCTGCAATCGCCAAGTCCGACCTCATTGACTTGAGTTATTTAAAGGTAAACAAAGACGGCGGGTTTACGCGCAACGATGAATATAGGGCGCCTCATAATCTTTTCGCAGAAACCACAAAGTTGTGGACACTTGCACCAGCTGGATCTTCGGCTCCATCTACTCAATTCACGTATCGCACGGTAAGTGATGCAAACTCATCCACTTCAAAGGAAGCCCTTGGTTTGAAGGTCTCGATGGACGGCGTCAAAGTTCAATGGGATTGGGACTCAGCCGCAAAAGAATGGGTGAGAACTCAAGATGGGACAATCGTTGTTGACCCAGCAGATATTGCATTGTCAGTTCCAAACGTGATTGTTTTAGAAGTTGAATACACCAACTCGTATAGCCCAATTTCGAAAACACTTGGCTCTGGTAAGGCATATGTATTTACCAATGGTGTTGTATACGAAGGAACATGGTCGCGCACTGATCGTTTGAAGCCATTTGAACTTAAGGATTCTGCGGGTGGCATTATCAAGCTGACTCCCGGTCAAACTTTTGTTGAAGTAGCACGTGCTGGAAAAACTGCAGTGGTTTCTCCAGGTATGACGCAGGACGAGGTGAAATTCCCGTAATTCACGATCGGGATTTCCCTGAGTTGGCTTATGGGTCAAGCGGGCTTGGTCGGTACGCTTGTTGACATGACGACAAGTAAGGCAAACTCGGCTTCTGGTCCAATGAAGGTAAATCGTGGCTTGGCAGAAATGCTCAAGGGCGGCGTCATTATGGACGTAGTCAACCCAGAGCAAGCAAAGATTGCTGAAGATGCAGGTGCTACTGCGGTGATGGCCCTCGAACGAGTTCCTGCCGACATTCGTCGCGACGGTGGAGTTGCGCGTATGAGTGACCCAGAAATGATTGAAGGCATCAAGGCTGTTGTCACTATTCCGGTTATGGCCAAAGCTCGCATCGGTCATTTTGTTGAGGCGCAGATTCTTGAAGCGCTGGGAGTGGACTTCATCGATGAGTCTGAAGTTCTCACACCTGCCGACGAAACGCATCACATTGACAAATTCGCATTCACCTCACCATTTGTTTGTGGAGCAACAAATCTTGGCGAAGCGCTTCGCCGCATTAGTGAAGGTGCTGCACTTATTCGTTCAAAAGGTGAAGCAGGAACAGGAAACGTTGTTGAAGCTGTCCGACACTTGCGAAGCATTTTCGGCGATATTCGCCGAATCACGCAGGCCGATTCTGCAGAGTTGTTTGATTGGGCCAAGAAACTTGGTGCACCATTGCCACTCGTGCAAGAAATTGCCGAGACAGGCAAGTTGCAGGTTCCAATTTTCTGTGCAGGGGGAATCGCAACTCCTGCAGACGCAGCGCTAGCAATGCAACTTGGCGCCGAGGCAGTGTTCGTTGGATCAGGAATTTTCAAGAGCGACGATCCATCGCCACGTGCGAAAGCAATTGTTGAAGCAACTGCGCACTTCCGTGACGCTCACGTGTTGGCGAAAGTAAGTCGCAATCTTGGTGCGCCAATGACTGGTATTGGCATGGACAAGATCAACGAGCGCTACGCCGACCGCGGCTGGTAAAGCAGCACCACTTGTCTGGCGTAGTTGGCGTTCTTGCATTGCAGGGCGCTTTCGAGGCTCATCAGCATGTGTTACGCGATCTTGGTGTTGACTCGCTCCAGGTTCGTACGCCATCAGACTTGGAATTGGTTGAGGCGTTGGTGATGCCTGGTGGCGAATCCACCACAATGTCGCACTTAATGCAGACTTCTGGACTGTTTGATGCAATCGACGCACGATTGAAGCAGAGGATGCCAGTGTTTGGCACTTGTGCCGGAATGATCTTGTTGGCCAAAGGAGTTCTCGATGGTCGGCCAGACCAGAGAAGTTTTGGTGCGATTGACATCGATGTGAAGCGCAATGCATACGGTCGACAAATTGACAGCTTTGAAGCAGATATTGCACTTGATGGTCTAGTCGAAGATTTTCATGCGGTCTTTATTCGTGCCCCTCAAATTGCACGAATTGGTGAAGAAGTAACAGTGTTAGCGCGCCACAATCAGGACGTTGTCCTCGCGCGACAAGGTTCGGTAATGGTTGCTTCTTTCCATCCTGAGCTCACGGATGATGCACGAATTCATTCAATGTTTATCGGTTTACTGCAGGAGGTATAACGGTGTCCGGTCATTCTAAATGGGCAACAATTAAACGTAAGAAGGGTGCGATTGATGCCGCGCGCGGAAAAATCTTTGCGAAGATGTCTCGTCAACTTGAAGTAGCTACTCGCGAAGGTGGTGGCGACCCTGCAAGCAACGCCACGCTGCGAACCATCATTCAAAAGGCAAAGGCTGCGCACATGACGAACGACGCCATTGATCGTGCCATTAAGCGTGGTCTTGGAGAGCAAACAGGCGCGGCATTCGAAACTGTGACGTACGAAGGTTATGCACCTGGTGGTGTCGCGATGTTGGTTGATGCATTGACAAACAATCGAAATCGAACTGCAGCAGACGTACGTATGGCCTTCAGCAAATCGGGTGGCGCATTGGCCGAGCCTGGAGCTGTGGCTTGGCAGTTTTCACGCAAAGGAATCGTGCAAATTGAAAAGAACATCAGCGAAGACGAGGTGATGCTTGTCGCGCTAGATCATGGTGCGGAAGATGTGGTTGATGATGGCGACTCATGGCGTGTTACCTGTGACTCAACCACGGTGTTCGAGTTGAAAACTGCGCTCGAAGGTGCGGGAATGAATGTAGTGTCGGCAGTAAGCACCATGGTCTCGTCAATGAGCGTTGCAGTTACAGCCGCAGATGATGCGAAGGCAATTTTGAAAATCATGGACGATCTCGAAGACAACGACGACGTGCAGGATGTATATGCAAACTTTGACATTTCAGATGAACTATTAAACGAGGTAGCGCAATGACACTCAGCGTTGGAGATCAAGCACCGCAGTTCACTCTGCAGGGGACAGGTGGAAAGTCGTACTCGCTTGCGCAATACGCAGGTAAGCCAGTGGTATTGGTGTTCTATCCAGGCGATAACACTCCGGTATGCACAAAGCAACTGTGCTCATATAACAATGAAATGAGCCAATTCGAATCTGTCGGTGCGCAGGTGATTGGTATTTCATCACAGGGCGTAGAAAGCCACGATGAGTTTTCCGGTAAGCACGGATTCTCTTTTCCTCTTCTTGCCGATGTTGACAAAACGGTGTCAAAGCAGTACGGAATTCTGGGTCCACTCGGGTTCCCTCGTCGCAGTGTGTTCGTCATCGATGGCTCGGGTGTGGTTCGCTATGTGCACCGCGCCTTAGCGGGGCTTTCTTTCCGATCCGTTGATGAATTGGTGGCTGCCGTAGAAAAGGCCAAACTCGGCCAGTAGCCCCAACTAGGCTTGAACATATGTTCGCCTCAACATCGTCGGTGGTTCTCGGCATAGACCCAGGCCTCACGCGTTGTGGCTACGCCGCTCTAGCTTCGGGTGCCGGCGGGACTATTGAAGCCATTTCGATGGGTGTCATGACTTCGCCAAAGGAAGACTCTTTGCCACGTCGGCTGGCTCTGTTGCAGTGTGACTTGGAAGCCTTAATCAGTGAAGTCAAGCCGGCGGCCATTGCTGTTGAGCAGGTATTTTTTCAAAATAATGTGCGCACTGCAATGAGTGTTGGTCAGGCAAGCGGCCTAGTGCTTGCTTTGGCATACAAATTGGGTATTGAAGTAGTGCAGTACACGCCAAGTCAGGTGAAGAGTTCGGTTGCAGGGTCTGGAACCGCAAACAAACTTCAAGTGCAGAAAATGGTGCAGCGAAGGTTGGGCCTCAGCGTGTTGCCAACACCCGCAGACGCAGCAGACGCGGCGGCTGTAGCGCTGTGCCATCTTGCCGTTGCGCCGTTAGTGAACAGCGTGAAGCGCGCAACGTCGGGAGCGCAGTGATGATTGGTTCATTGCGAGGAACAGTTGTTGAGCGCAATGCCGATTCAACCGTGCTGATAGATGTTGGTGGAGTCGGATATTTAGTGCATGTCACGCCACGCACACTTGCCGAACTCGAACCAACATCGCAGGCCTATATGCACGTGTACCACCACATTCGGGAAGATGCGCAAACCCTGTTTGGCTTTCTTGAAAAAGACGAACGCGTTGCGTTCAATACCTTGATTGCAACGCACGGAATTGGACCGAGCATGGCCATGTCAATACTGGCTACGCATACACCTCGTGCACTGATAGATATCGTCGCTACGAATGATCATGGCGCACTCACATTGGTGCCAGGTGTTGGAAAGAAAACTGCAGAACGATTGCTCATTGAATTGCGCGGCAAACTCCAATTGCCAGTGCTTGATCCGTTAGAAGATGGGAAAACGGTAGGCACTTCAGTAATGACAGATGTCCGTGAAGCTCTTGCAGGCCTCGGTTATTCAAATGAAGAGATTCGCGAAGTGTTGCGCGATCTCTCGGCAACTGACACAGCTGAAAATGTATTACGACAAGCGCTGAATGCGTTAGGGGTGCGACGTGCGTGAAGAATTCGTAGATCCGCAGTATCGCGCAGAGGATTCCATAGAGCAGGCCGACGAAACAGGTTTGCGACCCAAGTCGCTCGATGAATTTGTGGGTCAACGTGAACTGAAGGAACATCTTGGAATCGTGCTCGAAGCGGCGCGCCGTCGAGGACAAGCTGCTGACCATATTTTGTTGGCCGGGCCGCCAGGACTTGGTAAAACAACGATGGCGTCCATCGTTGCTTCGGAAATGAATGCGCACATTCACATCACCTCTGGCCCAGCGCTTGAGCGAGCGGGAGACCTCGCCGCAATTTTGACGAAGCTTGAGCCAAACGATGTGTTGTTCATTGACGAAATTCATCGACTTTCGCGAACGGTTGAAGAGATTTTGTATCCGGCAATGGAGGATTTTCAGATCGACATCGTTGTTGGCAAAGGTCCAGCGGCATCGTCCATTCGCTTAACTCTTCCGCGATTCACACTCATAGGTGCAACCACGCGTACAGGAATGATTACTGGACCATTGCGAGACAGATTTGGCCTTGTTGCTCGACTTGACTACTACGACGATGAAGAACTGCAACGCATAGTTCGACGTGCAGCAGGAATTTTGGATGTGACAATTGACGATCAAGGTGCTGCAGAAATCGCTCGTCGTTCTCGAGGTACGCCGCGTATCGCTAACAGACTGTTGCGTCGTGTTCGCGACTTTGCGGAGGTTAGGGGTAATGGGAAAGTAGACAAAGCCTCAGCGCGCGAAGCGTTGTCGGTCTTTGGAGTTGATGACCTTGGGTTAGACAAAGTGGACAGGGCAGTGCTCGGTGCAATTTGTAATCAATTCAATGGAGGGCCAGTCGGACTTTCCACTCTTGCCATCAGCGTCAGTGAGCAAACCGAAACCATCGAAGATGTGTACGAACCGTTTCTCATTCAGCAGGGACTTATTGCGCGCACGCCGCGTGGTCGAGTGGCAATGCCGTCGGCCTGGACTCATTTAGGGCTGCTTCCACCAGCGCAAGATCCACATCTGTTTTCCTGATTTCCATCTAATTTGCGAAGTAAGTTTTTGATCTTGGATATTTCACATATTGATTACGAGTTACCCGAAGAACTCATTGCTCAAACCCCCATAGAGCCGCGGGATTCTGCACGACTGCTCGTCGATTCATTGAATGGTCTTCAGCATCGGCACGTGAGCGACATTGTTGAGTATTTGAAGCCTGGCGACGTGATGGTGGTGAATCACACACGAGTATTGCCAGCGCGTTTGAAACTGAAACGTCGCACTGGCGGTGCAGTGGAGGTGCTCTTACTTGAAGAGCGAGATGCTGAACAAATGCAGTGGGAGGCGCTGGTTCGACCTGGCGGAAAGCTTTCTGTTGGCGAGGAACTCCTTGATGGTGATGGTGCTGTCATGTTGCGTATTGGTGAGCGTTCTCCCGCTGGCGACACATTCTTCGTGCACTTTGTAGCGAACTCGCATGATGAGGTAATGCAAAGAATTGTCGAAGTTGGGGAAATTCCTCTTCCTCCGTACATCACGACAGCGTTGGAAGATCAGAATCGATATCAAACGGTGTTTTCGCATGATCAGAAATCTTCTGCAGCGCCGACGGCCGGACTGCACTTCACACCGGAGTTGCTCGATCGCATTCGTGATGCGGGCGTTGAAATTCGAGAGGTAGAGCTGGTAGTTGGACTCGACACCTTTCAGCCAATTTCCGCAGAAAATCCCTTGGATCACGTAATCCATACAGAGTCGTATCGAGTGCCTGCCGAAACCTTCAATTCATGTTTACGTGCGCGAGAGAGTGGTGGGCGAGTTATCGCCATTGGTACAACTGCAACTCGGGCTCTAGAGAGTGCTGCAACATTTGGCGAATTGCAAGGTCGTACGAATCTTTTTATCACTCCAGGATACGAATGGAAAGTTGTCGACATGATGATGACCAATTTTCACATGCCGCGTACAACGCTTCTTTTGATGGTTGAGTCATTAATCGGCGTGAAGTGGCGCACCATTTATTCTGAAGCAATTGCCATGCGGTATCGCATGCTGTCGTTCGGTGACGCGATGCTGTTGTACCGTGGGACAAATGTTTCCAGTTGAGTTCTCAGAAATAGCCCGCGATGGTGGCGCCCGAGCTGGAATAGCAACAACGCATAGGGGAACATATGCAACGCCGTGCTTCATGCCTGTTGGAACACGCGGTGCAATTAAATATTTGAGCGCTGCAGACTACGAACAACTAGGAGCTCAGATTGTTTTGGGCAATACGTACCATTTGATGTTGCGTCCTGGTGCAGAGACGGTCGCTCATTTTGGTGGCTTAGGCGCGTTTGCGGGTTGGGGCGGACTAACTCTCACCGATTCTGGTGGCTTTCAGGTTTTTTCTCTAGACCCAGATGTTGATGATGATGGAGTCACGTTCAAATCGACCTACGACGGATCAAAACATCGATTTACTCCGGAGTCTGCTGTTCATACTCAGCAGCTTCTTGGCGCAGACATTCAGATGGTGCTCGATGTTTGTCCACCATTGCCGTCTCCACCGCATGTTGTACGTACTGCACTTGAACGAACTTCAGCGTGGGCCATGCGCGCAAAGAACTCTCATGTTCGTGATAATCAGTCGTTATTTGGAATTGTTCAGGGTGGCATCGATGTGAATATGCGAATCGAGAGCGCGCAGCGTACCGCTGAGTTGAATTTTGATGGTTACGGAATTGGTGGACTATCAGTTGGTGAAACGCGTGATGAGATGGTTCCCGCCATGGCTGCGGCAGTTGCACATTTACCAAGTAATCGCCCTCGCTATTTGATGGGGGTTGGAGACCCAGCGTCGCTTGTCGAGGCCGTCAATCTTGGAGTTGATCAATTTGATTGTGTGTTGCAGACGCGGTTAGGTCGTCATGGGACAGCCCTTACGTCAACAGGTCGCGTCAATTTGAAGCGCGCCGAATTTGTCTTAAGCGATGACCCCATTGACGCACAATGTTCATGCATGGTGTGCCGTCGACATTCTCGCGGTTATATCCGTCACCTCTTTCAGGTTGGTGAACCAACTGCTTCGCGCCTTGTTTCGCTGCACAACGTGGCGTGGACAATTGAACTCATGAATCAGATGCGAAGGGCAATAATTGATGGCACTTTCGCGACTTTCCGTCATGAATTATTGGCCGTCTGGGGCAATGCGATGGGTTCAGCGACCTCGTAGCGTTGGGTTCGGCGAGTAGAGTAATCCTCTATGTTCAACGTCATTTCAACACTTGCGGCAGCCGGTTCGTCAACGAGCTCAAGTTCACCACTCAGTTTCCTGCCAATTATTGCCATTTTTGCAGCGATGTATTTCCTCTTGATTCGCCCACAGCGCAAGCGCGCAAAAGAGCAAAAGGAACTTCAGAGTGCTCTCGCAGAAGGCGACCATGTTCTACTCAATTCGGGAATTTATGGCTATATCTCACAAATAGAAGAAGGCAAGCCGTACATCTGGTTTGAGGCAAATACAGGAGTTGAATTCCGAATTAACCGCTCGGCAGTAGCTGGTAAGACTCCAGACCCTGCCAACCCATCTGCAGAACAGAAGTAGTAGTTCTCACCAATGGTTCGTCGCCTTGCAGTTTCTCTCGTTGGAGTAGTGGTTGTTGTTTTTGGGTTGCTTATCGGCAACCTTGTTGCAGGAAATGTTCCTTCACTTGGTCTAGACCTTCAAGGCGGTGCCTCGGTAACGCTGCAGCCTGAAGGAAACTATGACGCGAAGGCGCTTGATGTTGCGCTCACCATCATTCGTGCACGAGTGGACTCCATTGGAGTGTCTGAACCTGAAATCATTCGCCAAGGCGACACAGTTGTAGTCAACCTTCCTGGAGTTGAAGACCAGCAGCGAGCTCTTGACATCATCGGAAAGCAAGGTCAGTTGTTGCTTCGACCAGTGTTGCAGGCTGGAACGGTAAACACGGGTTCTGACACGACGTTGCCTGGCGCAACGACGGTTGTCGATTCCACATTGCCAGCAGCGAGTGGTCCAGGAAGTTCGCGCATCATTGCCGCAACGACCATTCCACCGACAACATCTTCTCCAACAACGGTTGCAGCCACGCAAGGTTCTACGCCGTCGCTTGCCGAAATCTTGGCAAACCAAGACGCGAATGATCCGAATGCATCGGTCGTTTTGCTCGGAAAGAATGGCGATGTGTATTCAGCGGGTCCTGCCGGTGCGTCTGGTTTGGTGTTCAGCAATGACGCATCCGCTGAAATCAATAACGGAACGTGGAGTGTGGTTGTGAGTTTGTTGCAGGGCTCTGCAGGAGAGGATATTTGGAACGCTCTCTCGACTCGTTGTTTCAATAAAGATGCAACTTGTCCAACAGGCCAAATTGCTATTGCTCTAGACGGTGAAGTCATTTCAGCTCCAGTGGTACAGCAAGCGGTGTTTACTGGTGGCAACGTCCAAATTTCTGGAAGCTTTACCGAAGCTGAAGCTCGTGACCTTGCGAAGATTCTTGAATTCGGCGCCGTTCCGGTCAAGTTCTCTGTCGCCACGGTACAAACCGTTTCACCAACCTTGGGTAAGGACTCGTTGCGAGCAGCAATTATCTCGGGACTGGTTGGCGTGCTGTTGGTGATGCTGTTTTTCTTCTTTTACTATCGCCTTTTGACCATTGTGGTCATCAGCGGACTTGCGATTTCTGGGGCGTTCCTCTGGAGCGTTATCGCGTATTTGTCAAAGACTAATGGTCTTGCGCTTACGCTTTCAGGCGTTGCCGGAATCGTGGTGTCCATTGGTGTCACTGTCGACTCCTATGTTGTGTTTTTTGAACGACTCAAGGATGAATTAGTGAGCGGGAAAACCATGCGTGGGGCAGCGCAGCGTAGCTTCACCTCAGCATGGCGAACCATTTTGGCTGCGGACACAGTTTCATTCATTGGTGCAATTATTTTGTGGAAACTTACTGTTGGGTCAGTGCGAGGATTTGCATTCTTCCTCGGGTTATCAACGTTGACGGACGTATTCGTGGCGTATTTGTTTACTCGGCCAGCAATTCTGTTGCTTGCCCGTTCCAAGTTCATGGCGAGTCGTAACGTGCTCGGCGTGACAGTGTCCAAGGAGGCCACGGCATGAGCGGAGGAATGGGTCGTCTCTATCGTGGTGAAACCACGTTCAATTTCTTCGGTCGTAGGTGGTTGGGTTTTGGTATTTCCATCGCACTCATGGTGATTACCGTGCTTTCTCTATTCACTCGTGGATTAAATCTGGGCATGGATTTTGAAGGCGGTGTGGCGTGGGAAGTTCCGGCAAAAACACTCACGATTGATGATGTAAAAGCAGTGCTCGATGCAAATGGCGTTCCATCGTCCGATGCGAAGATTCAAACTCTGAATGGCTCTGATGGATCGCGTATTCGCATTCAGGTTGGTGCTGAGTCCGAAGCGGTTTCAACTTCGGTCCAGAATGCACTTGCAGAAAAAGCATCGGTGAAAGCCGATGATGTGAGCGTTGCGCTTGTCAGTTCCTCATGGGGCCGAAGCATTACGGAAAAAGCAATTCGGGCGTTGCTCGTGTTCTTCCTCGTGGTGTCAATGTATATCTCGTGGCGATTTGAATGGAAAATGGCCATCTCGGCTATTGCGGCAATGGCGCACGACGTATTGATCAGTGTTGGCGTGTATTCGGTGCTAGGTCTTTCAGTTACTCCAGCCACCGTTATTGCCTTCCTCACCATCTTGGGCTTTTCGTTGTATGACACCATCGTGGTATTCGACAAAGTGCACGACAACACCAAAAAGTATTCGGCTTCGCGTGTGTCTTATGGCGACATTACGAACATTTCCATGAATCAAGTGTTGATGCGCTCTATTAACACCTCATTGGCAGCTGTGTTGCCTGTGCTTTCCCTCTTGATTCTGGGATCGTGGATTCTTGGAGCAGTTGCATTGCAGGAGTTTGCTTTGGCTTTGTTGGTTGGAATGCTCCTCGGTGCATACTCATCGATTTATATCGCCACACCCTTGCTTGGAATTTTGAAAACTCGCGAAACGAAATTCAAGCCGTTAGCCAATGAATTGCATCTCGGTGAAGATATGGCGCGAATCGCCAACTCGGGCAAGAAATCAACTCGAGTCGTGCCTGCAGATCCATCTGTATCGGGAACTACAGAGACAGTCACTCGCGAAGTTGCCTCTGTAGCGGCAGCACTCAGCCACCCACCACGTCCGCGTAAAAAACAACGCAGATAAGGAACGCTCCCTATGAGCACGACGTCGCGAGTTCTTCCTTGGCGAAGGAATCAATCTGCGGTAGTCGAAGATCTTGTTCCTTTGCTTTCCGCGTACAAGCGGCGTAACCCAAAGGGGAACGTATCGCTGATTAACGCGGCCTATGAAATGGCTAGCGCTGCTCATAGTCATCAGTCCCGCATGAGCGGTGAGTTGTACATCAGTCATCCAATTGCTGTTGCTCGAATTGTCGCCGAAATTGGTCTTGATGAAGTCTCGCTAGTTGCCGCACTGTTGCATGATGCTGTGGAAGACACAGAAATCACACTTGCCGATGTGGAGGCGCGTTTCGGCGCTGAAGTGGCAGGAATTGTGGACGGCCTCACCAAACTTGAGCGTCTGCAATTCGATTCACGCGAAGCGCAGCAGGCTGCAACTATGCGAAAAATGCTGGTTGCAATGGCTAAAGACATGCGAGTGCTGATCATCAAGTTGTCCGATCGCATGCACAACATGCGCACAATCGCATCGGCTCCTGTTGACAAGCAACGCCGCATTGCGCAAGAGACTCTTGATATCTACGCTCCACTTGCACATCGACTGGGCATGCAGGAAATGAAACAGCAGCTAGAGGATTTGTCTTTCGCCGCGTTGTTCCCCAAGCGTTATGCAGAATTAGATCACTTGGTGTCAATTCGTGCTCCTGAACGGGATGTGTATTTGGCCAAAGCGCTCGGTCAAGTGAATACCTGGCTAACCGCAGTCAATATCAATGCAGAGCTCACAGCCCGCGGCAAGCACTTGTGGAGTCTGTACGAAAAAATGGTGCAAAAGGGTAGAGACTTTGATGAGATTTTTGATCTCATGGCCATTCGTATCGTGGTCGATTCGGTCAAAGATTGCTATGGAGCGCTCGGCGCTATTCACGGTAAATGGAAACCTGTCGTTGGTCGATTCAAGGACTACATCGCAATGCCGAAGTTCAACTTGTATCAGTCATTGCACACCACGGTGATTGGTCCTGGTGGAAAGCCGATTGAGGTGCAAATTCGCTCGCGCGACATGCACCAGCGAGCCGAATGGGGAGTGGCATCGCATTGGTCGTATAAAGATGGTGTTGCAAGTACAGACATTGATTGGCTCAATCGCATTATCGATTGGCAAGACGAGGTGTCGGACCCAAGACAATTCTTGGAGAGTTTGAAGACCGACCTTGAACAGGACGAACTCTTCGTGTTTACTCCGAAGGGACGTGTGATTGCGCTTCCGCTTGATGCAACGCCTATTGATTTTGCATATGGCGTGCACACCGAAGTTGGTCATACGTGTATTGGCGCACGAGTGAATGGTCGACTTGTGTCATTGGATTCGCGTTTGAATTCTGGCGATACGTGCGAAATTCTCACCTCAACTGCTGAGGATGCTGCACCTTCAGAAGAGTGGGCGAATTTTGTCGTCTCACCAAAAGCGAAAAGCAAAATCAAGCAGTGGTTCTCTCGTGAGCGCATGGAAGATCTTGTCGAGACCGGTCGCGACGACTTGGTCGAACATATGCGTAAACACGGACTTCCTGTGCAACGTGTGTTGTCGTCTGAAGTGTTTGCACAAGAACGCGAAGCGATGAACTATGCAGATGATGCGACACTGTTCAGAGCGATTGGTGAAGGCCACGTGTCTGCGGAATCCATGGCAGGTCGTATTAGTCGACTCATGCGAGACGGTGGATTTGGAGAGCAACTTTCGGTTGGGATGCGCCTTGATGCAGGCATTACCACCGAGCAGGTCTCAGGTGTTCATGTGGAAGGCATGTCGGGCACAATTGTTCGCCTGTCAAAGTGCTGCACGCCGGTACCGGGCGATGAGATCATTGGATTCCTCACGACCGACCTTGTGGTCAATGTTCACCGGGCAGACTGCTCGAATGCCATTTCCGCTGCGAGTCAAAACATCGGTCGAATGGTCGATGTTGAGTGGGCGGGAAGTGTCCATAATGCAACCTATGTGGCTGCAGTTGAAGTCGTAGCTATAGATCGCTCCCGATTGTTGCGAGACGTAGCGAATGCCCTGAGCGAAGAGCATGTCAACATCGTTTCGTGTTCAACAAATACTGGTGCCGACAGAGTGGCCCGTATGCGATTTGAATTCGAATTCGCCGACCCAAGTCACTTGCAGTCAGTGCTTCGAACAATCAAGCGCATCGATTCGGTATACGACGCATACCGAGTCATGGCCGGAGATCATCCAGCGTCTAATGTTCTCGCGTGAGTTCGTTTTCAACTAGCCCCGGAACGCGGGACATCTTGACTCCCGATGCTGCACGTTGGCGCAAGTTTCAGGAAGTGTTTGCTGGAGTTGTCGAAGAGGCAGGGTACGGACTCATTATCCCACCCATGTTTGAAGACCTTGGTGTGTTCTTGCGGCTTGGCGAAGCAACTGATGTTGTGACGAAAGAAATGTACGACTTTGAGGACAAAGGTGGTCGTCGTATTGCGCTACGACCCGAACAAACAGCGAGTGTGTGTCGTGCATTCGTTCAACACCGTCCAACCACACCATGGAAGGTGTGGTACGCAGGTCCAAATTTTCGCTACGAGAAGCCACAACAGGGTCGATATCGCCAGTTCGATCAAGTTGGGCTGGAAGTCCTAGGCGTCGATGATCCATATCTCGATGCTGAAGTGATTGCGCTCGCAGCGCAGTTTTACGATCGATTAGGTCTGAAGCAAGTCCAGCTCTCGATTAACTCATTGGGTGACGCTGGAGACCGCCAGCGGTTTACCGATGTCTTGCGCAACTACTTTGAGTCTCATATAGGTGAGTTGTCTGAAGACTCGCAAGTCACACTCACGAAGAACCCACTACGTGTGCTCGATTCAAAACGTCGCGAAGACCAAAAGATCATCGCGAATGCTCCTCGCATCCGCGATTATCTAAGCCCAACTGCGGGGGAGCACTTTGCTGCAGTGCTTGCTGCGTTAGATGCAATGAATATTCGCTATGTCATCGATGATCGCTTAGTGCGTGGTCTTGACTATTACCGTCGCACCACATTCGAGTTTGTGAGTACTGCGCTTACAGCAGCACATACCGCAATCGGTGGAGGTGGGCGGTATGACGGTCTTGTTGAAGAACTTGGTGGACCAGCAACTGCGGGGATTGGATTTGCTCTCGGACTCGATCGAACACTGTTGGCGTGCGATGCCGAGCAAGTGTTTCCCGCCCCAAACACCGACGTGTTTGCATTCGTTGTCGATACGACCGGCGGTCAAGAGGCATCACTCGTGTGCAATCAACTGCGCATGGCGCGTATTGGAGCTGACCGAGCCTTTGACAATCGAAGCATGAAGGCACAGATGAAAGCTGCCGACCGCAGTGGTGCGCAGGTCGCCATCATCATTGGGTCAAACGAATTGGAATCCGGTCAAGTAGTAATCCGACCGATGAATTCAGGCGAGCAATACAACGTGAGTCGCGAGAATTTGCTTGCTGCCATTCAAAATGAGGTCATCAAAATTCGTTCTGCAAACTAGGCTGTAAGCCTCATGTCGTCTCCATTGCAGCCATTAGGCGAATCAACATCACTTCGAACCCAACTGTGTGGTGGCCTGCGGGCTGAGCACATTGGTAACACCGTTACTGTGTGTGGCTGGATTGCCCGCCGTCGTGAGCACGGTGAACACCTTGCATTCCTGGACGTGCGCGACTTCAGCGGCGTTGTGCAGTGTGTTGTTGATAATGAAACTGATGTCCGATCCGAATGGGTGGTGCAAATCACAGGTCGGGTACAGGCGCGTCCTGATGGCACAGTGAACACCAACCTTGCAACTGGCGAAGTTGAATTGGCCGATTGCAAAGTGGTCGTGCTCAACTCTGCAGAAGCGCCACCATTTCCAATTGATGCTCGTGCCGATGATGTAGACGAAAACGTTCGCCTGAAGTATCGCTACCTCGACATTCGTCGCGAGCGCATGCAACGCAACTTACGTATTCGTGCAAAAGTCAACTCCGCAATTCGTCGTGCTATGGAGTCGCAGAGTTTTGTTGAAGTAGAAACTCCATTCCTCATGCCAAGCACTCCAGAAGGTGCGCGCGAATTTTTGGTTCCTTCCCGTAAGGAGCCCGGCTCGTTTTATGCGTTGCCGCAGTCGCCCCAACTGTGGAAGCAATTGCTGATGGTTGCTGGTATCGATCGCTATTACCAAATCGCTCGTTGCTTGCGAGACGAAGACTTACGTGCCGATCGTCAATACGAATTCATGCAGCTTGATGCCGAGATGAGTTTCGTTACCAAAGACGATGTGCTTGGCGCAATTAGCGAAGCGGTGATGGCCGCGGCTGAAGCGGTGTTGGGTGAGCGCCCGCCGCAGATTGAGCAGATCACTTGGCTCGATGCAATGAATCGCTTCGGTCTCGATAAGCCCGACATGCGTTTTGGTATGGAACTTATTGAACTCACCAGTGTTTTTGCTGGTACAGAGTTCAAAGCATTTGCTCAAGCAGAATCCATAAAGGGATTGCGTGTTGATGCAGCAAAATATCCTGACGCCGCGTCATTTGGTCGCAACAAACTTGATGCACTTACTGATCGCGCAAAACAAATTGGCGCAAAAGGTTTGGTATGGATGAAGGTGGGCGAGGGCCTCGTGCTGGATTCACCAGTAGCCAAATTCTTGTCTGATGAGGAACGTACCTCACTTGTTGTAGCTATGGGCGCACAACCCGGTGACCTGCTGCTGTTAGTGGCTGACTCATGGTCAACAACATGTGAAGTTCTTGGCACATTGCGCAACGACATCGGTCGTCCACCTGTGCACGAAGGGCCATATCGCTATGTGTGGGTTATTGACTTCCCACTATTCGTCGGCATCAATGCCACTACAGGAAAACCGCAGCCAGGACACCACCCGTTCTGTCAGCCACACCCCGAAGACATTGAACGACTTGAATCAGATCCAATGTCTGTGCGTGCACTCGCTTACGACTTGGTGCTCAATGGCTGGGAATTGGGATCAGGCTCAATTCGAATTCATGAGCCTGAAATGCAGCGCCGAGTATTCCGTCAGTTGGGTATTTCCGATGAGGAAGCCGATCGTCGCTTCGGGTTCTTTTTGCAACCGTTTAAGTACGGTGCTCCGCCGCACGGTGGATTTGCTTTCGGTACTGACCGCCTAGTTGCCATTCTTGCTGGCGAAGAAAACATTCGTGAAGTCATCGCCTTCCCGAAGACCCAATCGGGAAGTGATCCGATGACGAATGCTCCTACGACTGTTAACCCTGCTCAATTGGCTGAGTTGGGTATTCGACTGCTTCCTCCGCCGGCGAAGAGTTAGTGTCGCGTTCGGTGGGAAGCGCCGAAGATCTTTTTACAGCAGCGGTGAACGATCGCTTGCGTGGCCAAGCTCCACTTGCCGCGCGCTTGCGACCAAAGACTCTTGATGAAATAGTTGGACAACAACACCTAGTTGCCAAAGGTGCGCCCCTTCGCAAACTTATTGAGGCAGATCGATTGTCATCGGTAATTTTGTGGGGTCCGCCCGGAACGGGGAAAACAACTCTTGCTGAAGTTGTTGCGCTAACAACGAATCGTTCGTTTGAACGACTTTCCGCGGTGACCTCGGGGGTTAAAGATGTTCGCGAAGCAATCGAACGTGCGACGGATCGACTAGGGCAACACGGAAAGTCAACAATCGTATTTGTCGATGAGATCCACCGGTTCTCCACATCACAGCAAGATGCGCTGTTGCCATCGGTTGAAAGCGGAATCATCACACTCATTGGTGCAACAACAGAGAATCCATATTTTGAAGTGAATGCACCGTTACGCAGCCGCAGCACATTATTTCGATTAGAGCCATTGAAGACCGAAGATATTCGCGTGCTGCTCGTACGCGGGTTAGAGGCAGAAGCACTCAACGCAACTGAAGACGCAATGTTAAAGCTGATGCAACTCTCTGGCGGAGATGGACGTCAAAGTTTGACAGCGCTTGAGGTTGCTTGCGCGCTCGCACGTCCACAAGAAGTGACTCTTGATCATGTTGAAGCGGCGCTAGGTGTAAGTTCATTGCGTTACGGTCGCGATGATCACTACGACGTAGTTTCGGCGTTCATCAAAAGTATGCGCGGAAGCGATGTTGATGCCTCGGTGTTTTGGCTTGCACGCATGCTCGAAGCGGGTGATGACCCGCGATTTATTGCTCGACGCATGATCATTTTCGCCTCTGAAGATATTGGTATTGCCGATCCTCAAGCGTTGGTGATTGCAGTTGCAGCGGCCCAAGCTGTTGACCATGTTGGGCTACCTGAAGCCCAACTCAATCTTTCACAGTGCGCTATTTACCTAGCGCGTGCGCCAAAGAGCAATAGTTCGGCTCAGGCCATTTGGAATGCAAGAGCCGATATTCGCAACGGTGTGGATGTTGAAGTTCCTGCCCACCTGAGAGATGCGCACTATTCGGGCGCTCAAGAAATTGGGCATGGAGTGGGGTACCAATCTCCACATAATGCTCAATTGAGTGACGAAAAGGTGGAACAGGACTATTTACCTGCGCAAACTACAGGGCGGGCTGTTCCACAGATTCCGTACTATCGGCCGTCACAAAACGACCGTTAGGGCAAAGCCCATTGGCCTTGGAGGATTATCTCAATGATGAAGCGACTGTTTTGGTTTGTGCTCGGCGCGTTTGCCGGTGTCTTTGGTGTTCGCTATGCGAAGAATAAAGCGCGTGAAGCTGCAGAGCAGTTGACCCCGGGCCAAATTGCGGCCGATGTGCTTGAAGGTGCCATGAAACTGGCGCAACAGGGAATGGAGATGGTGCGCAATTTGCGCAAGGACGAAGAAATCATTCATTTCGAGTCCGAATCAGTAACGGTTACGCAAAATCAGAATTAGCCATTACGCGTTACCGAACTAGACTGTTGGCAAATGTCTGGTTCAAGACCCCCAATTTCCTCTGCGAATGATCTGCGTGAGTCATTCTCTGGCTACTTTGCCGAAAAGGGGCATACGCGAGTTAAATCCGCAAGTCTCATTCCACATGATCCAACCGTGTTGTTCACCGTGGCAGGAATGGTTCCGTTCAAGCCGTATTTCGTAGGCGACGAGCAAGCCCCTTATAGCCGCGCGGTCACCGTGCAAAAATGCGCACGCGCAGGTGGCAAGCACAACGACTTGGATGATGTCGGTCGCACCAAGCGTCACTTGGTGTTTTTCGAGATGATGGGCAACTTCTCGTTCGGTGATTATTTCAAGAGCGATGCCATTCCTTGGTCATGGGAACTTGTCACTGAAGTATTTGGCTTTGATGGCGACCGTCTCTGGATAACCGTTCATGAAAGCGATGATGAGGCTGAAGCAATCTGGCATGAAGAGGTTGGAGTGCCGATGGATCGCATTCAGCGACTCGGCGACAAAGACAACTTTTGGCAAATGGGCGAGACGGGACCATGTGGCCCATGCTCCGAAATTCATATCGATCGCGGACCATCATTTGGTCCAGAGGGCGGACCTCTGAATGATCCGCACGGTGACCGATTTCTTGAATTTTGGAACTTGGTTTTCATGCAATTCAACCAAGCCAAAGATGGCACGCGTACTCCTTTGCCGAAACCCTCCATCGACACAGGCGCTGGCCTCGAGCGAATTCTTGCGTTGATGCAAGGAACTGATTCAGTTTGGGAAACTGATGTGTTATTCCCACTTATTGAACAAGGTCAATCTCTCACCAGCCGCAAATATCAAATCGGAAATTATGAAGATCGTGACAGTTTCAGCCTGCGCGTTCTTGCAGAGCATGCACGTTCGGCAACCATGCTTATTAATGACGGTGTATTTCCCTCCAATGAAAATCGCGGGTATGTATTGCGCCGTATTATTCGTCGCGCTGTTCGCCACGCGTATTTATTGGGCACCGAAAAACTGGTGATGCCTAAGCTTTCCGAGACCGCAATTGACATCATGTCTGCCGCTTACCCAGACTTGCTTGGAAATAAAGATTTCATTCTTGGAGTAATGACAAAAGAAGAAGAGCGTTTCCGCCAAACCTTGAAGACCGGGCTCACCATTCTTGAAGAGGAACTTTCCAACGGTTCACAAGAGTTAGCAGGGCCATCAGCGTTTTTGCTGCACGACACATACGGATTTCCGCTCGAACTCACGCAAGAAATCGCCGGTGAACGAAACGTGCGAGTAGACGTTGCCGGATTCGAACAAGAAATGGGCGTTCAACGCGATCGTGCGAAGAGCGCTCGAAAAGGTGCAAAGGTCGGCGAAGCCACCGTTGAGGCTTATCGCCACGTCATGGAAACTCATGGCATTACCGAATTTGTTGGCTACGAGCAAACTGCATGCGAAGCCAATGTGCTCGCAGTTATTCCTGTGCAAGATGGAGAACAAGAAGATGTAGATGTATTCCTCGATGTCACTCCGTTCTATGCAGAGAGTGGTGGTCAGGTCGGCGATGTTGGCACTATCACCACATCAACGGGCGAAATTGAGGTGCTGGACACCATGTTTGCCCTTCCTGGCCTGCGCAAGCACATTGGCAAAATCGTCCGTGGGTCCGTCACCGCCGGACAAAGCGCTCGCGCGGAAATCAATGTTGCAGACCGAGACGCAACTCGACGCAATCACACGGCTACTCACATCTTGCACTGGGCTCTGCGCGAGGTACTTGGCGAACATGTGAAGCAGGCTGGTTCGCTTGTTTCTCCAGACCGTTTGCGCTTTGACTTTAGCCATTACGCCGCAGTAAGTGCCCAAGAGATTGAACGAATTGAACGACTTGCAAACGAGCAAGTTTTCGCTAACTCTGCAACGAAGAACTATGAGACGTCAAAAGATGAAGCAACGGCCGCTGGCGCAATTGCATTCTTTGGCGATAAGTACGGAGACACCGTGCGAGTTCTAGAAGCAGGGAAAACGTTCGAGTTGTGCGGAGGTACGCACGTCAAGGCAACAGGTGACATCGGAATTATTAAAATTGTTTCCGAATCATCTATCGGTTCCAACCTACGACGCATCGAAGCGGTGACGGGCGAGAACACTTTCAACTATTTACTCGAAACCACTCGCACATTGACTGAAACCGCTGAACTTCTTGGCACTCAACCAAGCGACATCATGTCGACGGTGCAACGAAAAATCGATGAAGTGAAATCGCTGTCTGATGAAATCAAACAACTCCGTTCGGCCCAGGCCCGATCGCGTGCGGGTGAACTTGTTGCGAAAGCAACGAACGGACAAGTTGTTGCACGAGTAGATGGCATTTCGCCAAACGATTTGCGCGAACTTGCTCTTGCTATTCGCCAGAGCCCGACCGTTCAAGCAGTAGTCCTTGGAGGAGTCACTGACACTGGTGGTGTTGCATTGGTAGCAGCCGTTGGCAACGGTCTTGATGTTGCTGCTGGTGAGCTTATTAAAGATGCTGCCAAGGCTGTTGGTGGCGGTGGCGGCGGCAAGGGTGATATCGCTACTGCTGGTGGAAAGAATCCAGCCGCGCTGGATGAAGCTCTCAATTTGGCACGTGTTGCCTTGGGCAGGGTGTCTGGTTCTTAACGTGCGCGCACTCGGGATTGATCTCGGGAGTAAGCGAATTGGTGTCGCAACCAGCGACCGAAGTGGAACCATTGCAACACCGTTGACGGTGTTGCAACGATCAGGGTCGCGTGAATCCGATTATCAAGCGATTGCCAAATTGGTTGCTGAATATGAAATTGAATGCGTCGTTGTTGGACTTCCATTGCACATGAATGGAACTCTCGGTGATGCAGCAAAGTCTGCCATCGTTGAAGTGGAGCAGTTGACTAGCGTGTTGAATGTGCCAGTTCTCACCTTTGATGAGCGTCGGACAACAGTAACAGCCGACAGCATTTTGATGAGTCAGAACATGAATGCACAAGATCGTCGCAAGGTGATCGACAAGGTTGCGGCAGCGGTCATGTTGCAGTCGTGGCTTGATGGTAGAAAGTTGACGAAAGATCCAACTCGTGATTGATCCACTGATCAAGATTCGAAAAGCCGAAGAGCAACCGGCCGAAAACTGGTTCGACGATCCGTGGGACAACCCAGAGGCATTGCACCGTTCGGATCAGCTCGAAGTTGAAGATCTGCCAAATGAATTCAGAAATTTGTCGCGACCGTTCCTCATTGTTGCCGCTGCAGTAGCCGCTGTCACTTTGTTCATGGGGGCAATTGGTTTGTGGTACGTGCACCAAGTCAATCCATCAGGCAAAGGTGACCCGCAGTCATTTACCGTCGTAGAGGGCGACACCATTTCATCGGTGAGTCAACGACTTGCCGACGGTGGCTTCGTTTCGAGCGCGAGTGTGTTCTCCTGGTACGTGTCGCGTAAAGGTGGGGTTGAATTGATCCCGGGTTATTACACGATTGCGCCAAAGGACCATATGGGCAACATTATGGCGGTGCTAAAAACACCGCCATCGGCCACCTATCAGAAGGTCACATTTCCAGAGGGTTACACCATCGCGCAAATGGGTACTCGACTTGCAGAGAAAACACTTCGCTTGAACGCAGATCAATTCGTGGCAATGGCTAATGATCCATCTATTGAGTCGCCATATCGTCCCGCTGGTCAAAATTCGCTAGAGGGTTTGCTATTCCCCGACACCTATCAGATTTCTGGCGATCAAAATGAGCAACAAGTGGTGCAACAACTCGCCAAGCAAATGGTCAGAGTCGCTTCGCAAGAGGGGATTGATGATGCGCAAGCCAAGGTTGGGCTTTCTCCATACAAAGTGTTGATCGTCGCTTCCATGATTGAGCGAGAAGCAAAAGTGGATGCTGATCGAGCAAAAATCGCTCGAGTGATCTACAACCGTCTAGAAACCAAGATGTTGCTGCAGATTGACGCCACGTTGCTGTACAACGCGCCGGCTGATGCTGATTTTGCAACTCTCAAGGCGACTGATACTCCGTACAACACGTACATCAACAAAGGTTTGCCCCCAACTCCAATTGCCAATCCTGGTCGTGCATCGATTATTGCTGCACTAAACCCGGCGCCGAATCCTGCTGGCACTGATCCGCTGTGTGCAAATGTCCCAAAGCCTTGTCGCTACTTGTATTACGTATTATCGGATAAAGAGGGCGGTCATGCATTTGCTGCCACGCTGGCACAACACGAGGCAAACGTTGAGGCAGCTCGTCAAGCCGGACTACTTCCGTGAAGTTGAAGACTGTTGCTGCGGTGCTCGGTTCACCGATTGCGCAGAGCCTTTCACCAGCAATTCATAATGCAGCGTTTGCACAAATGTCAAAACCCTGGCGCTACATCGCAATTGATGTGGACGCAGAATATTTTGAAGAAGAAGTATTTGCGGCCAGAGATGCAGGCATGTTCGGTTTGAGCATCACCATGCCACACAAAGATGCTGCATTTTTGCTCGTGCAAAATCGAGACGAAATATCGCAACGCTCTGGGTCAGTGAACACCATTTTTTTTGGTGATACGGGAACGTTGCATGGAGCTAACACTGATGGTGATGGCTGTTGCGATGCACTTGTTCGCGGTGGCGCAAGCATTGAAGGAAGTCGTGCAGTAGTCATTGGGGCAGGTGGAACTGCACGGGCAGTAGTTGCCGCACTAGGACTTCGAGGTGCAGCAGATATCGCAATTGTCAACCGCACGCAGTCACGAGCAAGCGAAGCAAGTGAGTGTGCAGATGTGGCACGCGTAGGAACCGAAAGCGACATTGCCGATGCAACGTTGCTCATTAACACCACTTCAGTAGGAATGGGATCAAACGATTCACCAGTTAGTTCAACATTTTTTCACAGTGCGCTTACAGTTCTCGACGCGGTATATCACCCTCTAGAGACTGCTTTTTTAACTCAGGCGCGGCAAGCTGGAGCACGCACGATCGACGGTTTATGGATGTTGATTTGTCAAGCAGTTCGTCAAGAAGAATTGTGGTGTGGAATGACTCCAGACCCTCAAGTGATGCGCGATGCAGCACTTGAAGCACTTACGCATCGCGCTTTGTAATTGTCCCGATTCCTGAGTGGGAGCACGGGTAGCCTGTAGAGCATGTTGCGTTATCTCACCGCCGGTGAAAGCCACGGCCAAGCGTTGGTCGTCATTGTTGAGGGCCTTCCTGCTGGTCTGAAGGTGACTGCCGAAGACATTCAGGCCGAACTTGGACGTCGCCGTCTTGGTTACGGTCGCGGTCCACGTCAGCGTTTTGAGCAGGACGAGATTGTGCTGATTGGCGGAATTCGTCACGGTCGCACATTGGGATCTCCAGTTGCAATTGAAATTAAGAACTCTGAATGGTTTCGCAGCGATGTGTGGCACGAAGAAATGTCACCCGCTCCTGGAGCAACAAAGAAGCCGTTAACTCAGCCACGGCCGGGACATGCCGATTTAACAGGTATGCAGAAGTACGGATTCACTGATGCGCGCGATGTATTGGAGCGGGCGAGTGCTCGAGAAACAGCTGCTCGTGTAGTCGCCGGTGCGCTAGCCAAGTTGTTGTTGAAAGAGATCGGCGTTGATATTTTGTCGCACGTAACCCAGATGGGTTCGGCGAAGTCTGAATCAAATGCCAGACCAACTATTCACGATTTGACAGTTGTAGACGAGTCGCCAGTTCGTGCGTTTAACAAAGAAGCAGAACTCGCCATGATCGCCGAAATTGAAGCTGCCGCTAAAGATGGTGACAGCCTTGGCGGAATAGTCGAAGTGCTTGCTTACGGTTTGCCAGTTGGACTTGGCAGTTATGTGCACTGGGATCGCAAAATTGATGGGCTACTTGCACAAGCAATCATGAGTATCCAGGCCGTCAAAGGTGTTGAGATCGGTGATGGCTTTGAAGTAGCCGGACGACGCGGAAGTTTGGCGCACGACGCAATCTCGTGGGACGCTGAAACTCATTCGTATCGTCGCGAAACAACTCTTGCTGGTGGAACAGAAGGTGGAATGACCACAGGTGAACTCATGGTGGTTCGTGCTGCGATGAAACCACTTGCCACGCTAAATCGACCTACTTTAAAGACAATCGACACAGTGTCAAAAGAGGAAACAGTAAGTTTCAAAGAGCGCACCGATGTCACTGCCGTGCCTGCAATGGGAGTTGTCGCCGAAACCATGGTTGCACTTGTGCTGGCAACTGAAGCACAGCGCAAATTTGGTGGGGACTCGGTTGAAGAGTTTGTTCGCAATGCGGCGTCCTACGCTGCTTCAATCCAGTGAACGCACGTCATGCAATCGTTTTGGTTGGATTGATGGGATCAGGTAAAACCACCGTTGGAAAACGAATTGCACAAGCACTCGGCTACGAATTTGCTGATTCAGATGACCTTGTAGCCAGTGCTGCTGGAAAGTCAGTGCGCGATATTTTCTCCCAAGACGGAGAAGCGGCGTTTCGTAGCTTTGAAAGCGATGCAATTCGGTCAGTCCTCGCCGATAGAAAGTCGCCAATCGTGCTCGCAACGGGCGGTGGAGCAGTGATATCGAGCGAGAACCGATCGCTCATATCTGAACATGCGCTTCATGTGGTTTGGCTTGATGCATCGGTGGACGATTTGGTAGTGCGCACGAAATCGGGTGTTGCACGACCGCTGCTCGATGGTGATGCAAGCAAAACACTGCAATCGCTCAATGATGAGCGCGCGGCTTGGTATGAAGAAGTTGCAACCTTGCGCATCGACACGCGCGGAAAATCGGTGTCCAAAGTGAGCTCGGCCGTGCTGGAATCTATTCGTGCAGGTGCAGACCATGAGTAGTCAACAGGTTGTTCGTGTTGAATTGGGCGAGCGTTCATACAGCGTCGTAATTGGTTCTGGAGTGCGTTCGCAAATTGCCAGCATGGTGCCAGTCACGGCAAAACGAGCAGTCATTGTTACCCAAGCAACTATCCCTTTTTCGGTAGAGGAAAGTTTGGTGGCTGCGGGAATTTCAACTCGCACAATCAATATTGGACTTGGCGAAGAATTCAAATCGCTTGAAACTATTGAAATGATTTTGCGTGAATGCGCGCGGTTTGGACTTACGCGCAACGATGTGATCATCGGCGTTGGTGGTGGCATGGTTACCGATATCGCAGGTTTTGCTGCATCTGCCTGGCACCGCGGTATTGCAGTTGTTCACGTATCTACAACGCTTGTTGGCATGGTTGATGCTGCAATTGGTGGGAAGACAGGTGTCAACCTTGCCGAAGGAAAGAATTTAGTAGGAGCCTTTTGGCAGCCGCGTGGAGTGTTGTGTGACACCGATGCACTCGCCAGTTTGAGTCCGCGCGAGACACGTTGCGGCAATGGTGAAATGGCCAAGTACCACTTCCTTACTGGAGACGACTTGCTCAGTCTCGATCTCAACTCACGAATTGCGCGTTGCGTGCAAATCAAAGCTGACATCGTCGGTTCAGACGAACGCGAAGGCGGTCGTCGTATGTTGCTGAACTACGGTCACACGCTTGCTCATGCGATAGAAATCGCCACCGATTTTTCAGTAGCTCATGGCGAAGCTGTGGCTATCGGGTTGGTCTACGCAGCACTGCTTGCACGCGAACTTGGTCGAATCGACGACCAACGCGTGGTTCAGCACCGTCAAGTTGTGGAAGGTGAGTATGGCTTGTCATGTGCGTTGCCTGCAGGTGTGTCGCACGATGAACTCATTGCTTTGATGCATAGCGACAAAAAGGCTCTCAGTGGGTTGACGTTTGTGCTCGATGGCAGCAATGGCGTCGAGCCGGTATCACCAGTAAGCGTGGATGCAGTTCGCTCGGCGCTTAGCCGTATGGAAGTACGCTAGAACTATGGCAGCAGCAACCAAGCGCGTATTGCTTCTCAATGGACCCAACCTCAATTTGTTGGGAGAGCGTGAGCCTGCGGTGTACGGAACTGCAACGCTGGCTGACCATGTTGCAGCAGCAACTCAAGCTGCAAGCGAAGTTGGGCTCGTAGTCGACAGTCTGCAATCGAACAGTTCGTCAGAACTAGTTGACGCCATACAGTCGGCGCGCAACACTCACGACGCGATAGTCATCAACCCTGGCGCGTTCACGCACTACGCCTGGAGCATTCATGATGCACTTGCGACCTTTAGCGGACCAGTGATCGAAGTGCATATTTCCAATCCAAGTAGCCGCGAATCGTGGCGCCATGAAAGTGTTGTTGCACCAGTTGCATCAGGCACTATCGCTGGGTTTGGCGGAATTGGTTATGTGCTTGCCATTCAAGCAGTAGCGCGAATACTCTCAGCAAAGTAATTGGCGGGCAGAAACATGCCGCGTCCACAGTTTCTCCCACTTCGAGTTGACGGTCGACTGGAAGAAGTGGCGCGTCACCTTGCCGATTGTCATGCTGCTTCCGCTCTCATTGTTTCTTCAACCGTCAACATTCGCTACCTCACAGGTTTCACAGGATCTGCAGGTGTGTTGATTTGTCGTAAAGACGATTCGGTACTGGTTACTGACGGAAGATATGTAGAGCAAGCACAAGCACAGGTTCGCGATTCTGGGGCAGCGGTTCGCATAGTTGAGGCACGAACAGCAGCGGCGACATTGGATGCGGTTGCATTTGAGCTTGCACATGACGCAAAGATCGGATGTGAATCTGCAGATCTAACCGTGGAAGCCCATGCTCGCTACGTTGCCGCGTTGGGGAGGGAAATGATTCCACTGAGTGGGGTGGTGGAAGAACTGCGTCGCTTAAAAAGCGAAGCTGAAATTGAACGCATAACTTTTGCTGCCAGTACCGCAGACAATGCGCTTGCGGACGCTCGCAACCTTCTTGTACGGGCAATGAGCGAGCCCATCACCGAGCGAGACGTGCGAGATGAGTTGGAGTATCGGATGCGTCGGTACGGGGCAGATGGCCCGAGTTACGAAACCATCGTCGCCACTGGACCCAATGCGGCTCGGCCTCATCATCGGCCAACTGATCAATTGCTGTCTGAAGGGGATTCGGTGGTGATTGATGTCGGTGGATTAGTTGATGGATATCACTCTGATATGACCCGAACGTATTTGTTGGGTGAAGTTGATCCGGTGCTACAGACCATGCTCGAAGTTGTGACTGAAGCTCAATCGCGTGGGGTTGCAGCCGTTCGTGCGGGAGAGTTACCAAGTGAGATTGATCGCATCTGTCGCACCTTCATTACTGAAGCAGGATTCGGACCAGAGTTCGTGCATGGCACAGGTCATGGCGTAGGCCTGAATATTCATGAGTCACCTTGGCTTCGTGCACAATCCAATGAACCATTGCGCGATGGAGAGGTGGTGACTGTGGAGCCTGGCGTCTATCGTGTAGGTCTCGGTGGCGTTCGAATTGAGGATTTACTCCTTGTACGCGCGACCGGAAGTACAACTCTTACTCACACCCCGAAGGACAGCTTGTGCCTGCAATCTCAACAAACGATTTAAAGAACGGAATTACTCTCAACCTGGATGGCACCTTGTACACGGTGGTGGAGTTTCAGCATGTGAAGCCCGGTAAAGGCGGCGCTTTTGTACGCTCAAAATTGCGCAACTTGCGTAGCAATAACATGCTTGAAAAAACCTTCAATGCTGGCGTGAAGGTAGAGCAGGCAATCCTCGAAAAGAGCGACATGCAGTTCTTGTACAAGGACGGCGAAGAGTATGTGTTTATGGATCAGTCGTCGTATGAGCAGGTAAATATCAAGCCTTCCGCACTTGGTGAAGCGGCTGACTACCTCATTGAAAATGCGGTAGCGATCATCGCAACGTACGAAGGCGAAATCGTCAGTGTTGAAATTCCAGCTTCGGTTGAATTGGAAATTGCACTCACCGAGCCTGGCATTCAGGGCGATCGTGTTTCTGGTGCTCGTAAGCCTGCAACACTGCAGACAGGAAAAGTAATTCAGGTTCCACTGTTCGTCAACATTGGTGACCGCGTCAAAGTCGACACACGTAGCGGCGACTACATCACGCGCGTTTGACCATGTCAACCGGCCGACCTTCCCGTTCGGCGGGTAAAGATGCTCGCTCCGATGCGCGTGAGCGTGCATTGCATTTGCTGTACGAAGCCCATGCCAAGAGTGTCTCTGGTGCATCAGTTGTTGAATCGCAAGTCTTGACCGTCGACGATTTGGTGCTTGAAATTGTTGCAGGCGTTGACGACGTAACGGCCAAAGCGGATGAGATCATTGCGGAAAACGCAATTGGTTGGACGCTGGCTCGCATGCCAGTGATTGATCTCATTGTCCTACGCATTGCGATATTTGAATTGATGTCGCGCCCTGATGTGCCAACAGCGGTGATCTTGAATGAAGCAGTTGAATTGGCTAAGACATTTTCAACTGATGAGTCTGGTCGTTTCGTGAACGGCATTTTGTCGACGATTGCTAAAAAGGTTCGCCTATAAAAAGAAGTGTTTCTGCATCCACCCTTTGTGTGTGGTGCATGGTGGTGCTGTACGCGTTGTATTTCTCAGTGCGCACGGTTGGAGTGCATAACGGACTAGGAACCTCGGCTTATGACTTTGGTCTGTATGACCAGGGAATTTGGCTGATGTCCCGTGGCCGATCACCGTTTGTCACCCTGATGGGTCGAAATCTATTCGGAGATCACTCCTCGTTTATCTTGGTGCTTCTTATTCCGCTGTATTGGGTGTTTTCTTCAACCTCAATATTGTTCATCGTTCAGTCGATTGTCGTGGCGATCGGTGCTCTTCCTGTGTATTGGTTTTCACGACAACGCTTACATAGTGATCCACTTGCAGCGGCAATGGCTGGGGTGTATTTGTTGCACCCATCAATCGGTTGGACCAACTTAGAAAACTTCCATCCAGATGCAGCGTTAGGAACCTTTGTTGCATTTGCAATTTGGGCCGCGTATTCGGGCAGATGGCGTTGGTATTGGGTAGCAGTAGTGCTTGCACTTTCCGTGAAGGAAGATGTTGCGTTTGTGATGGCACCGCTTGGGATATGGGTGGCGTTGCAAGGAAACAGAAAGCGAGGCTTAATTACGAGCGTTGCTTCACTTGGCACTATGGCGCTGATGTTTCTTGTGGTGATGCGTAGCTTCACAGGTGTGGCGTTTAGAAATTCATGGCGAATTCCTTTTGGAGGGCTAGGCGGTTTACTGAAAACTACGTTCACTCAGCCGACCAAGCTGATTGCCTATTTGTGGAGCGAGGATCGCCCTGCTTACGTATGGCAGATGCTCGCACCCGTTGGATTTGTTTTCCTGTATGAGCCAAGTCTTGCCCTCGTCGGCTTTGTCATGCTGGCATCAAACGTTGTCAGCACGTTTTGGTATCAGCATCAAATCCACTATCACTATTCCATCATCATTGTTCCGTGCATCGTCATGGGAACGGTGTGGGCGCTTGGTAAATTCTCACGTCCCGCACGTAGGTGGGCGAGTGCGCTCATTGTCGTGTCGTCGCTTGTGTGTGGTTATCTCTGGTCACCAATGCCTTTCGCCCGCACAACAACCACTTCATGGACATCGCAAACGTCACCGGTAGTAGCCGCACGTGAATCCATGAGTTTCGTGCCAGATGATGCAGTGGTTGCTGCGTATCATTCGCTTACAGCGCACATGGCTCGAAGGGACACCATTTATTCATTTCCGAATCCATTTACCAGGAGCTTGTATGGGCCGGATGTTTTTGCTGGTGGCGACCGACTGCCGGGCGCTGATGCAGTTGAGTACGTGATCTTGCCAGTCAGGCTTGATGACGAAGCCCAAAAGGTCTGGGATGCTGAGAAAGACCGATTCCGTGTCGTAAACGAAAATGCTTGGTGGGTGGTCTACAAGCGCAGCTAATTCAATACCTGAATTTTTACTTCCCCTGGTACTGCTATGGTGTGGTCGTCGTTAATTGAGCCCCGTGAGGTTCAAACGAGAGGAATGAATGAATCAAGTACCAAATCGCGCGTCAAGTAAGGCCGTCATGTCGGGCCCCGACGTCAGTAGAGCGATCAGTCGAATTGCTCATGAAATTGTCGAACGCAATCATGGTGCTCACAATGTTGTGCTTATCGGGCTACAACGCGGTGGAACATGGATTGCAGATGTACTCGCAGAGCGAATTGCACAAATTGAACCCAACCTCGTTGTGCCGAACGGATCGCTGGACGTATCAATGCACCGTGACGACATTGGGCTTCGCCCTATTGTTCCTGGTGCAATAAGTGAAATTCCTTTTGATATCAATTGTGCTGTCGTGGTGCTGGTCGACGATGTGCTGTACACCGGACGCACCGTGCGTGCTGCGCTTGAGGGATTGAACAATTTCGGTCGCCCGCGAGCAGTGCAGCTCGCAGTCATCGTGGATCGTGGACATCGTGAGTTGCCGATACGTCCCGATTTTGTTGGTAAGAACATTCCAACTCAGGCAAGCGACGAGGTAGACGTTTCTGCAGATGGAGTGACGATTACGGCGGTGGAGTCGTGAAGCACTGTCGGTCAATTGACGAACTTGGTAAAGAAGGTCTACTTAGGTTGCTTGACAGCACGGATCAAATGGCGGAGATCAATCGTCGCCCAATACCCAAAGTCCCTGCTCTTCGTGGCAAGACAGTGGTCAGTTTGTTTTTCGAGGATTCAACGCGTACTCGATTGAGTTTTGAAACAGCAGCGAAGCGGTTGTCTGCAGAGACGATGACATTCAGCGTCTCGACAAGCAGCGTGAACAAGGGCGAAAGCCTGCGCGACACTGTCGAGACCATCACTGACATGGGTGTACATGCCTTTGTCGTTCGTCATAAGTCGGCAGGTGTGCCTTGGCAAATTGCGCAGTGGACAAATGCCTCAATCATCAATGCGGGCGATGGCGCTCATCAGCATCCAACGCAAGCGCTTGTGGATTGTTACACAGTTCGTGAAGCCATTGGTCGCCATTCCTTGGATGGGCTAAACGTCACCATCGTCGGCGACATTAAGCACAGCAGAGTTGCACGCAGCAATATTGCAGCCTTCACCATGCTCGGTGCGCGGGTCACACTTGTTGCACCGCCAACACTGCTGCCACCTCATACAGGGCAATGGCCAGTCCAAATTTCACATTCATTAGATGAAGTACTTGCATCGACTGATGTGTTGTACATGTTGCGCTTACAAAGCGAGCGCATGGATCAAGGGCTTATCCCTCACCTTGGTGAATATGGAAACCGTTTTGGGCTAACTGATGTACGTGCGCAGAGACTCCAGTCGTCTGCTGTAGTCATGCATCCCGGGCCAATGAACCGTGGTGTTGAAATGCATGTTGACCCTGCTGACTTACCGAACTCATTGATCCACAAGCAAGTTGCTAATGGTGTGTCTGTTCGCATGGCTGTTCTCTTTGATGTTCTTGCGCGAGGTGCAGAAGTGAATTCATTGAAGGAAGAGGTTGTCGCATGAGTGTGGTCATTTCAGGAGCAAAGGTGCTGACAGAGAGTGGAGAGCAGCGACTTGATGTGCGAATTGATAACGAGTTGATCTCAGAGATGTCTGCCAACATCACGCCATCTGCTGGGGATGTTGTTTTGAGCGCACAAGGATGCCACGTGTTGCCCGGGTTTGTTGATCTGCATACGCACTTGCGTGAACCTGGTAAAGAAGATTCGGAGACCATCGAAACTGGAAGTCGTGCAGGTGCGAAGGGCGGGTACACGGCACTTGTTGCAATGCCGAATACCACCCCCGCGCAGGATTCCATTCCCATCATTGAATTTGTGCGTGCGCAGGGGCTCCGAGCTGGATTAGTTGAAGTAGTTCCTAGTGGCTGCATCACTGTTGGTCGAGCTGGAGTTGCGCTTGCCCCACTTGCCGAATTAGCTCGCAATGGAGTGAAGATTTTCACTGATGACGGTTCAGGAGTGCAAGACCCAGCCATCATGCGCCGTGCAATGGAGTACTCGCGTGAATTGGGAATCACGCTTGCTCAGCACTGCGAGGTGTCTGCGCTAACCGCGGGAGCGGTGATGAACGAATGTTCTTGTTCGAGTGAAATGGGCGTTCCGGGTTGGCCAGCGCTTGCAGAAGAACTTATGGTGCATCGCGATATAGAACTGGCCAAGCTCACCGGTGCTCGTATTCACTTTTTGCATCTATCAACAGCGGGAAGTGTGCACTTGGTGCGCGAAGCCAAGAAGGCTGGACTTCCAATCACGGCGGAAGTCACGCCTCATCATCTCTCGTTGACCGAAGAACTGCTGAAATCATTTGACTCCACATTTAAGGTGAATCCTCCTTTGCGTTCGGCTGCAGACATCGAAGCACTTAAGGAGGGTTTGCTGGACGGCACAATCGACGCTATTGCAACCGATCACGCTCCGCATGTGAAGCGTGACAAAGAGTTGCCGCTCGATCAAGCGCCACCGGGGATGCTCGGGCTCGAAACGGCACTCGGCGTTGTGCTTTCCGCTGTGCCGATGTCGGCTACGCAATTGGCCGCTGTTATGTCCACCAATCCGGCGCGCATTGCAGGTTTGTCGGATCGACATGGAATGCTTGCTGCGATCGGTAGACCTGCAAACCTGTGTGTCGTGGATCTGGATGCGCAATGGAATGTTGACCCAAAGCAGTTGGCGAGCAAGAGCACGAATACTCCCTTTGTCGGTCGCATGCTTCGTGGCAAAGTAAGACACACGATTTTTGAAGGAGTTGTAGTGGTGAACGAAGGTGTGGCGCAGCGATGAGCATTCGTGAAGGTCAATTAGTGCTGCGTGACGGTTCGGTTTTTGAAGGAGAACTCATCGGCGCAGTAAGCGCGGGTGGTGTATCAAGTGGAGAGGTGGTATTTCATACCGGTCTCACGGGTTACCAGGAAGTTATGTCGGATCCCTCATATGCGGGTCAGATCGTCACCTTCACTACGCCGCACATTGGCAATTACGGAACGACGCCCCTCGATAATGAGGCGACCAAGGTGCATGCTCGCGGAGTCATCGTTCGAGAGGAGGCTCGTAGAGAAAGCAATTGGCGAAGCGATCTTTCGCTGGATTCTTATTTGACAAAAATGGGAGTGAGTGGGATCGCCGGTATCGATACACGCCGGCTCACGCGCATTTTGCGTGACACGGGTGCAATGCCAGGTGCATTTGGTTCAGCAGATCACGCCACGTTGTTGGCTGCTGCAGAAAGCGAAGCGGGCACTTCGGGGGTGCAGTTGGTCGAACAGGTGACAACAAAGTCTGCTTACGTAGTTGGTTCTGGACATTACAAAGTTGTTGCGTATGACTTTGGAATCAAGTCGACCATTCTTCGTTGCCTGAGCGAGATCGCCACTGTCACGGTTGTGCCAGCTTCAACTAGTGCAGATGAAGTGAGTGCACTGGCTCCGCATGGCGTGTTTCTTTCTAATGGACCAGGTGACCCAGAGGCAGTTGTCGGCGCTCCCGTACACATTCGTTCACTTGTTGACAGTGGAATGCCCGTGTTCGGCATTTGTCTCGGACATCAGTTGTTAACTCTTGCTCTTGGAGGGTCAACGTTCAAGCTTCCGTTTGGCCATCATGGCGCAAATCACCCCGTTCGCAATTTGCGCACCGGGAGCGTGGAGATCACTAGCCAAAACCACAACTTCTGTGTTGATGCAAATTCGTTGAGTGGAATTGCCGACATTACGCACACCAACTTGAACGACCTCACTAACGAAGGCATGTCGGTACGTGATGCTCGTGCATTCAGTGTGCAGTATCACCCAGAAGCAGGCCCTGGTCCACACGATTCGCGATATCTCTTCAATGAGTTTCGCCAACTGATGGAGGCTAAATAATGCCGCGGCGCAATGATTTGAAATCGATCTTGATCATTGGCTCAGGCCCAATCGTCATCGGCCAAGCATGCGAATTTGATTACTCAGGCACGCAAGCGTGTCGCGTTTTGAAAGAGGAGGGTTACCGAGTCATTTTGGCGAACTCCAACCCCGCCACCATCATGACCGACCCCGACTTTGCAGATCGTACCTACATTGAACCGCTGACTCCAGAAGTTCTAGAAGCCATTATTGAGCGCGAAAAACCTGATGCGGTGTTGCCAACTCTCGGAGGACAAACAGCATTGAACCTCGCGATGGCATTGTTTGAAAAAGGCGTTGTCGGTGTGCCTGGCAAACCAGAACTCATTGGCGCGAATGCTGAAGCTATTGCCACAGCTGAAGATCGCGAGAAGTTCAAAATTGCGATGCTCGAAATTGGACTCAAGGTTCCGCAAAGTGGCGTTGCTCGCAGCGTTGATGAAGCAGAAGTGGTGCGGCAAGAAATTGGTTTACCACTCATTGTTCGCCCTGCATACATTCTTGGCGGAAGAGGAATGGGAATTGCGCATACGCCCGAGGAGTTTCGACAGGTTGTGGCAACCGGAATTTCTGCAAGTCCAATTGGTGAAGTGCTGATTGAGAAGTCGATTGCAGGATGGAAGGAATACGAACTTGAGGTGATGCGGGATCGCGCTGACAACTGCGTCATCATTTGTTCAATTGAAAACGTCGACCCCATGGGAGTGCACACAGGTGACTCCATCACCGTTGCTCCTGCGATGACGCTGTCCGACGTGGAGTATCAGGAAATGCGTGACGCAGCATTTGCATGTATTCGCCGCGTTGGAGTTGAAACGGGCGGATCAAATGTGCAATTCGCAGTAAACCCAGAAAACGGCGACCAATTTGTCATCGAGATGAACCCGCGCGTATCGCGGTCGTCAGCGCTTGCTTCGAAAGCAACAGGATTTCCCATTGCAAAGATTGCAGCAAAACTTGCTGTTGGTTACACGCTGGATGAGATTTCGAACGACATCACGAAGAAGACGCCTGCAAGTTTCGAACCAACCATTGACTACGTGGTAACCAAGATCCCGCGCTGGGCATTTGAAAAATTCCCAGGAACTAGTGGCATCCTTGGCACGCAAATGCAGAGCGTCGGCGAAGCGATGTCCATTGGCCGAACATTTACTGAAAGCCTGCAGAAGGCTTTGCGTTCGCTAGAAAACGGACGGATGGGCCTGAACTGCGATCCCGCTGAGCTGAATTATCGCTCTATGAGTGATGAAGAGGTACTAGCAGCAATTGGTGTACCTACGCCTGAGCGGCTGTTCCTTGTGGGAGAAGCCATCTTCCGCGGTATCAGCCTCGAACGTATCTACAAGAATTGCAAGATCGATCACTGGTTCCTCGATCAAATGCTGATGATTGTGGAGGAGCGTCGTTCGCTCAGCAACACCACGATGTCTGCTCTGACAGTTCGCCAATGGCGTCGAGCAAAGCGCCTTGGGTTTTCCGATGCGCAACTCGCATTCATATGGTCGGTTGAAGAAAACGATGTGCGTTCGGCTCGCATTGCTGCAGGAGTGATTCCGACGTACAAAGCCGTAGACACTTGCAGTGCCGAGTTCGCTGCGCAAACTCCGTATCACTATTCAACATACGAAGACGAAAATGAAGTACGGCCTTCAGCGAAACAGCGTGTCATCATCTTGGGAAGTGGTCCGAACCGCATCGGCCAAGGAATCGAATTTGACTACTGCTGCGTGCACGCAAGTTTCGCCTTGCGCGATGCCGGTTTCGAAACGGTCATGATCAATTGCAACCCAGAGACGGTGTCAACTGATTACGACACTTCTGATCGCTTGTACTTCGAACCGCTCACTCGTGAAGATGTGATGAATGTGATTCAGGCAGAAATCAAAGCTTCATCTACGCCGCCACGAGTAATCGTAAGTCTTGGTGGACAGACTCCCTTAAAGTTGGCCAATTACATTCCTGCTGAGTTAATTGCTGGAACGTCACCTGCATCTATCGATCTTGCGGAAGACCGCAAGAAGTGGAGCGCTTTGTGTGAGGAGTTGAAGATTTCGCAGCCCCCTGGCGGCACCGCTCTCTCCTTCGATGAAGCAAGAGCAATCGCGTCGCGCATTGGTTATCCGGTCTTGGTCCGTCCGAGTTACGTACTTGGTGGGCGAGCAATGCAAATTGTTCACGATGAAGCACACTTGCAACGCGCAATGAGTGAGCTCGCTGCTGCCGGAACTCTCGGAAGAGAAGGAGGTTTGTCAGCCGAACGTCCAGTGCTGATTGATCGCTTCCTCGATGATGCAACCGAAATCGATGTGGATGCAATACGCGATGCCAGTGGGGAAGTGCTGATTGGTGGCGTGATGGAGCACGTTGAAGAGGCAGGTGTGCATTCAGGTGACTCCGCTTGTGCAATTCCACCCCCAACGCTTGAACCGTGGGTGATTGAAGCCGTTGAGTCGTATACGCGAGTGATCGCCAATGCACTCGATGTGAAGGGACTGCTCAACGTGCAGTTCGCTGTTGCTGGTTCAACCGTGTATGTCATCGAGGCAAACCCGCGCGCCAGTCGTACTGTGCCATTCGTTGCAAAGGCGACAGGTGTACCCTTGGCAAAAGTCGCCAGTCGTGTCATGTTGGGGGCAACGCTTGCCGAACTTCGCGCTGAAGGATTGTTGAAGCCGCCGACCAACTTCGGCCACGTGTCAGTGAAGGAAGCGGTGCTTCCGTTCAATCGCTTTCCAGGAGTAGACACTGCACTCGGACCAGAAATGCGTTCAACAGGCGAGGTGATGGGTATTGATAGCACGTTCGGTCGAGCCTTCATCAAAGCCGAATCAGCAGCTGGCACCACATTGCCAACATCGGGAATGGTGTTTCTGTCACTCAACGACAAGGACAAGCCGAGTGGTCTCGTCGTTGCAAAACGACTGCGTGAACTTGGTCTAGGCATTGCTGCAACTTCGGGAACTGCCGACTATCTCTCGCGCTTCGGGTATCCAGTAGACCGAGTTGTGGGCAAAGTTTCAGAGCAGTCTCTAGGAAGCATCGCCGATGATGCTGTGAATCTCCTTGAACGTGGAGAGATTGAATTCGTCATCAACACACCACGTGGTCGCGGTGCGCATTCTGACGGTGAAGCAATTCGTAAGGCCGCAAACATTTGGCGTGTTTCATCAGTAACAACAATCAACGCAGCGCTCGCTGCTGTGCAGGGTTTGGCCGAACAGAAGTTGGATCCACTCACTGTTAAGTCTCTGCAGGAGTATCACGGTAGGTGAGTAAGTCGTCGGGATTTTCGAACAGCGTGACTCGCGTTGGGTCAGTTGAATTGAAATCTCCCGTGATGAATGCTTCGGGAACGGCGGGTCACAGCACAGAGTTGCATCGCTATGTTGACTTACGTTCGCTCGGTGCCTTCGTTGTGAAGTCGCTTGCACCGTTTGAGTGGGCGGGTAATGCATCTCCGCGACTTTCGCCAACTGCGGGAGGCATGTTGAACGCGGTCGGTTTGCAAGGTCCGGGTATCGAGTACTGGATTGCTCACGACCTACCAAAACTTCTTGACATTGGCGCAAGCATTGTGGTCAGTATTTGGGGTTTTGGTGTTGACGATTACGCACAAGCCGCACACATGCTTCAGCCATTTTCGAAGCATCTTTTGGCAATCGAAATCAATTTGTCGTGCCCGAATACCAAGGCTGCAACTGACAGTTCTGCACGACACGCCATATTCGCTCACGAGCCGCAACTCGTGGAAGAAATTGTGAGGGCGGCGCATATTGAGGGAGTTCCAGCGTGGGCAAAACTCAGCCCCAACACGCATCTTCTCATTGAGGGCGCTCGTGCGGCTCAGCGTGGCGGAGCACATGCGGTCACCTTGATCAATACGGCACTTGGCATGTCGATCAACCCGGTAACCGGGTTGCCATCGCTTGGCAATGGTGGTGGCGGATTATCGGGACGTTCTGTTCATCCCATAGCGGTGCGTGCAATTTATGAAGTGGCGGCCAATGTTCCCGGTTTGCCAATTGTCGGCGCAGGTGGCGTGACTAGTGGATGGGAAGCAATTGAACTCATACTTGCTGGGGCAAGTGCAGTTCAAGTTGGAACCGCATCGTTCGCCGAGCCTCGTGCGATGTCACGTATTCAACGCGAAATGAATGCGTGGGCAGAGCACCACTATGTCAGCGATTGGTCAGAAATTGTAGGTCTTGCACACCGAGGCGGGATAAGCGCACTCTGAGACGCTAAAATCTTTCTATGTCGCCCGCATTATTGACCGAATTGCGGCAAGAAATTGCCAGTTTGTGTCAGCGGATCGCATCAGGGCAAAGATCGTTTATTGATCTCATTTCACTGAGCGAATCAGATCGCACTGCCGCCGAGTCTTACATCTATGTGGTGAAAGCGCTGGAAGCAGAATCAAGCATCGGCAAGGTCCGTGCGCGACGCATTATGGCCGATATCGGAATCGCCGAGCGTTGCAACATCGGTTCGCTCACTGCACATCAAGTTGAACAGTTACAGGCAGCGTTGCATTCGTGAGTAAGTCGCTCATCGTCGTGGTCTCCGGTCCAGGTGGAGTGGGTAAGAGCACCATTGTTGAAGAGCTTGTGAAGCGTGATGCGCGATTGTGGCTCAGCCGTTCGTGGACAACTCGCGAGCAGCGTCCAGGTGAAGCACCGGATGCATACAAGTTCGTGACTCGTGAACAGTTTCAGCAACGTATTGATGCAAACGGATTTTTGGAGTGGACAGAATTCATTGGCAATTTGTATGGGACTCCAAACCCAGAGGCGCCAGCGGGACGCGACATCGTTCTTGAAATTGAAGTCGACGGTGCACAGCAGGTGAAGCAGCAGCACCCAGAAGCACTGTTGTTGTTCGTGCTCCCACCATCGCGCGAGGAACAAAAGGCCAGATTGCATGGTCGAGGCGACGCGGACAACAAGGTAGAACAGCGACTCAAAAAGGCTGAGGAGGAAGAGCCGGTGGGCAAGGCCTTGGCCGACTTCGTGCTGATCAACGATGATCTCGCCCAAACCGTGGATGACATGCTCAGCCTGATTGCCAAGGAGCGGGTAAATCGCGCTTAGAAGGGTAGAATTATCGCCCTAGCGAAAGGACCCCCTGTGGTTGCTGAAGACACCATGATGAACCCGCCACTCGAGAACTTAATGCACCGCACGCATTCCAAGTTCAGCCTGGTAACTCTGGCCGCACGTCGTGCACGCGAGATCAATTCATATTTCAATCAGCTCGGCGAAGGCCTTGGAACCATGGTTCCACCACAGGTCAGCTCTACCTCGCGCAAACCGCTTTCCATTAGCTTTGAAGAAATTGCTGCAGACAAGATCGTTGGCGTTGAACTGGCTGACTACGAAGCCATTGAAGCCGAACTTGATGCTGAATTGCTCGATGAGGCAGCCGACGATGTCGTAGCTGCACTTGATGAGCCAACTGCGCAAGCTGAGTCAACCACTGTTGAAGAAACAGCAGTTGGCGAAGCGCCGGCCTCAGAAGAAAACGCGTAGTTCATTTCTCGCACGAGCGAGAGAACTGAGTTTTAAACATGTCGCTTCGCGGAAAGCACATCGTGTTATGTGTTTCGGGTGGCATTGCTGCATATAAGGCTGTCGAACTGTGTCGACTGTTAGTTGATGCAGGCGCACATGTTGCGCCGGTAATGACTGCAGATGCTGAACATTTTATTGGCAAAACCACTTTGTCAGCACTTGCCTCCGAGCCTGTGCACACCACATTGTGGGATGATGCGAATCCAATTCCTCATACAAGACTCGCTCAACGTGCAGATCTCATTGTTGTTGCGCCTGCAACAGCGCGAGTGATTGGTTCGTATGCTGCGGGTATTTCAAGCGACTTCCTGACCGCAACGCTGATTGCAACACGTGCACCAGTGTTGGTGTGCCCAGCAATGCATACCGAAATGTGGGAGCACGCATCAGTGCAAGAAAACATTGCCACCTTGCGTCGACGTGGCGTTCACATTCTTGAACCAGAAACTGGTCGACTGGCTGGTGGCGACGTTGGCGCCGGACGACTTGCGGAACCTCAGCGCATTTACTCAGAAGTTGAGCAGTTGTTAACCCCTGGAGATTTGTATGGTGCACACGTCGTCGTCACCGCGGGTGGAACGCGCGAGCCAATCGATGCAGTACGAGTAATTGCCAATCGCTCTACTGGTAAGCAGGGTTATGCAATTGCGAGTGAGGCAGTGGCGCGAGGTGCCAAAGTCACGCTCATTTCTACTGCTGATTTGCCAACTCCATTTGGCGTCAATCTGGTGCAAGTTGAAACTGCGCAACAGATGATGGATGCTGTAAATGCAGAAGCGAAATCTGCAGATGTTGTGGTCATGGCGGCTGCAGTTGCAGATGTGCGACCAGTGCGCGCAGCCGCTCATAAGTTAAAGAAGGATCCACTTACGGGCCGAATAAGCGATCTCGACGCAATCGAGCTTGAAGCCACTCCCGATATTTTGGCGGGTCTGGGCAAGAACAAACCTGCTGGTCAGGTGCTCGTTGGCTTTGCCGCAGAGACCGAGAATCTTGTTGCCAATGCACAATCCAAGCTTGAGCGCAAGGGTGCCGACCTGATCGTGGCTAATGATGTTTCCCAAGTTGGAGTCGGCTTTGCGCACGCGACAAATGCAGTGACCTTGGTCGCTCGAGGAGCCGAGCCAGTTGAGGTGGCTTTGGCCGATAAACGATCTATTGCTCGGTCGGTCCTGAATGCCGTAGTTGCCATTCGGTCTTCACGCACCAACTAGTCTCTACACGTCATACCGACGCGTCGCGAGAGCGGCACAACAGATGGAGCAGTTGTGAGAAAATTCACCTTTACTTCGGAGAGCGTTACCGAAGGTCACCCGGACAAGATGGCTGACCAGGTTTCTGATGCAGTGCTTGATGCAATTTTGGCGGAAGACCCCCATGGTCGCGTCGCTTGCGAAACTCTCCTCACAACAGGTCTTTGTGTGGTTGCTGGTGAAATCACTACATCGGCTTACGTCGACATCCCAAAGATTGCTCGCGAAGTAATTAAAGGAATCGGCTACGACAATGCGCTCTACGGCTTCGACGGAAACACATGTGGTGTCATCGTGTCCATCGATGAACAGAGTTCGGACATCGCAATGGGAGTTGACTTGAGCGAAGAAACTCGTAGCGGTCAAAGCGGCGAAGACAAGATAAATAGTCAAGGTGCGGGCGACCAAGGAATGATGTTTGGCTATGCGTGCAACGAGACTCCAGAACTGATGCCATTGCCAATCAACCTTGCACATCGCATGGCTGAAAAACTTGCTGAAGTTCGCAAGTCAGGAGCAATTCCATACTTGCGTCCAGATGGCAAAACTCAAGTTACGTTCGAATACGAAAACGGAGTGCCTGTCCGCTTGACGACTGTGCTTATTTCGACGCAACACGCAGACGGAACTCCCCGCGACACGGTGATTCGCCCAGACCTTATTGAGCAAGTTATTCGTCCAGTTATTCCTGCGCAGTTCCAGAACGACAAATACGCAGTGCACATCAACCCAACTGGCGAGTTTGTCAAAGGTGGGCCACACGCCGACACCGGACTCACTGGTCGCAAAATTATCGTTGACACATACGGTGGAATGGGCCGTCACGGTGGTGGTGCTTTCAGTGGTAAGGATCCTTCAAAGGTTGACCGCTCTGCTGCATATGCAGCTCGTTGGGTTGCCAAGCATGTTGTTGCTGCCGGCGCAGCATCGCGATGTGAAGTGCAAGTTGCTTACGCAATCGGTATGGCACAGCCAATCAGCATCTTGGTTGAGACTTTTGGAACGAACACGGTTGACGAAGTAGCAATTGAAGACGCCGTTCGTCAGGTGTTTGACCTTCGTCCTGCAGCAATTTTGCGTGACCTTGACTTGAAGCGTCCGATCTACAACAAGACGGCTGCATATGGTCACTTCGGTCGAGCACTTCCAGAATTTACGTGGGAGACGCTGTCGCGCTTGAAGGAATTCAAAGCAGCAGTCAAACTCTAAATGTCGCTCGTCGCGCGGGTTGTTCCCGACGTGACTGGTGTGGACAAGGTATTTGACTACCTCATACCGTCCGAGCTTGAGGCTGTAATTGGTATTGGCGATCGTGTGCGCGTGCCCCTACATGGTCGCAATGTTCCGGGCTGGGTTACGGCGGTTGGTTCGACTTCTGAAGGATTCACAGACGTCGACGAAACAAAGTTGCGATCGGTTATCAAACGACTTGGCTATGGACCATCTGCAGAAATTGTGCAGCTTGCACAGTGGGCGAGTCATCGATGGTGTGGTCGGTTGCGCGCATTTTTTGTTGCAGCAACGCCCAGCACACTTGTCGCAACGCTTCCAACTTCGCGTTACTTGCGCGATCAAGTAAAAGTTGCGGGCGATCAAGCGGTCTCGTTAGCTGTAAGCGATTCCCGATCACTGCTCGTTCAACGCGGCCCATTGAAGTCACCAATTGATGCCATGATTGCGGCTTCATTGGTTGGACCAACGCTAGTGATTGTCCCTACGGTCATTCGCGCTCGGTTGTTTGCGGCATCACTGAAGCGTCATGGATTTACGGTCGCTGTATTGCCCGAGGATTGGAGTTCCGCTGCTGGCGGGGTAGATGTAGTGATTGGTTCGCGGACTGCGGTGTTCGCTCGGGTTCCCGATTTACGCAGCATTATTGTCATTGACGAACATGACGACTCATTACGTGAAGAGCGTACGCCGACGTGGCATGCGCGTGATGTTGCGATTGAACGTGCAAAACAAGCAAGCGTCTCATGCATTTTGATGTCGGCATTGCCAAGCATTACCGCAAAGGTATGGGCAGGCGACAGGGTATTGAAGTCAGACGAGCAAGAAGTGCGGTCTGAATGGCCGCAGATTCAGCTCATCGACAGATCTTTGGACGAACGTTGGTCAAACTCGTTGTTGTCTTCGGACTTCATCGCCGAACTGCGTGATCATTCACGACGCATCGTTGTTGTCCTCAATACCAAAGGACGGGCGCGTTTGCTTGCGTGCGCCTCGTGTAAATCGTTGGCTCGATGTGCAAACTGTGATGCGGCAGTTGAAATTGGTGCGGAGGGACAATTCTCGTGCCCGCGTTGTTCTGCTCAACGACCTCAGGTGTGCATGAAATGTTCGTCGGCAAAATTTCTCACGCTGAAGCCCGGTGTGAGCAAGTTACGTGAAGAGATTGCGCAGGCTGCAGGAAGAAAAGTGTCTGATGTTGTTGAGGTAACTGGCGGAGGCGAAGATGCGATTGCTATTGACCAAACAAAAATGTTGTTCATCGGGACCGAGGCGGCTTTGCATCGTGTTCATGAAGCCGACACGGTGGTATTTCTCGACATTGATCAGGAATTGGCGGCGCCACGGTATCGCGCATCGGAAATTGTCGGATCGTTGTTAGTGCATGCCGCACGTTTGGTTGGTCGCAGCGATCGCGGTGGGAAGGTGATGGTGCAAACACACAGCATCGATAGTCCGGTGCTACAAGCAATGGCCACTCTGCGCATTGATCAATACCTGCAGTCGGTTTCCGAGATGCGAAGTTTTTTGAAGCTTCCTCCATTTGGTGCACTTGCTCAATTGTCGGGTTCCAACATTGATGATTCGATCAAAGATTTGCAGAGCAATGTATTTGTGCATGTTTCTGCTTCTAGTGATGGCTCGTATTTGGTGAAAGCCGCAGACTGGGAAGTGTTGGCAGACGTGCTCAGTGAAGTTGAAAAGGCGAAAGGGGTCAGGCTGAAGGTTCAGGTTGACCCTGCGCGCGCATAGCAGTCACGCGCAACACACGGAAACCACGTTTACTCGTCAAACGCTCCACCGAATATCCCTGTTCGATCATCCAGACCGCCAGTGAGTCAGAGCCAAGATTTCGGTTAACGACAAGCCATGCTTCACCGTTAGCCGACAATCGTGAAAGCCAAGTTAAAAGCAGATTGTGAAGGTCTTGTTTGCCAATGCGAATGGGCGGGTTTGACCACAGCACATCGAATCGAATGTTTTCATCTATTTCGTCGGGGGAGCATGCAATCACGTTCGAGATGTTGTTGCGCTCCGCATTTGTCGCCGTAAGTTGCTGCGCGCGCTCATTGATATCGATGGCATACACCTTTGCCTTCGGCGAATATGTAGCAAGCGCGAGGGCAATCGGACCAGCACCACATCCGAGATCGAGAAACGTTCCCGTACTCGGTGGTCGTGCGGCAGATTCAAGTAGCACCATGGTGCCCTGATCAATTCCTTTGCGCGAAAACACACCGCGGTCGGTTCCGATGGTGATGTCGCGGTCGGCAACTCGCAACACAGCAAAATTCTGATGCTTCGAGTGGGCGACAGAAGCAACCTGTGGTTGTGTGGTGAAGTACTGCTCGTCGCTCATAAGCCTCGCTAGCCTTACACGTTATGGCGCAGTCACCGAACGAGAAGGGTTCATCTATCCGTACCTACGGAGACCCAGTTTTGGCCGCGATGGCCGATGAGATAACCAATATCGACGGCAAGTTGGTTGATCTTGCTGAAGACATGTTTCGCGTTATGTATCAAGCCCCAGGCCTTGGCCTTGCCGGGCCACAAATTGGTGTGCAGAAACAAATCTTTGTCTACGACGTAGACGATGATCCGCAGGTCATCATCAACCCGAAGATCGTTGAGTCATCTGGCGAGTGGGTGTACGACGAAGGTTGTTTATCAATTCCAGGACTATACGTCGAAATGCTTCGTCCTAAGAAGGTGCTCGTAAGCGGATACACGCTTGAGGGCGAAGAAGTACAAATTGAAGCCGATGAATTACTTGCCCGTTTGTTTCAACACGAAATTGATCACTTGCAAGGTGTGCTGATGTTTGATCGCATGCTGCCCGACCAGCGTGAACTTGCCATTGTGGAATACGCAAAGGTGGGAGACAATCCAGCCAATGCCGAGCCGGTGTACCTACGACTTTCGTGACTTTACTTGCGCCCCTGCCGCGCGAGCGCGCCAAGCGCATTGTGTACATCGGTACGCCAGAAATTGCAGTTGCTCCGCTGCAGGCACTCGTTGCAGAAGGATTCGTGATTGAACTTGTTGTCACGGGAATTGACAAACGAAGGGGCAGAGGTTCTCAAACAACTGCTAATCCGGTGAAGACTGCAGCCATCGCGCTTGGCTTACCGGTCTCACATGACATCAATGATGTGTTGCGACTGAATTCAGATGGTCTGCTTGGAGTTGTTGTTGCATTTGGCAACATCATCTCTCAAGAAATTTTGCAACATGTGCCAATGATCAACATTCATTACTCAGCGCTTCCAAGGTGGCGAGGAGCGGCACCAGTTGAACGCGCGATTCTTTCGGGTGATGCAACAACTGCGGTGTGCATCATTCAAGTTGTAGAACAACTCGATGCTGGAGATATTCTCGCGTCGGCACCTTGCACGATTCAAGAAGATGACTCTGTGGAAGGGCTACGCAACCGCCTCGGTCAACTTGCACTTCCTCTACTGATTAATATCTGCAATCACGGTGTGACGGAGCAAATTACCCAAACTGGTGAAGTAGTTGTTGCGCGGAAAATCACTGCCCAGGACCTTGCCATCAATTGGTCAAGTAGTTCTACGCAAATCATGCGGCAGATTCGTGTGGGCAATGCATTCACATTCTTCGATGGAAAGCGATTCAAGATCCACGAAGCTTCCAAGTCGTCTGTCAATCTTGCGCTCGGCACTATCTCAGTGCAGGATGGCAACGTGTTGGTTGGTTCGCTTAACGGTTCGGTGAAACTTGAGATAGTTCAGCCAGAAGGCAAGCCAAGAGTCTTGGCAACTGACTGGGCACGAGGTGCACGACTGTCGAATACAAGCACGTTCAGCGACAGGTAGCCTGCGCGTATGAATCAATCGTCTGCGAACTCTCTTGATGGACGACTGCTTGGCCATGTTGAGCAATTCGATTTTGATCGTGGTCTAGGAATGATCTGGTCAAGTGGCCAGGAGTATCTCTTTCACTGCGCCGAAATTGTTGACGGCACGCGAGACATCAACATTGGAGCCTCCGTTTCATTTGTGGTTGCCCATCGCTTCGGGCACGTAGAAGCATCTGAAATTGAAAAACTTCCGAACTAGTCGGGCTGGACGTTCCCTTTAATCTGTACAAACGCCAAGCGGATATTGGCCAGAGCTTCCGTAAGTGTGGTGAATTCTTCACCCAAGCGTTCACCCAAACCCTCAACCACGCAAGCCACAGCATCGATCGCGAGGGCGGCTTCTACCAACCGGGGAGGACTTGCTGAGAGGTGGATTGCTGCAAGTTCATATAAACCCATGACATGGTTGACCACCACGACGTTGGCGGGTGTTTGGGCAATTCGGGCTCGCGCCTCTGCCAAAGCGGTTTCAGCATCGTGAAGCTGGTCGTCAAAATCATCAGGAAAGTGGTCAGTTGGGTTGTCAGCCATGCCCGCTACGCTAATAGCCCAAGTGGGGAACGAGTTTCCTCCACCTGACCACAGATTTCAGTAATTCGGTGAGTGTTGCCGAGCAGCTGTCGAGTGCGTTTGGGTCGAGTGCGCAAGATGCGACGCTATGCGTTGTGGGCGCTTCGGCTCTGCCGTGCCCGCCGTCTTCTCGAACATGCTCACCTCCACAAATAGGAGGCAACGCCACTTGCATAAGAGAGTAAAGCCATAGCACCGCCAACAAATGAGCCACGTTTCAACGAGCGAATTCGCGCACGCGAAGTTCGTCTTGTAGATGCAGATGGTTCACAGGTTGGAATTGTGAGCATTGCCGACGCACTCGAAAGAGCGCGTGTTGCAGAACTCGATCTCGTCGAAGTCGCTTCGCAAGCAGACCCACCCGTATGTCGCATTATGGACTACGGCAAATTCCGCTACGAAGAGTCGCAGAAGTTGAAAGAGTCGCGCAAGAAGACCGTGCAAATCACAATGAAAGAGGTCAAGTTCAAACCAAAGATCGGCAAAGCCGACTTCGACACCAAGGTTCGTCACATGCAGGAGTTCTTGCGTGAGGGACACAAAGTCAAAGTCACCTTGCAGTTCCGTGGTCGCGAAGTTGCCCATCCCGAACTAGGTACCAAGATTTTGCACGCAGTAATCGAGCAATTGGGATCAGTCGCCAAGGTGGACACTCACGCTCGGCTTGAAGGTCGCAACATGACCATGGTTCTCTCTCCAGAAAAGAAGGCGCCGAAAAAACCAGACGCAAAACCAGCTCCGAAAGCCCAAGCAGCGCCAGCTGCAGAAGCACCACCGGCGCCGGTAGCACCAGAGCAAACACCGACCGAGATTTAAGTAGAGAAGTACAGAAAGCAACAGGAGACAACATGCCAAAGATGAAGACATCAAAAACCGCTGCGAAGCGATTCAAATTGACTGGTACCGGCAAACTTCGCCGTCAGCAGTCCATGCGTCAGCACTTGTTTGAGCACAAGCCATCAACCCGCACCCGTCGTTTGGACGGCAGTGTTGATGTTCACTCGGGAGACGTAAAGCGCATTAAGCGTTGTCTTGGTTTGCGTTAAATCAATTCGATATTTCAATTCAATTTTTGTAGTTACTAACGAAAGGATGTTGACATGGCACGTGTAAAGCGCGCAGTACATGCAAGGAAGAAGCACAAGGCAATTTTGGAAAAGGCGAAGGGTTACTACGGTGACCGTTCACGCACATTCCGTTCGGCAAACGAACAGGTATTGCACTCCGGTCAATACGCGTTCCGTGACCGTCGTGCAAAGAAAGGCGAGTTCCGCAGCTTATGGATTCAGCGCATCAATGCTGGTTGCCGTCAAAACGATTTCAGCTACAGCCGTCTTATTGATGGTTTGAACAAGGCAGGCGTCACTGTTGATCGCAAGATCATGGCCGACCTCGCAGTTCATGATCCAGCTGCATTTACGAAGTTGGTAGAAACAGCCAAGGGAGCGCTCGTCTGAGCGACGCTCGCCTCGGATTTTCACATCCACGAATTCAGAGACTGCGGCGCCTTCTTGGGCGCCGCAGTGCTCGTATTACGGACAATGCGTTTGTTATCGAAGGCCATGTACTCATTGCTGAAGCGATCAGTGCTGGTTGGAATATTGAAGAGCAATTTGTGGCTCCGGGTGGGATGGCCGTGCTTGGCACATCCGCTCGTACTTTTGAATTAGAAAACGGAGTGCTTGAGCGAGTTGCAAGTACTACAACGCCACAGCCAGTCATTGCGATCGCTGAACGTCGTGTCTCCGAAGTGGAAGAGCTTGAATCATGTGAGTGGATCGTTATTGCCGATCAAATTTCTGATCCAGGCAATTTAGGAACCATCTTTCGTTCGGCTGAGGCTGCTGGAGCATCGGGCGTTGTGCTTACGCCTGGCACGGTTGAAGCATTTAATTCAAAAGTGGTGCGTTCATCTGCCGGCTCGATGTTTTACATCCCAGTTTTCGAAGACATCACCATCGACGAAGTGAAGCAAGCAGGGTTCTCCATAGTTGGAACCTCATCGCATGAGCAACGTGGAAGCCGTCCATTCACCGAAGCATCCCTCACAGGCAAGATCGCCATTGTGGTTGGTAACGAAGCACACGGTATGGATGATGCTGAATTGGTCGACCAGTGGATCACCATTCCACATCGCGGTCGAAGCGAAAGCCTCAATGTCGCAATGGCGGCAACGGTGGTGTGTTTCGAAGTGGCTCACCAGCGTGACAACGCAAACTAAGCCCATTTCGAAAAACTGGAACGACTAGCGTCAATAGGCGAAATGTCATCTTCAAGCACTCTCGCAAGCGAAATTTCGCAGGCCCAAACCGAGGCTTTGTCTGCCATCGCTGGTGCTCTTGATGCCGCAGGTTTGCGATCAGTCCAAGCTGAGCTTGCGGGCAAGAAGTCAGCGTTAACAGTCTTGCGCTCGCAACTGGGCAAGATTCAAGACGCCGAAGAGCGTAAATCTGCAGGTCAGGCGATACACGCTTGTGCCCAGACTATTGAGGCTGCAATAGGCGAGCGCATGGCATTGCTTCTTGCTGGTGAGCGCGCTCAACAAGTCGCATCGGAAGCAATGGATTTGTCCGAGTTTGTGACGGCAAAACGACGAGGTAGCACGCATATCGTCACACAGGCCACCCAACGGTTGGAAGATGTATTTATTGGTCTTGGGTTCCAAGTTGCCGAAGGTCCAGAAGTTGAAACTGACTTTTATAACTTCGAAGCCCTAAACATGCCAAAGACGCACCCTGCACGTAGCGAGTTCGACACCATGTTTATTGAACCAGCATCAGCAGATCAAGAACCAAACTCGGTGTTGTTGCGTACGCATACATCACCCGTGCAAATTCGCGTGATGCAATCCTGGAAGCCACCCATTTATGCAGTCATGCCAGGAAGAGTTTTCCGTCGCGACACACCTGATGCAACGCATATGCCTGTGTTTCACCAAATTGAAGGCATCGTTGTTGACAAAGGAATTACGTTTGCGCATTTGGCTGGAATCATCGAAGCATTTACGAAAGCATTCTTTGGAAACGAATTCACCAGCAGACTTCGTCCATCGTTTTTCCCATTTACTGAACCAAGTGCCGAATTCGATATTCGTCGCGCGAATGGTGCATGGATCGAACTCGGTGGCTGCGGAATGATGCATCCAAACGTATTGCGTGCAGGCGGAATTGATCCCGATGAGTACACCGGTTTTGCATTCGGATTCGGTATCGATCGCATGGCAAAAGAGCGTCACAATGTTGAAGACATTCGAGAGATGTATACCAATGACCTGCGTTTCCTAAGGCAGTTCTCATGAAAATTTTGCATTCATGGCTGAACGAATTTGCCGACTTTGGTAACGACGTCGATGCCATTGCCGATCGCATTACCGAACTTGGTTTAGCGGTTGAATCTGTAGATCGTGTCGGAACACCTGTAAAGGGTGTTGTTACGGCAAAAGTCATTCGTCTTGAGAAGCACCCCGATGCGGCAAAAGTTACACGGGTGTATGTGGACGCAGGGGACGGCATTGAAAGACATGTGTGGTGCGGAGCCACCAACATGCAAGCTGGAGACATCGTTCCACTAGCAACACTTGGTACCAACATGCCTGACGGTCGAGTGATTACGCAGCGCGGAATTCTGGGAATTGATAGCGAAGGCATGTTGTGCTCAGGCACCGAAATTGGGTTGAGCTCAGACGGAAGTGGTTTGCTCATTCTTCCGCAGGGCACTGCGCTGGGGCTCGATGTATACGAAGCTCTCGGAGTCGACTCAGACGTCGTATTCGATCTTGATGTCACCAGAAACCGACCAGATTGCACCGGCTATTTGGGCGTTGCTCGCGATTTAGCAGCAGGCATGGGAAAGCGGCTCGTCCTTCCAAAGGTCGATCAATCGGCCGCTGGACAATCGCTCACTGTTCCTGTCGCTATCTCGGCACCAGAGCGGTGCAGTCGATTTACCGTCAAGGTCATGTCGGGCATTTCGATCACTCAATCACCTGACTGGATTGCTCGACGTCTTACACGTGCAGGAATGCGGCCAATCAACAACGTTGTCGACGTCTCGAACCTTGTCAATCTTGAATTGAATCAACCAAATCACGCTTACGACTTCGAGTCAGTGAAGGACGGTTTCATTGTGCGCCTGGCTCGTGAAGGCGAGCAGTTCACCACCTTAGATTCAGTTGAGCGAACGCTTTCGTCTGATGACCTGCTCATTTGTAATGCGCAAGACAAGCCTGTGGGCATTGCCGGAATCATGGGTGGTCTTGATTCTGAAGTTACCGATGCAACAACATCAATTGCGGTCGAAATTGCCTACTTCGAACCCGATGCAGTGCGGGCAACCTCAACACGACTTGCTTTGCGTACCGAGGCTTCGCTTCGCTTCGAACGCGGCGTCGATCCATTTGGCGCAGAATTTGCTGCAGCGCGTTTTGCAGAACTACTGCGCATTACGTGCCCAAACCTTGTTGTTCATTCGGGTGCTACCGATGCTCGAACCGATGCACTTCATCAGCAGGCGAGAACCACTGAAGTGCGACTTAACACCATTAAGCGGGTGCTAGGCATCGATGTCACTGCAAAAGCCCTTGAAGATCTCATTTCTCCAATTGGGTTCACCGTTTCCAATTCTGCAGATGTTGGGTCAGTGGTAGTAGGTATTCCTTCCTGGCGCAACGATTGCAATGGCGAGATCGACATTGTCGAGGAAGTTGCGCGTCACTATGGATACGACAATTTAGGAAAGATCGTTCCCACCTCTCCAGTGCATGGCCGCCTCTCCGATGTTCAGCGACGTCGACGCATTTTGCGTGAGATTGTGGTGTCACTCGGTGCGAGCGAAGCCATGCCCAATCCATTCCTCGCGCCAGGCGATCTTGCAAAAGTTGGTCTCAGCGAAGAAAATGCTCTGAAGCTTGCCAATCCGCTCGTTGCTGAAGAGAGCGTGTTGCGCACCTCGCTAGTTCCCGGCATGTTGAAATCAATCGCCTATAACCAGTCGCATCGCATTCGTGATATTTCGCTATTCGAAATTGGTCACGTGTATCCACAAGGCACAGAAGTTCTTCCAGATGAATATGAATCCTTGTGCATCATGGTCGCTGGTGCGGATGCATCGGTTGCAATGGACTTATGGAGCCAAATTTCGTCTTCGCTAGGCGTCGGCGCTCAATTGGCACAAGACCAACCTCCAGCCGGCTACCACGCAACTCGAAGCGCACAATTGAAGCGAGGCAAAATAGTGCTTGGTTCGGTAGGCGAAATCGATCCAACGGTGTTGGCCAACGCCGGCATCGTCGGCCGTGTTGCATGCGTCGAGGTGAATCTCTCTGTGGTTCTCAATGACACGCCTAAGCCCCAAATTGCACAGGTCATCAGCAAGTATCCATCAAGTGATTTCGACCTCGCGTTTGTCGTGTCGAACAGCGTTTCCGCAGCCACGATGGTGAAGGCCCTTCGTCAGGCTGGTGGCAACTTGCTTATTGATTTGGCGTTGTTTGATGTATATCGCGGCAAGGGTGTGAGTGAGGATTCGCGTAGTTTGGCCTATCGCTTACGTCTACAGGCTCCCGATCGAACGCTGACTGATGTGGAAGTATCGGATGTGCGTGCGAAGTGCATTGCCGCCGCCGAAAAGCTTGGAGCAACCCTGCGGGGATAACCCAATTAGGTCGTTGCATAGTTATGCGACCTTCTGTATAATTATGCAATGATATCTGTTGGCATTATCGGAGCATCTGGGTTCACCGGGGCAGAACTGCTGCGCATCTGTGCAGCCCATCCGCACTTCGATGTGAAGTTTGCAACGGGTGATTCGCAGGCGGGAACACTTGCTCGTTCGCTTTACCCATCGCTTGCCGCCACTTATCCGAATTTGGTATTCGAAGAATTCGATTTAGAAAAAGCGCTCGCTTGCGACGTGCTATTTCTTGGTTTACCTCACGAAGCATCGCTAGATCTAGTTCCTCAACTGGTCAACAAAGTGAAGTTGGTTGTTGACCTATCAGCTGCTTTTCGTTTGACCGATACGTCGAAGTATCCACAGTGGTATGGGTTTGCACACACTCATCCAGAATTAGTCGCAAGTGCGGTGTATGGCCTGCCCGAGTTGTTTCGAGAGCAGCTGAAGACGGCACGACTCATTGCTACTCCTGGCTGTTATGTAACTGCTGCAAGTTTGGCATTGCAACCATTGGTTAGAGCAGGAGCCATTGACCCAGTTGGTGTAATCGTAGATGCCGCCTCAGGCGTTTCCGGTGCTGGTCGAGCTGCAAAACTGTCAAACTCCTTTAACACAGTTGATGAAGATTTCACTGCGTACGGATTGCTCGATCACAGACACACTCCTGAGATAGAACAAGTCACTGGTGCTCAGATTTTGTTCACCCCACATTTGGCTCCAATGAATCGGGGAATTCTGGCAACGTGTTACGCGCGACCGGTAGCAGGAACATCACCAACTTCTGCATCGTTGTTGGCAACGCTTGCTCGTGCGTACGCAAAAGAACCTCTCGTTGTCGTAGGTCAGAACTCGCCGTCAACCAAGGCAACTCTCGGCACCAATGTCACGCACATCACTGCGCGTTACGACGAGCGCACGGGTTACGTCATGGTGCTCAGTGCGCTTGACAATTTGGCGAAGGGTGCTTCTGGTGGGGCAGTGCAAGCTGCAAACGTTGCGCTTGGTTTGAATGAACTCGATGGTCTTTCAATGGTGGGAATGTACCCATGAGCGAATTGATGAATGAGTCACACGAACGCGTTGGCGCTCTGCTCATTGAAGCTCTGCCGTATATCCAGCAGTTTGCTGGCAAGACAGTTGTTGTTAAATACGGTGGCAACGCGTTAGCCGGAGCAAGCGATGCAGACGCTGCAGGAACTTTCGCGCAAGACATCGCCCTCATGCATGCCGTGGGTATTAAGCCAGTGGTGGTGCACGGTGGCGGGCCACAGATCAGCGCTCTCATGGAACGACTCGGAAAGAAGCCAGAATTTCGAAACGGTTTACGTGTCACTGATGCCGAAACAGTGGAGATCGCGAGCATGGTTCTCCTTGGCACGGTGAACCCACAATTGGTCTCTGCAATCAATGTGCACGGCGCTTCAGCCATCGGTGTGTCAGGACAAGACGCAGGTTTGTTGCGTGTCACTCAACGTGACCCTGACTTGGGCTTTGTTGGCGATATCGCATCAGTTGACCCAACGGTGTTGAAAAGCGCTATTGATGACAATGCGGTGCCAGTGGTTGCCACTATCGGTTGCGATGCATCAGGTCAGGCTTACAACGTGAACGCAGATACCGCTGCAGCAGCGATTGCTGTGGCTCTTGGAGCAGAGAAGCTCATCTACCTCACCGATATTGATGGACTACGTGCGAATAAGGATGATGCTGCATCAATAATTCGTCGTACAACAGCGTCTGAAATTAGGCAGCTCATGGCAGATGGTGCAATTGACGGCGGAATGATTCCGAAAATGGAAAGTTGTGTAGATGCAATTACTAGTGGTGTATCGCGCTGTCACATTTTGGATGGACGTATACCGCATGTATTGCTCATTGAATTGTTCACCATTGCTGGAGTTGGAACCATGATTACGGCAGATCAAGAAGTGGGGAAGAAATGACATCACATGCATTTGCTACTACTGGCAATTATTGCCCGTTCATGCCTGTCTTCGGACCGCCACAAGTTATGTTTGAGCGTGGCTCGGGTACACAATTATGGGATGTTGATGGAAAGCGGTACCTCGATTTTCTGTGTGGAATTGCAGTCACATCATTAGGACATAGCAATCCCATCGTTACTGCTGCAATCGCGGAACAAGCCGCAACATTGATGCACGTCAGCAATTTTTTTGCGAACCCTGTTGCAACGGAAACCGCGGTTTTGGTCGACCAATTATTGGGTGGCGGAGGACAAGTGTTCTTTTGCAACTCTGGAGCGGAAGCCAATGAAGCCGCAATTAAGTTGGCTCGCAAATTTGGTGGTCGAGGTAGACACACCGTTGTCAGTGCCTTAGGAAGTTTTCACGGAAGAACGCTTGCTGCGCTCGCAGCTACCGGTCAGCCAGCCAAACATGAACCTTTTCAGCCGATGCCCCAAGGGTTTAAGCATGTTGTGTTTGACGACATCGCGGCACTTGATGCTGCAGTCGATTCGTCGGTAGCCGCAGTTTTACTTGAGCCGGTGCAAGGTGAGGGCGGAGTGATTCCTGCATCGCAGGAGTACATGAAGTTTGCAGAAAAAATATGTCGCGAGCGCGGTGTGCTGTTGATGATTGACGAAGTACAAACCGGTTACGGAAGAACTGGCTCTTGGTTCGGTTTCGAACACTATGGAATTTCACCGGACGTGGTGATTATGGCCAAGGCCATGGGTAATGGAATGCCAATCGGCGGTATTTGGGCGAAGAAGGAAGTGGCTTCGGTGTTTAAGCCGGGTGATCACGGCAGCACGTTTAGTGGCACTGCGATTGCTACTTCTGCAGCGCGTGCAACCATCAAGGAAATGCAACGAATCAATGCACCGCAATTGGCAGTTGAAAAGGGTGCGCTGCTTACGTCCCTTATGCAGGCTGTTCCAAAGGTTGTGTCAGTACGTGGCCGCGGATTGTTACTTGGTGTCGAACTTGCGCCAGGCGTTGACGCCAAGGAGATTCAATTGCAATTGTTAAAGAGTGGTTTGGTGACCAATGCGGTAACAGCAACGGCGTTGCGTCTTGCGCCTCCGCTAACAGTCTCTGAAGAGGAAATTCGAGAAGCGGTGGGAATTATCGCTGCTGTGCTGAATGGTTTTCAGTCATGACTCATAAAAATTTCCTGCATATCTACGACCTCTCGCCAATCGAACTTCGCAATGTGCTCGCACTTGCCCAAGCGCCTATTGGCAAACTTGAGAGTCCACTGGATGGGAAAGGTGTAGCTCTCATCTTTGAGAAACCTTCCAACCGCACTCGGCACAGCATGGAAATGGCTGTTGTGCAACTTGGTGGACACCCGGTCTATACGCGTGGCGAAGAAGTAGGCATTGATGTGCGCGAATCTGTTGAAGACATCACCAATGTGATGTCGGGATATCACGCCATGCTGTGTGCGAGAGTATTCGATCACAGTGTGTTACACCGCATGGCGGCAGTTGCTTCAGTTCCTGTTGTCAACATGTTGAGTGATTTTGCTCACCCACTGCAAGCAGTTGCTGATGTTTTGACCATGGAGCAGAATCTTGGTGGTCTCGCTGGCAAAACGGTGACCTATGTCGGTGACTTCAACAATGTTGCGCGTTCACTCTGTGAAGCATCGGCCATGCTTGGCATGCACATTCGTTTGGGTTGTCCAGAAGGGTACGACGCACAAGACAATGAGTTGCTGGGGTTAACAGAACTTGGCGCCGCATCGGTAGAGCAGTATCGCGACATTGCCATTGCAGTGAGTGGCGCGCATGCAGTTCATACCGATACTTGGACATCAATGGGCCAAGAGAGCGAGTCAGCGGAACGCGAGGCTGTGTTCGCCGGGTTTGAAGTAACGACTGAAATCATGTCGCTTGCAGACCCCAGCGCCATCTTTATGCATTGCTTGCCTGCCCATCGTGGACAGGAAGTATCGCATTCGGTCATCGACGGGCCACAAAGCAAGATCTATCCGCAGGCGCATAATCGAATGCATGCAGCACGTGGAGTGCTCGCATTTCTTATGGGAGTGAAACTATGACAACAAAAGTTCAAAGACAAGGTGCGGTCGCTCAGATAATTGCGGATCACGACGTCACCAGCCATACGCAACTGGTAGCTCTATTGAAGAAGGCTGGCATTGTCGCCACTCAAGCGACAGTGTCTCGCGATTTGGAAGAAATCGGAGCAGTAAAAGTGCGTACCTCGCATGGTGAAACCGCATACGCCATTCCGGAATTTGAACCAGACCGTATTGCACCGCTTGAACAGTTGCGTCGCGTGCTTGCAGAGTGGGTTGCCGATATTCAAATCAGCGAACCCATCGTCATCATTCGAACGCCACCAGGCTGTGCCCATGTTGTTGCTTCGGCGCTTGATCGTTCGCGTATTGAAGGGCTTGCTGGCACGGTCGCAGGTGACGACACCATGTTTTGCGTAGCAAGCCAAAACTATGGAGCGAAAAAACTTGCGGCACATCTTGGCAAGCTTGCAGGTTTGCAGAAAACAAAAGGTTCGAAATGAGCGACAATCAATCTCAACCACTGTGGCATGGAAGGTTTAGCAGTGGGCCGGCCGAAGAACTCTTGGCGTTCACTGAAAGCTTGTCATTCGACAAGCGCCTGTGGAAAGACGACATTGCAGGTTCTCTTGCACATGTGAAAGGTCTTGGTCACGCGGGCATTTTGCCGCTTTCCGAAGTCGCTCAAATCGAATCTGCATTGCAGCAAGTTGCTTCTGAATTCGCAGATGGAACTTTTGAGTTCGTTGCTGGCGAAGAAGACATCCATACATCAATCGAGCGTCGTGTAACTCAGATCGCGGGTCCTGTTGGTGGAAAGGTTCACACCGGCAGAAGCCGTAATGACCAATGTGTTACAGCACTGCGCTTATGGACAAAACGAGAACTTGCGACTCTTGCAGAGCGTCTTATCCTTCTCTGCGAAGTCCTGACGCAGCGTGCCGACTTGGCCGGATGGAGTAGCGACGGCATATATCTACCTGGTTATACCCATGTGCAACGTGCCCAGCCTGTGCTACTTGCTCATCACCTCATGGCTCATGCATGGGCATTCACTCGTGACATCGATCGTCTCATCAGCACAATTAAACGCACCGATGTTTCACCGCTGGGAGCTGGCGCACTTGCGGGTTCGTCGTTACCTCTTGATCCTGACTTCACTGCTCGTGAGATGGGATTCGCAAACAGATTCTCTAACTCGCTCGATGCTGTTTCCGATCGAGACTTCGTTGCTGAAGCTTTATTCAATCTTGCGCTCATCGGTACGCATCTCTCGCGTATTGGCGAAGAGTGGGTGCTGTGGACCTCAGAAGAATTTGGGTTCGCCACACTCGATGATCGGTATGCAACTGGGTCGTCAATGCTTCCGCAAAAAAAGAATGCCGATATCGCAGAACTTGCGCGCGGCAAAGCCGGACGTCTCATTGGCAATCTGACGGGGTTGCTCACCACGCTGAAGGGCTTGCCACTTGCGTACAACCGCGATCTACAGGAAGACAAAGAACCGTTGTTCGACTCGTACGACCAGGTTTCATTGGCAGTAGGGGCACTTACAGGAATGATCCAAACGGCAATATTTAATGCAGACCGAATGCGTGCCGCCGCCGATGTGCAGTCGTTGTCTGCAACCGATTTGGCGGAGTATCTCGTACGTAAGGGAACACCATTTAGGCAAGCACATGCAATTGTCGGCGCACTTGTTCAAAAAGCTTTGTCGGGGTCGCAATCATTGCAAGAGCTCGTTGCAGGTTCCCCAGACTTCGACGCTGATGCTCTTCAAGTCATCGGTATCGGTGTAGGAGTACAACTTCGCTCGTCACCAGGTGCTGCAGGTCCGCTTGCAGCAGAGGACCAACGAGGCCGTTTTGCTTCGGTAATTGCATCACTTCGCACATCGCTTGCGATCTAACATCTCTGTATGGCTCAATTCGGTGATGTAGTTCAAGAGTTCGCCTCGCGCGGACTCATTCACGATTCCACCGATCGTGCCGAACTCTCTAAGCGAAGCACGGCATCGCAAATGTCCGCATATGTTGGTTTTGACCCAACTTCAGACTCGCTGCATGTGGGCAACTTGCTCGGCCAAATCAGCCTGCGTCGCTTTCAAATGCTCGGACACAGACCAGTTGTGCTCGCTGGTGGAGCAACCGGAATGGTGGGAGATCCTTCGGGTCGTAGCGAAGAACGAAATTTGCTCGATTCGGAAACGCTTGCGCACAACGTGTCATGTATCAAGGGCCAACTTGAACGTATTTTGGACTTCGATTCTGGTTCAAACAAAGCAGTGTTGGTAGACAACGCAACATGGACAAAAGATGTTCCTGTACTCGACTTCTTGCGCGATGTGGGTAAATACATCACTGTGAATCAGATGATGGCAAAAGACTCAGTGAAGTCGCGTATAAGCGATGGAAATGGTTTGTCATTTACCGAATTCAGTTACATGTTGCTACAAGCGAACGATTTTAGGCACTTGTGTGAACACCTCGACTGCGAGATGCAAATGGGTGGATCCGATCAATGGGGCAATATCACTGCAGGTATTGATCTGATCCGCAAGCGTTTAGGCCGTGAATCGTTCGGACTTACGTGGCCGCTCGTTACAAAATCAGACGGCACCAAGTTTGGGAAAACAGCAGATGGTGCAGTGTGGCTTGACGCGAAGCGCACTTCGCCATATCAATTCCGTCAGTTCTGGATGCAAATTTCAGACATTGATATCGAACGCATGTTGCCGCAGTTCTCATTGCGACCTATGGAAGAAGTTGCATCAATACTCAACGAACAACGACTCAGTCCAGAGAAGCGTGTTGCTCAGCGAACTTTGGCAAATGAAATCACATCAATGTTGCATGGTGAAGAATCAGCCAATGCTGCAGAGCAAGCAGCGGATGTGTTGTTTGGTGCGAATCCGGTTTTCGCAAGTGAAGCAACATTGAAGCTGATTGCACAAGAAGTTGCTGTGACACAAATGGGTACAGCGGTCTTGCATGATGCTGTTGGCGTGTTAGTGACTACAGGTTTGGCCTCGTCCAACTCTGAGGCGCGTCGGCTTTTGCAGCAGCGAAGCGTGCGCGCCAACGGGGAACAGCTGGACGAACACGCCAAATTGGACAAGGTGGCGCTGTTGCATGGTCGGTGGATGCTCCTGCGCAAGGGCAAAACGGCATATCATTTGATCGATTTTGCTGGCTAAAACCCATACCCAGTAAAGGTCTTAGGCTCAAATACCCCAAAACCCATGCTGGCCATGGGCGATGTCGGGCCACGTGCCTGAGGTCTCCGCAAAGCCAAAAGAAATAAGGGTTTTTCTTGTGAGGCAGGTTGACGCAGGCCATTTCACCCCGCTAGATTTGCACTCCGCCTCATGGGCAGGTTTGTTGTTCTGCAACGAATCGGCTCATGTGCGGCAACCAGGTGTTATTACCGGGTAATCGTGCAGTGTAAAAACTGCTCATTAACTCGAGTAACACAAGGTGATTGCTCCTTGAAAACGAAAGAGAAGACTGAACGCCAGTGCGGGCAGTAGGACACGATCCGCAAGGATCGCAGTTTTGCTGTCTGTCAATTCCGGTCGGATGAAAATCCGGCCAAACAAAACATCGTTGAGAAATCAACAAAATCAATTATCGATCAGTAGAGCTACTGATCGGTCAGGAAACGTTGGTGCGGATAAGCCGAAAGGCTGACAATACCAACGCGGACTTTCCAGAATTCAACCTGCTCAGTTGCGGTTCGTGTTTCACGAATTTGACTGAAACAGGAAGTTCTTGACGGAGAGTTTGATCCTGGCTCAGGACGAACGCTGGCGGCGTGCTTAACACATGCAAGTCGAACGGAATCCATGGTGTAGCAATACACCGGAAGATTTAGTGGCGAACGGGTGAGGATCACGTGAGAAACGTGCCCCAGACTCTGGGATAACAATTGGAAACGATTGCTAATACCGGATGACGTCGGAGAATCGCATGATTCACTGACGAAAGATATTTCGGTTTGGGAGCGTCTCGCGGCCTATCAGCTTGTTGGTGGGGTAATGGCCTACCAAGGCAACGACGGGTAGCTGGTCTGAGAGGATGATCAGCCACACTGGGACTGAGACACGGCCCAGACTCCTACGGGAGGCAGCAGTAGGGAATATTGCACAATGGGCGAAAGCCTGATGCAGCAACGCCGCGTGCGGGAAGAAGGCCCTAGGGTTGTAAACCGCTTTCAGCAGGGAAGAAAATGACGGTACCTGTAGAAGAAGGTGCGGCCAACTACGTGCCAGCAGCCGCGGTGACACGTAGGCACCAAGCGTTGTCCGGATTTATTGGGCGTAAAGAGCTCGTAGGCGGTTCAGTAAGTCGGGTGTGAAAACTCTGGGCTCAACCCAGAGACGCCACTCGATACTGCTGTGACTAGAGTGCGGTAGGGGAGCGGGGAATTCCTAGTGTAGCGGTGAAATGCGCAGATATTAGGAGGAACACCAGTGGCGAAGGCGCCGCTCTGGGCCGTAACTGACGCTGAGGAGCGAAAGCGTGGGTAGCAAACAGGATTAGATACCCTGGTAGTCCACGCCGTAAACGTTGGGCACTAGGTGTGGGTCTCAACCAACGAGATCCGCGCCGTCGCTAACGCATTAAGTGCCCCGCCTGGGGAGTACGGTCGCAAGACTAAAACTCAAAGGAATTGACGGGGGCCCGCACAAGCAGCGGAGCGTGTTGCTTAATTCGATGCTACGCGAAGAACCTTACCTGGGTTAAATCATAGTGAAAAGCAACAGAGATGTTGTGTCCTTCGGGGCGCTATGA
>JAPOKO010000040.1 GCA_029977615.1 bacterium
GCTGAGTTCTCGAGTTTTTCCTGGTTCGAGCATGAATAGTCCAGCAACAACCGTTGCAATCGTTACCAGAATGGACATCGGCAATATTCGCCGAGCGCGCCGCGCCCAGAAATTGCGTAAATCAATAGAGTTGCGTTCACCAGCCTCATCGATGAGTAGCTGGGTGATCAGAAATCCTGAGATGACGAAAAATACGTCTACACCTATGTACCCGCCAGAAAACCAGGGAACTCCAGCATGGTTCAGCACCACTAGTCCAACTGCAAGTGCACGCATCCCTTCAATATCAGTGCGGCGCGTTTTCACTGGAGAGATGCTACCAATCGGGACTACATTGTGCGAATGGACAACATACAAACTGCAGTGTTCGGTATGGGTTGCTTCTGGGGAGCCGAGCGCTTGTTTTGGTCATTGAATGGTGTTTTAGAAACCGCCGTGGGATACGCGGGGGGTGTAACCACAAATCCTTCATATAAAGAAGTATGTAGCGGCACCACACATCACGCGGAAGTGGTACTCGTAAAGTTTGATCCAACGGTTATCCCTTATTCGGAGTTGCTCAGTGTGTTTTGGGAAAACCACGACCCAACCCAAGGTATGCGTCAAGGCAACGATTTCGGAACGCAGTATCGCAGCACTATCTACACAACAAGCGATGAACAGGCCAAGGTCGCGCAATCATCTTGCAGCAGTTTCCAAATCGGCCTTACGGCTGCCGGGTACGGACCGATTACTACCGAGATCGCAACGCTTGACACTTTTTATTTAGCAGAGGTATACCACCAGAAATACCTAGCGAAAAACCCCGATGGTTACTGCGGTATCCGCGGTACCGGCGTTACCTGTGCATCAGGTGTTTGACGCGTCGTAAATACTCTGAATTGCTGAATTCAACAACGCATCAAATTCTGCGTCAGACTGTTTTGCCGACAAGCCCTCAGTGAGAGCGCGCGAGAAACTAGCAATAACGCCCTTGTTCTTTGCTAGCGCAACATTTGCATCGGCGCGGCTGTAACCGCCAGAAAGGGCAACGACACGAACTACACGTGGGTGTGCGACTAGTTCATCAAAGAAACCTGCAGTGTTCGGAAGTGTGAGCTTCAACATCACGTTTTGGTCTGCTGACAGCGCGTTCAACTCCGACAAGATTGCAGATTTCATCAACGCTTCTGCTTCAGCTTTTTGCGGACTCTTAATGTCAACTTCCGGCTCAATGATTGGCACAAGTCCAGCAGCGATGATTTGCTTGCCAACTTCGAATTGCTGACTTACCACAGCCTTGATTCCCTTTTCGTTCGCCATTTTGATAACTGAGCGCATCTTGGTACCAAACACACCATGCTGTTTTGCACGCTCAAGCAAAGCATTGAGTTCTGGCATCGGCTTCATTACTTGTACGCCGTCAGCTTCATCGGCCAAGCCTTTATCAATCTTCAAAAATGGAACAACACCTTTGTCTTCCCACAAGAACTCTGCAGAACCTTTGCCATCGATCTTGCGGTCCATAGTCATCTCGAACAAAATTGCGCCCAACACCCGCTCGCCAGAAAATGCCGGACTCTTGATAATTCGAGTGCGCATCGCATGAATGAGGTCATACATTTGCTCGTCACCTGAATACTCGCTTTCCGCAATGCCGTACAGCATCAAAGCTTTTGGCGTACTACCACCACTTTGATCGAGTGCTGCAATAAATCCTTTTCCGCTCTTCACCTTGGCGAACTGTTCGTTATTCATTCACGTGCTCCTTATTTATGTATCTCACGAGTGTAATTCGCCAGGCGTTACCCCTAACGGCGGCAGCTTCTCTCCCCGACCGATTGGGAAATAGCGGTGGTGCCACTGTCCAGTCAATTCGTAGATGGCACTGCCACGCTGGCCGTCCGAGGTGGTGACTTGCATTTCGGAAAGTCCGCCTCCAAGCACGTTTGGAGTCTTCAATGTGATGCCGCTATAACGCTGCGCCCACCTACCTGATCCTTCTACAACAATCCTGCGACCACCTTCGAGCGTGAACGATAAAACGCCCGCAAGACCAGCTACTTCCTCGCCAAACTGGCCGTAGGAAACATCGTTGCCGTTTGCATCTTGCCACTGCAGGTCGTGGTCAAAGGCAATGACTGGGATCGGGTCGGCTCCACCCACTGGAGCGAAACAGCCGTCGGTGTATACGCGCGCTCCATTTGGATACTCCCAGTGCCACACCTGCAGAAACCCCTCTTCAAGCTGAATCGGTGTCCACATCCACATTGGGCAACGGTTATGCACTCGCACGCCCCACGAATGGTCGCGCTGTCCCCACCAGTTGTCAACTTCGTATGTTTTCCCGTTGTGTGTATACGTACCGCTATATGTTCCGCTTTGAAACATGTGCGTCTGATCCCAAACGACCTCATTCCCCGCCTTCATCGTTCCCCGTCGCAATTGATACGGGGCGGTTCGTGCGTTGAACGTGATGTCTAGCTCAACAGGAGTTGCATCAGATTTACGAGCGAGCAAATGAATTCTCTTTTTGGGTTCAACTATGTCAATTGAAATAGGACCCACATTCCAATTGTTTGGGTCTGCTGCTGTAGCCCGTGCGTGACGCGCCATCACAGGCGAGCCACCCACGCGACCGAGTTGTAACGAATCCATTTCGTGATGCGCCGGAAAATGCGCAAGAGTCAAAATAATGACGTCTCCTGGTTCATTGCGCTTATGCATGATGAAGAACAAGCTTTCGCGCCAACTGTCGTTGTGATGAACAACGTTGCGAAAGGGTTCAGGAAGTTGATGACCGAATCGTTCGTCCTCTGCGTCAAAAAGAGCCATGTATTTTCCTATCTAAAGAGTGACAAGGTTTCTAAATCAATCATTTGTTGTCCGTGACGATTTGCCATCGCGGCGAACATTGCATCTCCACGTTCTGTCTGTTTCACCAACATTGAGGCAACGATGGCCATGATGTAGCCAGAAGTCGCAAACAAACGATATTGGTCCCATGCCTCAGTCCAAGACAAGGTGATTCCAGACTGCACTAAACCATCGTGATACCGATGAACAAGTTCATTCTCAACTTTGCGACGCTGCTCAGGATCAAAACTTGCTCCGATGAAGTAAGCAAGATCAGTAGGTCCTGACGAGATGCTTGCGGTCTGCCAGTCAACTACTTTCACTTGCGTTCCATGTGACGTTTCGGTGAACAACAAATTGTCAAGCCGAAAGTCCCGGTGCACGACTGTTTCATTATTTGGAAAAGCACGGTCGTAGCCATCAATACTTTCTACAAGTTGAGCACCAAGTTCCAGCACCTCCGCACTCACAAGCGACGCAAACCGCGCTACAAAACCGGAAAACACGGACCGCAGTAAATCACGCGTGCCCTGTGAACTTTCCATCGTGTGGCGTGGCATCCAGCCAAGTGAATCCAATTGTCTAGAGTTCCACAGCGGTGTGTGCAATCGAACCAGCTCATCAATGGCAGCCCGAGCCTGCTGCACTGTTGCGCCAGAGATTTGATCACCCTGCTTGCCATTGACAATGTCTTCAAGAACCAAAACGAAGTCATCATTTGGCGCATCAAACCAAACATGCAAACAATTTGGCGCACTCACTCCCACCAAAGACCTCACGTGAGTGTAAAAACCAGTTTCCAGCTCATAGCAACGTGTGATTCGCGAAGCAGCACGACTGCTCTCGCTTTTTGAGGGCACCTTCACTACAACAGATGGTGGTATCTGGCCATGCGATCCGGCAACAAAAGAAACTCGATAACTCTCGGCCATTTGACCCGTACCAATTGGTGTAACTGACGCGATTTTCAGATCAGCCACGCCTAGGTGATGCGCAAGGTACCTGGCACTTACGCCTACATGCGACGAAACATCCCCCACGACCAAACCTTAGACCTTTGACGGAAGCAGATCCCAAGGAGAAGTACCCTTGCCACGTGCGTCAAACCCTGCATCCCGTTGCCTATTCAACAGAACTCGGAACTTCACCACTTTCGGTCAAGCTGCTCGGTGAACCATTGGTTATATGGCGCGACAGTACGGGAACCGCGCATGCAACAAGCGATGTTTGCGTGCACCGCGGAACAGCACTCAGCGGCGGATGCGTAAAAGGCGACGCCATTATGTGCCCGTATCACGGATGGCAATTCGACGGAAGCGGCACCTGCACGCACATTCCCCAATTAGAAGATCCAACAAAAATTCCATCTAAAGCCAAGATTGCTGCTCATACTTGTGTTGAGCAATACAACATGATTTGGGTTTCGCTTGACGAACCACTTCGACCACTTCCATTTATTGAAGAATTTGGTGCAAGTGATTGGGTATGGGTGAACTGCGGGCCGTATGACTGGAATGCACATTCCTCGCGCCAGCTAGAGAACTTCACCGACTTTGGACACTTCCCCTGGGTGCATCCAGGATTACTCGGCGACATTAACCGCCCTGTGGTACCCGACTACGAAGTTCGCACGGAAGGACACGTGGTGAAGTACGACATCATGCGCCCCGAAGCACCTAACACAGACGACTTCCCTGTATTTGCAAACGCATCAACTGAATTACCGATGCGAACTTCGCACTACGAAATCCACACACCATTTACCTTGCTGCTGCATCTTGGTTGGGGCGGAAATGAAGGCATGGTGTATTTCTTTGTTTCACAGCCCATTGATGACGAACACTCACGTGGCTTTCTGGTCATCGGTCGCAATTACAACTACGACCAACCAGCGTCAGTTCTGCAAGAATTTGAAAACGTAATTTTCAATCAAGACAAAAAAATCGTCGAATCACAACTTCCGAAGAAAGTTCCCTACGACATCACCAAAGAGCTGCATATGAAATTTGATGCAGTTGCACTTGCCTATCGCAAAGCCATGACCGCAAATGGGTTCAGCAATTAAGACTTAGGGTTCAACGATTGCAAAGCCAGTTGCGAATGTATCGAGGTTTCCGAAAATGTTCAACAATGCTGCGGCGTCACCTTCAATAGTGACCGTGCCTGCAGCAAGCTCGTCGATAAATGTGGTGACTTGTGCGATGATTTCCAGCAACAAGACTCGCGAAATAGTGATTGTCGCTTCAGCAGCGGCTTCGTGCCGACCTTGAGTTGAATACATCGTTCGGTTTGACAAACCGAGTATCCAATGGTGATCAGGAGTTCCAACCATGTCGGTGAATGTCCAGTTCACGCAATGTGAAAGCCCACCAATCTTTTCTGACATCACTCGCACAGACAACACATCAAATACCTGCTCAATGGTCATCGCTCGAATCAAACTGCGTGCTCGCACGTGAGTAGACGCTGGTGGAGGTGGCCCATTGCGCATCTCCTGAGCGCCCATTAAGTAGGCGTTTCGGAATGTCGACGACTCGGCCTGATAACCCAGTTGTTCCAATACATCTGCTTGCAGGTTTCGCGCATCAATATTTGATGGGTCTGCAAACACTGCATGGTTCACCACTTCAGCAACCCAGCGATAGTCGCCCGCCTCGAATGATTTTCGGGCCGATGCCAACAGCGAATCCATTCCACCGGCAAGTTCTACGTATCGCTTTCCAGCCTCTACCGGCGGCAACTTATTGAGGTTCGCAGGATTTCCGTCATACCAACTGAGATACCGCTGATACACCGCTTTCACGTTGTGTACTAAGTCGCCATAAAACCCGCGAGTGTGTTCGTGCGCTTGGAATTCTTCTGGCAACTCCAGCATGTTGGCAATCTCCAACGCTGTCATTCCATGATTTGCATGACGCATTGTTTGGTCATGCATCCACTTATACAAGTCGCGCTGCAGAATGAGAAACTCGCGTACATCGCTTGTTCCCCACGTTGGCCAATTGTGCGAAGTGAACAGTATGTTCGTCTTTGCTGCAAACATTTCAATGCTTTGGTTAATGTACTTTGACCAATTCAACGCATTGCGCACCAGCGCTCCGCGAATTGGCACCAAGTTGTGCATGGTTTGGGAACAATTCTCTGCCATGCACAACCAGCCATGGTCTGGAAAAAAGAAATTCATTTCAGCTGGTGCTTCGGTCTCTGGCGTGAGTTGGAAAATTACGCGCACACCATCAAGCACAAGTTCTTCACCCGTAAATGTGATGTCGATTGTTGGTGCCAGCAAACCCGGAGGACCCATTGGCACACCTGTGCCAAGCCCGCAATCAATGTGTCCGGTTGGTCCTGGCGGAAGCAGCGGACCGAACTGATACGTCGCGCGCCTTCCCATCGCTGGGCCAGCAATGACGTTTTCTCCAACTGTTTCATGCAAGAAACCAATTGGCGCAACAATCTGGCAGCGCCCTGCATCAACATCTTCCTTTGTTGTCACACCAAGCACACCGCCAAAATGGTCGGCGTGCGAATGCGTGAATATCACCACCGTGGTTGGCAGTTTTTCAACATGTTCATCCATCAGTTCCAGTGCCGCGCGTGCAGTGTGCTCGCTGGTCAGCGGATCGATTATCACCCAACCGTTCGTTCCACGAATGAACGTAATATTTGAAATGTCGTAACCGCGCACCTGCCAAACACCATCGGCAACCTTGAATAAACCGTGGTGCGCATTCAACGTTGCGTGTCGCCACAATTGAGGGTTAACCGTCTCAGGGCAATCTCGACCGTCGCGAAGAAATTCGTAATTGTCGCTATTACCGACGAAGCGTCCCTTTTCGTCAGTGATTAAGCCGTTTAATCGTTTGGCAATGAAGCCCTTTTGCACGCGCTCGAGATCTGCAGAATCGAAATCACGATTTGCCGCGTTGCGATTGTGCAATTTTGTGTGGGTCGTCGCCTGTTTTGGCTGTTCATTCGTCACTTTTTAACCTTAGTTGTGGTTACTAACATGATGGTAGTGAAAAAACTTTTCATAGTCCTGAGTGCCCTTTTGCTATGGACCGCCATACCTGCGGTATCGGCAAACGCAGTGTCGGTCGGGCAGTCCTGTGCAAAGGCTGCACTTGGCACTCGGGTTTCCACTCGAATAGGTACAAAACCAGTCATTGTGGTGTGCCGCATACGTGCGGGTCGCAAACAATGGATTCGCGCAGCCGTCCAAACCATCACGACAACTACTACGTCAACTTCTACTACGTCAACAACAGTTCCTGCACCCGTGATCAGTTACACCGATGTTGTTGATCCAAATGATCCAACATTGCACACCATCACCATTGAAGGCATGCAACCACGCACCTATTACCTCAACGTCCCACCCAAATATTCTGCTGAAACTTCAACGCCTTTGCTATTGGCACTGCACAGTCGCACCTCAACAGCAAAGACCATTTTAAATGATTCTCAAATACTTTCATGGGCAGAAAGTATGAACTTCATCGTTGCGGGCCTGAACGGTGCGGTTTATGAAGGTGCGTCGTCTTGGAACGCCGGACTTTGCTGTGAAAATGCAACGACATATGCAGAGAATGATTTGCTGTTCGCTTCAACGGTAATTGACTTCGTCTCCTCAAAGTACGCGGTAGATAAATCTCGCGTCTGGGCCATGGGGCACTCCAATGGCGGAATGATGGCCTATCGTTTGGCTTGTGATCTGTCCGAGAAGATCACTGCGATAGCGGTTGTTACTGGCGCACTAATGGACCCAACCTGTAGTCCAACAAAACCTGTCTCTATTCTCCACATACACGGCAATCTTGACCCCACCATTTTGTTTCATGGTGGTGGAAAATTTGAAAATCCAAGTATTTTTCATTCAGTGCAGGACATGGCTTACAGAAATTTGTGTTCGG
>JAPOKO010000041.1 GCA_029977615.1 bacterium
TTCAATTAGGGTGCGTAGTACATGGTTAACCGAAAGGTTGCAGTGCTGCGGGCAGATGCGTCCAGCTCTATCGGAGTTGGACATGTCATGCGATCACTTTCGCTTGGTGAAGCGTTACTCGACGAAGGTTTTGGCGTCGAGCTCGTTTCTTTCGAGCTCGCGCCAAGTCTTCAATCACTCGCTACAGCATGTGGCGTTGAAGTGGTTGAGCTTTCATGTACTCCCCGGTCTATTGACGACGCTCAATTCGTGCTTCAGCGCAATGCCAACATCGTTGTAGTCGATGGCTACGAATTTTCCCGCGAGTTTTTTGCAGCGCTTGAAGAAGAACGCACACCTTTTGCCGTAATTGATGACAACGCAGAAACGAAAGCACAAAAACCGAGGGCTGTAATTAATCAAAATCCACACGCTTCTGCATCAATGTATGCACATCTGCAAGGCAACCCAAAACTGCTACTCGGTTTGCAATATGCAATGGTTCGTAAAGAAGTTCGTGAAGTCGCAGCAATGAACCTTCCCACGCGCGAAGGTGAAGTGTTCGTTGCAATGGGTGGTGCTGACTTCCTTGGGCTTACGGCACCAATTGTTGAGGCATTGGCTGAAACTGGGCTACAGATACGTGTTGCAGTTGGCCACGCCAACTCTCAGCGAGCACACATTCAAAAGTTGGCTGATCAATTTGGCCAAGTAACTCTGATTGAGCAGCAGGATTATGTTTCGAGTTTGGCGAGCGCTCATGTAGCAGTGCTTGCTGCTGGCTCTTCTCTGTGGGAAGCCTGCGCCGTGGGAACGCCAGCAATTGGTTTAGTTGTTGCCGATAATCAGTTTGCATCTGCGAATGCAGCAAAAAAACTCGGATTCACGCGCGTCGTTGACTGCCGTGTTCGGTTCAACGTTGACACTGTGTTGAACGAAGTGCAAGCGTGCATATTGAGTGGAACTTCTGCAATGCGTGGAGCGGCATTGAGCACAGGTGTCGCGAACGGCGCAAGCATGGTGGCGCGTGAGTTGGGGGCTATTGCGTGATTGTCGAACTTGTGCGAGTTTCGCTCGCCGATAAAGCGTCACTCCGCGAGTGGAGAAACGACCCGGCCGTTTCGAAGTGGATGTACACAAACCATGAGATTGGCGAAGAAGAGCACAATGCATGGTTTGAAGCAATGCTCGCTGATGAGTCCAGGGTGTATTGGAAAATTGTTGCAGACGGTATTGCGGTAGGTGCAGTTTTTCTCACAGATGTTTCCAACCAGGGAAGTTCGTGTGAGTGGGGAATGTATTTGGCAGATGTGAATGCACGGGGCAAAGGCATTGCACAGGCGGCCTGTGCGCTCTCGTTCCGCTACGCATTTAAGGTTTTAGCTGTAGATGTTGTGAAATGCGAAGCCGTTGTAGAAAACGAAAATGCAATTGGGCTGTACGAAAGTGTTGGCTACGTGCGCACAGGCTTGCAGACCGATGCCGTGAAGCGCGATAACGAAATGTTGTCAGTAGTTACACTTGAATTGACACGCGATTCGTGGAATATGTCTGAAGCAAATGTTTTACAGAAACTGAGCGAAAAGGGGGTGAACATCAATGGGTAAGCCTGTGTATGTCATCGCCGAGCTCTCTGCTAATCATGGAGGCAGCAAAGCGCGAGCGCTCGAAGTTATTCATGCAGCGCGCGAAGCCGGCGCCGATGCAGTGAAGTTTCAGCACTACACGGCAGAGACCATTACGGTTCGCTCCGATCACCCCGACTTTCGCGTGAGCGGTGGAACACTGTGGGACGGACGTCAACTTGCAGACTTGTATGCCGAAGCGATGACTCCATGGGAATGGACCGCTGACTTGGTTGCCGAAGCGAACAAACTTGGCATTGACTGGCTGTCGAGTCCATTTGATAATACTGCAGTCGATTTTCTTGAGCAGTTCAACATTGCTACATACAAGATTGCATCGTTTGAACTTGTTGATCTACCACTCATTCGTTACGTTGCGTCAAAGGGCAAGCCAATGATTATGTCAACGGGCATGTCGACGTTGGAAGAAATTGATGCTGCGGTTAGAGCGGCGCAAAATGCAGGCGCACCACAAGTTTCAGTGCTTAGGTGTAACTCCACCTATCCGGCAAACAGTTCGGAAATGGATCTGGCTGCAATTCCGGCGATGATTGCAAAGTGGGGAATTCCTGTTGGACTTTCTGATCACACCATGACATCGGTAACTGCAATTAGTGCCGTCGCGCTTGGGGCAACCATTATTGAAAAGCACATCACTATTCGCCGAAGCGATGGAGGTCCTGACGGAGCATTTTCTTTAGAGCCACACGAGTTCGCTGCAATGATTCGCGACATTCGAGAGGCTTCGAGCGCATTGGGTACCGCACGTTTTGGTCCGTCTGCATCTGAAGTAAACAGTTTGAAGTTTCGTCGTTCATTGCGAGCAGTCACTGCAATCAAAGCTGGCGATCAGATCACTGAACACAATGTTCGCTCTGTTCGGCCAGCAGGTGGATTGCCACCAGATGATTTCTCGCGCGTTTCGGGACTGAAGGCAAAACGCGATATCGCTGTTGGTGATCCAATCACCAATGATCTATTGAACTAATTGTTATAGATCTGGCTGCTCGTGCAGCAAACATTGCATGAGGGCAACATCAAGCCAACGCCCAAACTTGCGACCGATTTCGCGTTCAATTCCCACCAACGTGAAGCCGCACGCTTCGTGTAATCCGCGTGATGCTGCACTCGATGCTTCAATTCGAGCCATCACCGAATGAAAACCAGAGTCGGCGGCTTGCTGTAACAAGTTGGTCAAAATCAATCGGCCAATTCCCGATCGCGCAAGATTCCGTTTTACATAAACGGAGTTTTCAACTGATGTTTTGTACGCGGCGCGATCGCGGTATTCACTCAGTGCACCGAACCCCACAACTGTGTCGGATCCATCAATTGCAACGATCGCGGAAAACGCACCGCTGCGAGCGCTTATCCAAGCCTGCTGTGCGTCGAGCGTTCGAGGCACTAGGTCAAAAGTTGAGGTCTCAAATTGAACCTCGTGGTTGTAAATTTCTAAAATTGCAGCGGCATCAGCAACTGTGGCACGACGAATTTTGATCGAATCTTGCGACGTTGGCACATGGGCGAACTTAGCGGTTTATGGCAAGTGGAACGAGTGATTTCAAGAATTGGTAAAGAATGCATGATTCTGATGGCTTACAACGGTGATTCTGCGCTAGAACAAAGTCATGACTAGTTGGATGACCCCGTCCCCAGAAGAAAATGAATTTGGCTCACCGCTTCCTCCACCGCCAACTCCTGCTGCGCAGAGTTCGTCACGTAAATCACCGCGTCGCAGAGTTGGCTTGCTGCTGACCTTGGTGGTTGGTTTTGTTGGAGGACTCATTGGGAATGAAGTCTCTAGCAATTGGGATTTTACATTTGGTTCTGGCTCATCGGTTCAGTCATCAAATTCCCCACTAGTCACAAGTGAAGTAAGTCCAGATGATGCAAGTGTGGGCGACACAGTGATTGCTCAGGTGGCTAATGCAATGTCCGACAGTGTTGTCACCATTTCAAGTTCTATCGATGATGGAATGACAACAGGTGAGGGCACGGGTACCGGAGTGGTGCTCACTGCCGATGGAGAAATTTTGACTAACGCACACGTGGTTGCTGATGCAACTGAGGTACATGTTCGTTTTGCTGGTGAAACTGAGCCGCGACTCGCCAAGGTATTGGCATCTGATCCTGGTAACGATCTTGCATTGTTGAAAATTGAAGCAACGGATTTAAAGCCAGCAACATTTGCGCAACCAGGAACCATTCGTATAGGTGATGGAGTAATTGCCATTGGATACGCACTCGATCTAGATGGCGGACCAACGGTGACGTCGGGAATAGTTTCTGCACTTAAGCGAACGATCATCACTGAGTCGGGAGCCTTGAACGGCCTCATTCAGACGGATGCTGCAATTTCCTCGGGCAACTCGGGTGGACCGCTGGTCAACTTCCGGGGCGAAGTGGTGGGAATCAATACAGCTGTGGCCCGAAGCGATGCCAATTCGGCCGCCAACAATGTGGGCTTTTCCATCGCGGTAGATGAAATTGTGCCCGTTCTCGAGCAATTGCGCAGCCAGGCGGGCGGTCAGGCTCGCCAAGAGGGCTTTTTGGGGGTAGGTTTGGCCCAGCGAACCGATGGTGGCCAGGGAGCAATTATCTCCAGCGTCCAGCCAAATTCTCCTGCAAGCCTTGCTGGCATTAGAGAAAGTGACATTGTGCTCTCCGTTGACGGCGAGCCAATCGATGGCCAGGCGGGCCTTGTGGCCGCGATTCGCGATGCCAGCCCGGGCCAAACCGTAGAAATTGAACTCCTCCGAGATGGCAAGCGGATCACGGTGAAGGCCAAATTGGTGGCCCGAACCGGTGAATAGGTCGCCCCTCCTGGCCTGACCGAAACCCGTGTTTAGGGCGTTGGGAAGCCCGAATTTGCGCCGATAGAGTTGCAAGTCCGCATTAGCGACATGTCCGACATCCAGTCGGAAATGTCGCCAAAGTTTGAGGCGTCACAATCGACGTCTGCAAGAGCCCCGCAAGGGGGACATTGCAGCACCACTGTTTTCGGTGCTCCGCCGGCTTTTGCCGAGCGGAGCATTTGCGTGAACGGCGATGTTTAAACAATGCAACAAGAGCAATACATGCAATAAATACAGACACATCGAACTACACGAACGAGAAAAGGGTCGCCGTTATGGCACAAAAAGCAATCGTCGGCGAGAAGGTCGGCATGACACAGATTTGGGGAGATGACCAGCGCATCATTCCTGTAACTGTGCTGCGTGTTGAACCAGCCCGTGTGGTCCAAGTTAAGACCGGTGAGCGTGACGGCTATGCAGCCTTGCAAGTCACATACGGTCAAAAGGATCCAAAGAAATTAACCAAGGCCGAGTCTGGCCACTTCGCAAAGGCCAGCGTTGCTGCAGGTCGTCGACTCGTTGAGCTTCGTCTCGAATCAGTTGATGGTTTCACCGTTGGACAAGAAATCACTGTTGACACACTCGCTGCAGGCGAGCGCGTTGACGTCACTGCGGTAAGTCGCGGTAAAGGTTTTGCAGGTGGAATGAAGCGCCACAACTTCGGTGGTCAAGGAGCGAGTCACGGTAACCACAAGCACCACCGTGCGCCAGGTTCTATCGGTTCATGCTCATTCCCTGGTCGTGTATTCAAGGGATTGCGCATGGCCGGTCACATGGGTCACGCACAAACCACCACATTGAATCTTGAAGTTGTACAAGCCGATCTCGAGCGCGGCCTGCCGTTGGTGAAGGGTTCAGTCCCTGGTCCAAACGGTGGCGTCGTAATCGTGCGCAACGCGGTGAAGGGAAAGTAACGCGATGGCAACTGCAAAACCAGTAAAGAAGGCTGCGAAGAAAGCAGCTCCAAAAGCGGCAGCAGAAAAAACCGGCTCGGCAACTTTGCCAGCAGAGTTTTTCGGCATCGAGCCGAACATCCCAGTAATGCACCAAGTAGTTACTGCACAGTTGGCACACCGTCGTTCAGGTACTCAGAGCACAAAGACACGCTCCGAAGTTAGCGGTGGTGGTAAGAAGCCATTCGGTCAAAAGGGAACGGGTGGCGCTCGTCAAGGTTCAATTCGTGCTCCACACTTCAGTGGTGGTGCTGTTGCACTTGGACCAAAGCCACGTAAGTACACACAACGTACACCAAAGAAAATGATTGCATTGGCACTTCGTTCAGCATTGTCTGACCGTGCACTTGAAGGCAAAGTAGTTGTTGTTGACAAGTTTGGTTTCGACAAGCCAAGCACGAAGGATGCAGCTTTGTTGTTGAACTCACTTGGTCTCGACGGCAAGATCATGATCGTTGTCGATCGCGATGATGAAGTCGCCAGCAAGTCATTCCGTAACTTGAGCAATGTTCAGGTAGTAATCACTCCAGAACTCAACGCTTACGACATTCTCTGCAACGACTGGCTTGTGTTTACAACGGCAAGCCTGCCGAAGGTCAAGGAGGCCGCAAAGTGAAAGACCCACGCGACATCATCCTTCGCCCGATCATTTCGGAGAAGAGCTACTCATTGATGGACAAGGGAACGTACACATTTGAAGTACACCCAGATGCCAGCAAGCCTGAAATTTCTGACGCAGTCGAAGCCATTTGGAACGTCAAGGTTCGTCGCGTAAACACTCTCAACCGTCGTGGCAAGATGCGCCAGACTCGCGGAACCAACCGCTTTGGTCAGCGTCCAAACACCAAACGGGCCATCGTCACTCTTGAAGCGGGAAATGAAATCCCGTTGTTCGAGAACTAGAGCGAGCTGAAAGAAACGAACTATGGGAATTCGTAAACGTAAACCAACGAGTGCCGGTCGCCGTTTTCAAACGGTGTCCGACTTCGCTGACATCACCAAGAGCACACCTGAAAAGACGTTGCTTGCAAAGAAGACTTCTGCTGGTGGTCGCAACGTCTATGGCCGCGTAACTTCGCGTCACCAAGGTGGTGGACACAAGCAGCAGTACCGCATCATCGATTTCAAGCGCAACTACGACCAGTACGAAGCCAAGGTTGCAGCAATTGAATACGATCCAAACCGCACGTGCCGCATTGCACTTTTGCATTACGCCGATGGATCAAAGGCATACATCCTTGCTCCTAAGGGTCTTGAAGTTGGCATGCGTGTTCAGAGTGGACCAAAGGCAGATATCAAAGTTGGCAACGCGTTGCCACTTCGTTACTTGCCTGTAGGTACTGTCGTTCACAACATTGAATTGCGCCCTGGTCAGGGTGGCAAAGTTGGTCGTTCAGCAGGAATGGCTGTGCAGCTCGTTGCGAAAGAAGGAGACTTCGCAACATTGCGTATGCCAAGTTCTGAAATGCGTCGCGTTCCAATCGACTGCCGTGCAACTATCGGTGAAGTTGGTAACGCAGAGCACGAACTCATCAAGATCGGTAAAGCCGGACGTAACCGTTGGAAGGGCGTTCGCCCACAATCACGCGGTGTTGTAATGAACCCTGTCGACCACCCACACGGT
>JAPOKO010000042.1 GCA_029977615.1 bacterium
CGAACTTGCAATTCGTTTGGGTCTTGCACTCAATTGCACCGTGCAACCAAGCACATTCCACCGCAAGAATTACTTCTATCAAGACATGCCAAAGGCATATCAAATCAGTCAATACGACCAACCAATCAACGTTGACGGTTTCATGATGTTGCCTGGTGATGTGCGCATTGGTATTGAGCGTGCTCACTTGGAGGAAGACACCGGAAAGTCAACACACATCGGTGGCACCAGTGGTCGTATTCATGGCAGCGACTATTCACTTGTCGACTTCAATCGCGCAGGTGTTCCACTTGTTGAGATCGTTTCGCGCCCAGACATTCGCAACTCTGATCAGGCTCGTCAGTACGTTGCAGAACTGCGCTCCATTTTGTTGGCTGTTGGTGCAAGCGACGCAAAGATGGAAGAGGGTTCCATGCGCTGCGACGTAAACGTTTCGGTGCGCAAACCTGGAGCACCATTTGGAACACGATGCGAAATCAAAAACGTCAACTCCATTCGCGCTGTTGGCAAAGCAATTGACTATGAAGCTCGTCGTCAAATTGATGTTTTAGAATCGGGCGGAATTATTCGCCAAGAAACTCGTCACTGGGACGATGGCGAAGGTCGCACACACACATTGCGCACGAAGGAAGACGCCGACGATTACCGGTATTTTTTAGAGCCTGACTTGGTGTTGCTTGACCCAGATCAAGAATGGATTGAAAGCATTCGTGCATCGTTGCCAATGTTGCCTGCTGCTCGTCGCGCGCAACTTGCATTGCTCACCGGCGCGAATAAGGAAAGCGAGTCCGTGTACGTCATTGTTGAACGCGGGCAGGACGATTATGTTTCTGCTGTTGCGCAAGCTGGTGGCGATGCAGCGCGTGCATTGGTGTACGTACAACAAGCATTTGCGGAAGAAGGTTCATCTCCGCGCGTTGCACCGAAAGATATTGCAACGCTCACGCAAATGGAACGCGATGCAAAAATCACTGCAACGCAAGCAAAAACGATTTTGTCGGAAATGGTGGCCAACGGCGGAGGAGACCCAGTTGCCATTGCGGCTGCGAAAGGTTTCGAAGCACTCGACACCAGCGCGGTGGAAGCAATGGTCGATGCGGCAATCGCTCAGCAGGCCGATGCGTGGGCGAAGTATTGCGCTGGTGAAGAAAAGGCCATGGGTGCACTTGTGGGCGCCATTATGAAGGCATCTCAGGGCAAGGCAGATGGCAAGGTGGTGACGGCTATTTTGCAGGCCCGCCGTTCCCAGTAAGGGTTTCCTGACGAGTTGCAATCGGTTGTTAGGCATGCCTAACATCTACTTATGACCACCAGCTTCCTTATTACCCTCCGCGAAGGTCTCGAGGCCTCGCTCATCGTTGCCATTTTGCTGACCTATTTGAGTAAGACGAACCGTAAAGCCGATGCTCGTTACGTATGGTCGGGAACGATTGCTGCTGTTGTCGCGTGTTTGATCGCAGGAACAGCCATTTATCTGGCTGTTGATGGATTGCATGGAAAAGTTGAGCAAGCAGTTGAAGGAACCATTGCGCTCGCCGCCGCTGCCGTTCTAACGCAGATGATTTTTTGGATGAAAAAGAACGCGCAAAATCTCAGTGCAGAGTTGCGAGCAAAAGTTGATGCTTCTGCGAAAACAGCTTTGTTCGTAATTGCTTTTGTTGCTGTCGTTCGCGAAGGACTGGAAACTGTGTTGTTCCTTTTGAGTGCAGAAACTTCCAATTCGTCGGGTTCATCAGTAGTGATAGGCGGACTAATTGGACTTATTGCTTCAATTGTTTTGGGTATTGCCATTTTTGCCGGTGGTCGAAAAGTAAACCTGAAGCAGTTCTTCAACATCACTGCAGTGTTGTTAATTTTGTTCGCAGCAGGGCTCGCTGGTAAGGCAGTGCATGAATACCGTGAACTCATTGGCTGGGAAAATGGTTGGCTGGTTCAGCCGGCTTGGGAAATGGCAAAGGGTTCACTGTGGCAGTCGGGTACGTTCTACGACTTCATGAAGGGCTTCTTTGGTTGGCATTACGCAGCCGAGAACATTCGGGTGATTACCTATTTCGCATTCCTCTTGCCAACTCTCTACTTCTACCGAAAGCCGGTGAAGTCAGCAGCATAAGTTGCGCAAGTAGCCTTAGAGCTAATGACAAAGCCAACTGAAACCCCTGTAGATGTCAAACCACGTAGTCGCGACGTAACCGACGGTAATCAGAAAGCCGCAGCGCGTGCAATGTTGCGCGCCGTTGGCCTAACCGATGACGACTGGCAGAAACCGCAAATCGGCATTGCATCATCGTGGAACGAAGTTACGCCGTGCAACGCCTCGCTGCGTCGACTTGCTGACAGCGCGAAAAAGGGTGTGCGTGCGAACGGCGGAGTAGCACTCGAGTTCGGCACCATCACCGTGAGTGACGGAATCAGCATGGGTCACGAAGGAATGCGCGCAAGTTTGGTGAGTCGCGAAGTCATTACCGACAGCGTTGAGACAGTTGTTCATGCCGAGCGCTTTGACGGTTTTGTTGGTCTTGCAGGCTGTGACAAGAGCATTCCCGGAATGCTCATGGCTGCAGCTCGCTTGAATCTTCCAAGTGTGTTCGTGTACAACGGCTCGACCATGCCTGGTGTGCACAATGGAAAAAACATCGACATCACCACCGTGTTTGAAGCCATTGGTGCCTGCGCTGCTGGAACCATGACGCAAGAAGAACTTGGAGAAATTGAACGTTCAGCGTGCCCAGGTGAAGGTGCCTGTGGCGGAATGTTTACTGCCAACACCATGAGCTCGATCGCCGAAGCACTTGGCATGAGTCTTCCTGGAACTGCATCGCCACCGGCAATTGACAAGCGTCGCGAAAGTGATGCAGAGCGGGCAGGCGCTGCTGTAATGAACCTTGCGAAGAAGGGCATTTATGCACGCCACATCATGACGAAGAAGGCATTCGAAAATGCCATCGCCATGGTGAATGCATTAGGTGGAAGCACTAATGCGGTGTTGCACATCTTGGCAATTGCCAATGAAGCACAAGTCGACATCGATCTTGAAGACTTCAATCGCATTGCTGCAAAGGTTCCGCACATTGCCGACACGAAGCCAGGCGGCAAGTATCACATGACCGATATCGACCGCATTGGTGGTGTGCCTGTTGTATTGAAGCATTTGCTTGATGCAGGTTTGTTGCACGGTGATGTCATGACGTGCACGGGAAAAACCATGGCCGAGAACTTGGCAGAGATCAATCCGCCAGCACCAGACGGCGATGTAGTGCATCCACTCAGTAACCCAATTCATGCTGAAGGTGGAATCAACATTCTCACTGGCTCACTTGCACCGAATGGTTCGGTAGTAAAGGTTGCCGGTCTCTCCAAAGATCAAATGTTGTTCGAAGGTGAAGCACGCGTGTTTGATGGCGAAGACGGCGCAATGGCAGCGGTTCTTGCTGGCGAAATAAAACCAGGCACGGTGATCGTTATTCGTTACGAAGGACCAAAGGGTGGCCCGGGTATGCGCGAAATGCTTGCCATTACCGGCGCGCTGAAAGGTGCAGGTCGCGGTTCAGACTGTGCACTCATTACTGACGGACGATTTAGCGGCGGCACGTGGGGTTTCTGCATTGGCCATGTTGCACCAGAAGCAACCGATGGTGGTCCAATTGCGTTCGTCAAAAATGGCGATCGCATTCGGATCGACGTTCACACGAAGAGTTTGAACCTGCTTGTCAGCGATGACGAACTTGCGAACCGACGCAAGGGTTGGAAGCCAAACGCACCGCGTTACACCAGTGGTGTGTTGGGCAAATACGCCAAGTTGGTGCAAGGAGCCGAGACCGGCGCCATCACCAACATCATTGACTAGTTTTTGCGCTCAACTTTCGCGAAAGCAGTCGGCCAAGGCCGAGCAACACGCCGAGGGTGATCGTTGCAACGATGATGAATGACGTTGCAATTCCACGATCGAACACCAGTCGTCGCAGTAGCAATCCAACAAACACGGTGATGACCCACGTGGCAATAAGTGATGCGCGATTGAACGGTTCGCGCCATGTGCGCAGACCAATCCAAGAAGCGCCAAGAGCAATGAGGAACGGCGCGGCAACGCCAAGGATTCCAGAAAGCGCGGTGCCTTCGTTGTGATTACGTCGCCCAATGGCAACGAACACTACAACTGCAACAACATCAACTATCGCCGTAGTAATTACGGCGCGTCGACTAGGCCTCGTCGTAATACTCGCGTCCAAGGTGCGTGATCTGGTCTTCGTTCATCATCCAGCGCAATGTGTTCTTCAACTTTGCAAGCTGAACAAACAAGTCGTGTTCTGGGTGTAGTCCTGGTGCAACTTGAGGGCTCTTGTAATAGAACGACAACCACTCTTGAATTCCACCAAGGCCAGCACGTTGTGCCAAGTCCATAAACAACACAAGGTCGAGTGCAAGTGGGGCAGCAAGAATGCTGTCGCGGCACAAGAAGTTGACTTTGATCTGCATTGGGTAACCCAACCATCCGAAGATGTCGATGTTGTCCCAACCCTCTTTGTTGTCACCACGTGGTGGGTAGTAGTTGATCTTTACTGAGTGGTACACGTTTCCGTACAGCTCTGGGAACAGGCTTGGTTGCAAGATGTCTTCGAGCACACCCAGCTTCGACTCTTCTTTGGTCTTGAAGTTGTCTGGATCATCGAGTACTTCGCCGTCACGGTTGCCAAGAATGTTGGTGGAGTACCAACCCGACAATCCAAGAACGCGAGCCTTCAACATTGGTGCAAGCACGGTCTTCATGAGGGTCTGACCCGTCTTGAAGTCTTTGCCCGAAATAGCAACCTTGCGCTCGGTTGCGAGTTGACGCAATACCGGAGTGTCGACTGCCAAGTTTGGTGCGCCGTTCGCAAACGGAACGCCTTCTAAAATTGCTGCGTAGGCATACAACATGCTTGGCGCAATCATTGGGTCATTGGCATCAATTGCTTTTTCGAATGCTTCGAGGTTCTGGTGCTGTGGCCCTGGCTCAATGAAGATTTCGGTACTTGCACACCAAATCATGACCACACGGTCAACCTTCTTTTCATCGCGGAACTTGTTGATGTCGGCGCGGATTGCATTCAACATTTCGCGCTTCGAGATTTTGCCCATGATGTTTTCGGCATCGATGTTCTTCACATAGTTGCGTTCGAAAGCAGCCTTCATTGGGCGAATTTCACGCAAAGTGTCTGAAATGGCTTCTAGGTGCTTGCCGCTTTCCAATACGCCTGCACGAGTTGCTGCTACATAAGCGTCATCCGGAAACGGATCCCATGCTCCCCACACAATGTCTTCCAAACGTGCAAGTGGCACGAAGTCTTTGATCATTGGGTTGCGGTTGTCGGTGCGCTTTCCAAGACGGATGGTGTCCATCTGGGCGAGTGATCCAATTGGTGCGCCGAGTCCGCGCTTGGCAAGCTCGACACCCGCAATGAGTGTGCTTGCAACAGCGCCGAGACCGACGGTAAGTACACCGAGGCGGCCAGTTGCAGGCGCGACGGTTGGTGATGGTGTGGACATGAGTTCTCCTGAAACTAGGGGCCACGAAGAGGGCCTCATAAGGCTACGCCGTAACGGGCCCTTTCTCCGCAACCCCAACATTTACGGGCAATCAGGGTGCTTTCGGACCGAAGTCCGAAGTTGAGCACCTCAGTTGCAATTGCGTGCCGGTTTACCCGTACACGTGTCCGCAGAAATGTTTGGTACTACGCAAAACATTTATGCCCCATTTGTGCGGGATACCCCTTGTGTCCTTAAGTAAATTGTTGTATATTCGCAACAGTATGCGGCGGCATATTCAAAAACTCACCACCATTGCGTCTGTGCTCATGTTGTTATGCGTGAGCATCGTTCATGCAGATGTAGGCGGCGGATCTACATCAATCAGTCGTGAACGTATTGGGTATCTCTCGGCGGGAGACACCCACACATGCGTGGTGCTCGTTGACAACTCGGTGAAGTGTTTCGGGTTGGGTAACGAGGGCCAACTTGGCAACGAGTCCACATCAAACATTGGTGATGGAATTGGAGCTTCGGTGGCCAGTTCGTCGGCGATTTCGCTCGGGCTGGGTCGTTCGGCCCGAGCGATCGCTACGGGTACATCGCACACCTGTGCGTTACTCGACAACATGGCGGTGAAGTGTTGGGGATCTGGTTTGTATGGCCGCACTGGTTATGGCGATTCAAATAATCGAGGTGACAACTCGGGAGAAATGGGAGATGCGTTGCCTGCAGTTGACCTAGGTAGCGGCCGCACCGCAACGATGGTTGCTGTCGGATCCAATCACTCGTGTGCGTTGCTTGACAATGCAACTGTGAAGTGTTGGGGTCGTAGCAACTCGGGTCAACTTGGTTACAACGACACTGTTACAAGGGGTGATGGCGCAGGCGAAATGGGCACTGCATTGCCAGCCATTTCATTTGCTGCGGGCAGAACTGCAACAGCAATTGCTGCTGGCGCAAACCACACGTGTGCATTACTCGACAACGCGCAAGTGGTGTGTTGGGGCGACAATGCGTATGGCCAACTTGGTCAAGGGAATATGGACAACATTGGCGATGGTATTGGTGCAACCGTTGCGGCAACATCAACGATTGATGTAGGCACTGGTCGGTCAGTTGTTGCCATTTCTGCAGGCGATCTGCACACCTGTGCGTTGCTCGACAACGCCACCGTGAAGTGTTGGGGTGCTTCCGCAAACGGTCGTCTTGGTACTGGAGACACATTGGATATCTGTGATGAACCCAACGAGATGGGTGATTCATTGATGCCGATCAGTTTGGGAACCGGAGTGAGTGCGGTTGCAGTTTCTGCTGGCGGAGCACACACCTGTGTGTTGCTAAGCAGTGCATCAGTGAAGTGTTTCGGAAACGGAACCGATGGTCGACTGGGCTATGGAAATCAAAACAATCTCGGTGATGGTCCGGGAGAAATGGGTGATGCACTTGCGACCGTGAATCTGGGAACCGGTCGCACGGTG
>JAPOKO010000043.1 GCA_029977615.1 bacterium
TACGTGCCAAGCATGATGCGGCGCTTCACTTCTGCGCCGAAGCCTGCAGCGCGAGTTGCTCCGTACATGGAGTGCAAGTCGCCAGTTTCTACGCGCATTCCATAACGAACACCGTCATAACGAGCCAAGTTGCTGCTTGCTTCTGCAGGTGCAACTAAGTAGTACGCCGTGAGGCAATACGACAGCGATGGCAACGAAATGTCGACAATGGTTGCTCCTGCTGCTTGCAACGCAACATATGCGGCATCCATTCGCGCAAGCACTTCTGGTTCACAACCATCTGGCATGTCTGCAAGACGACCGATGCGCATGCCCTTCACACCTTGACCAAGCACGCTGGTGAGCGAAGGCATTGGCTGTGGCAATGAAGTGGAATCAAGCGGGTCGTGTCCACCGATGACTTCCATCATTAGTGCAGAATCGGCAACCGTGTGCGTGAATGGACCTACTTGGTCGAGACTGCTGGCAAAGGCAACGATTCCTTGACGGCTGACAAGTCCATACGTTGGCTTCACACCAACAAGACCGCACAGCGATGCAGGCTGGCGAATACTTCCACCTGTATCTGAACCCAAACTTGCTGCAGCAAAACCCGCGGCAACTGCAGCAGCACTGCCACCACTTGAACCACCAGGAACACGCGATGTGTCGAGCGGATTCTTCGTTGGGCCAAATGCAGAGTTTTCCGTGCTTGAGCCCATTGCAAATTCGTCGAGGTTGGTTTTGCCCACCATGACCGCGCCAGCTTGTTGCAAGCGCGTTACCACTGTTGCGTCATACGGCGGCTTCCAGCCTTCAAGAATTTTTGACGAACATGTGGTTTCAATGCCGCGCGTGCACATGTTGTCTTTCAACGCAACAGGAACGCCGGCAAGTGCACCAACCGGTTTGCCAGCTTTAATGTCGGCATCAACTTGTTGCGCGGTTGCACGAGCCTGCTCGGTTGTTACCAAGTTGAAGGCGTTGATTTCACCTTCACGCTCAGTAATGCGTGCAAGGTGTTGCTCTAACACTTCAACAGCAGAGGATTTGCCCGAAGCAATATCTTGGGCAATGTCAACAACGGTGGCGAACTGCTTCGTCATTACTGTTCACCCAGACCCAGCGATGGCGGCACGCGGAATCTTCCGTCCTCTGCAGCAGGCGCAGCTGCCAGCACTTCGTCGCGGTCAAGACCTGCAACAACAACATCTTCACGAAACACGTTCTTCAGCGGAAAGGGCTGGGCAAGTGGCACAACATTGTCGAGGTCAAGTTTGTCAATGTCGGCAAAGTGGTCGAGCATGCCCGAAAGCTGGGTGGTCATCAGCGCCAATTCGTCATCACTTAAATGCAGGCTGGACAGCTTGGCCACCTTGGCCACTACTTCAGCGGTAATTCGTGCTGGGCTTGAACCTGACGACGGGGTGCTCACAACCCGTAATGCTATTGGCTAAGCGGGCAATTCAGATTTGGTGCGGCGTGCCAGCACCAACATGCTCACCGACACAGTAAACACCACTAAGGACACCCACTGATTGAGTCGCAATCCGCCAGCCGAATGCGCTGGATCAATGCGAAGTCCTTCGATAAAGAAGCGAAACAAGGTGTAGCCAGCTGTGTAATAGAGAAACAAATATCCGGGACGCCTTACGGACTTGTCGAGCAACAGGAGTATTCCGCATAGCGCTAAACACGCAAGTGATTCATACAGAAATGTTGGATGAAACAACGTGCCAACCGGATAGCCGGCTTGTTTGGTGCGGAAATCAGAAACTTCCAACGCCCACGGCAATGTTGTTGGTCGGCCAAAGAGTTCCTGATTAAACCAATTACCCCAGCGTCCGATGCTTTGTGCAAGAGGCAACGCAGGCGCCACACACGTCAGCAACACCGCTGTGGCGATACCACGTCTGCGACCTACCCAAATTCCCACAATTACACCTAAGAAAATGCCGCCCCAAATTCCTAGACCACCTTTCCAAATCTGGAAGATGCGTTCTGGATGATCACGAAACAATTCCCAATCGGTAATCACGTGATAGAGACGTCCACCAATTACTCCTGCAGGCACAGCCCACATAGCAATAGCGCTCATGTCTTCGCGAGTACCAGCACCCCGCTTTTCTAAACGTCGGCCCGAGAGCCACACAGCAGCAACTACACCGAGCGCGATCATTGCGCCGTAAGCGTTAAGCCTTAATGGGCCGAGTTCTAATACTCCCGTGCCAGGACTTGGAATGAGGGCGAGCACATTCACTTAAGCAGTAACTCGCTTCGCGAACTCGAGAGCTTTTGCATTTACGGTTTCCTTCTCAACATCTTGTGTAGCGACATGGAAGCTTCGCTCGAGAGTTACTCGTTCAACTTTTCCTGCATACTTGCTTACCAAGAAATCGCTTTCTTTTGGGTTCACTATATGGTCGTTCGTCGCCGTGAACAACAGCAATGGAACTTTGATCGATCCGTACTTCTTCGACAATGGCTTCAGGCCGTCTGCAAACAACGAAACAGCAGCAGCAAGTGGCGTCGCATCGTAGGAACTCTCCTTCACAGCAGGGTCTGAGATGTCACTGCCAATCGCTGGCAACGATTTCTTTCCTGTTTTCACGGCAAGTCGAGCGCCAGCAAGTTTTGATGCCGATGATTTCGTTGTCGGATTGATGCACACAATTCCCGAGAGTACTGCATGTCGCGATGCAAGCCACAGTGTGATTGCTCCACCCATGGACAAGCCCACGACAACAACTTTTGAGCAGCGCTTGCGAAGTTCGCTCAATGCTTGCTCTGCATCGCGAGTCCAGTCAGCCCAGCGCGTGTCCATCATTTCAGCAACATCGGTTCCGTGTCCCGCCAATCGTGGCAATTCAACATGAAAACCTGCTGCAGCGAATACTTCAGCGATCTCGCGCATTGATGACGGATTGCCCGTGAATCCGTGCACAACGAGCGCACCAACATTGCCTGATCCCACGTGGGACCACGCTTCTGCACCTGGAATAACCGCGTACGACATACCTATCCCCCTTGTGCTGACGATGATAGTTCACACGGTGGTTGAATGAACTGGTGACTTCGTCCAAACGCAGAGTTGAATACTCCGCAATTACTGCATTTGCGCCGGTTCTGGCCCTGTTTCCCGTCTGGTCGGTAGCAGTTGCAATGTTATGGATTCCGTGTAATTGGTTGTTCGGAGTTCCGTTCACACATTTTGCAATTGGCGAATTTCTCTTCGGAATTGTGTTGTTCTCTCGGCCCGTGCAGCGACTGCTGTTTGTGCGACTTCTTGGCGCACGTCAACCGACTGAAATTGAGCGAGCTCACCTAGAGCCGGCGTGGAAAGTTGTGGAGCAGCAAGCAGGAATTCGCCCCGGAAGATTTGTGCTCTCCGTTGCCGATGTAGACGACATCAACGCATTTGCATGTGGTGGACACATGTTGGTGGTGTCAGCATTTTCAATTGAGCACCTCACTGAAGACGAACTCACTGGAGTGTTGGCGCACGAACTAAGCCATCACCTCGGAGGACACACCGTTGCACTCACTGTTGCTCAATGGATGAGCATGCCAATTCTTGGACTTGCTCAACTTGGAATTCGAGTACGCGATGTTGGTCTTCAAATTTCAAAACGACTTGAAGGTGAATATCCAACGTTCAAACTTATTGGCTGGATTATCAACACCGTTCTCACTTCTCTCTCACGCGTGTTGCTCATCGGGTTTTTGTTGGCGCAATCCCTTGGAGAAATTGTTGGGCGCAGCGCAGAATTTCAGGCAGACCGCCGTGCGTATGCGATGGGTTTTGGTCGCGAGTTGCGTTATGCACTCACACGCGTCATTGATCGCACCCCAGCAAGTGAGCCAACACGGTTTTTGTCGCGCGTGCTGTTGTCACACCCGCCTGCAATTGACCGCGTGGCTCGGCTTGACGCAATGCTCAACAGGTAGCGTTACGAACGATGTCGGCCACGAGTTCCCCTACCGCGTTTTTGCAGGTTGCAACCGGCAAACCCGCCGAACACACACCTGTTTGGTTCATGCGCCAAGCAGGACGAAGCCTTCCTGAATATCGCGCAGTGCGTGGAGAAGGCAGCATTCTTGACGCCATTAAGCAACCACGTTTGGCCGCAGACATCACGTTGCAGCCAGTTGCTCGATACGGCGTTGACGCTGCAGTGTTGTACAGCGACATCGTGGTTCCAGCACACGCTGTTGGGTTCGGAATTGATGTTGCACCAGGAACTGGCCCCGTTGCAGAACACCCGTTTCGCACCGTTGCGGACTTACAACGCCTACGTCCACTCGACGCCGAGGCCGACACACCATATGTATTAGAAACCGTGCGCATGCTTGCAGCGGAATTGAAAGTGCCACTGCTTGCATTCGCTGGAGCACCATTTACCGTGGGCAGCTACCTCGTTGAAGGTAAGCCAAGCCGTGATCACCTAATAACTAAACAGATGATGCGTGATGAACCTGAATTATGGAATGCGCTCATGCAACGCATTGCAGAACATTCGGTTGCATCCATTGCTAGTCAGCTGGATGCAGGGGCAAAGGCGTTCCAATTGTTTGACTCATGGGCAGGAACGCTGACTCACGAGGAATACCGAACCATGGTGCTGCCACATTCGGCATACGTGTTTGCACAACTTGCGAAGTCGCACCCACATGCTCCGGGAATTCACTTTGGACTGGGCTGCGATCACCTCTTGGAAATGATGAAACAAGCCGGACCGCAAATCATTGGTTTGGACTGGCGCACATCGATTACCGATGCACGACGCAGGCTTGGTGCAGACACCATCGTGCAAGGAAACTTAAACCCCGAACTCGTTCTTGGCGATGTTGCAACTGCACTTGCCGGTACCGATGCCGTGCTCGCTGACAACGGCGGTAACCCTGGACATATTTTCAATCTTGGACACGGAGTGCAGCCACCTACCAACCCCGACGTGCTTGCTGCAATAGTTGAACACGTTCACAACACAACGAAACGATAAATACATGAGCACAAAAACTGCCGTATTACTCATGGCCTACGGAACACCACGTAGCTCAGAAGAAATTCTTCCGTATTACACCGACATTCGTCGTGGTCGACCACCAACCGAAGAACAACTGTCAGACCTCAAAGCTCGTTACGACGCAATCGGAGGCATCTCCCCGCTTGCTGCACGCACCGAAGCACAGCGCGATGCATTGCAACGAGCACTAGACAACATTGCGCCTGACAAATTTGATGTACAACTGGGACTAAAGCACGCCCACCCCATGATTGAAGAAACGGTGGACAATATTGCGCGCCAAGGAATGAAGAACATCATTGCGCTCGTACTCGCCCCGCATTACTCGTCGTATTCCATTGGCCAATACGTTGGTCGTGCACAAGCCGCAGCCGAGCCACATGGCATTAGCGTCGTTGGCGTTGAGTCCTGGGCAATTGAACCAGCATTCATTGACTTTCTAGCGGCAGACATGGCGGCGAAAAAAGCTGCCATGCCAGAACGTACGCGCGTGTTGTTCACCGCTCACTCATTGCCACAGCGCATTATCGATGGCGGCGATCCATACCCGCACGAACTTCATGCCACTGCCACTGCAGTCGCGAACAAACTCGGACTTGTTGAAGGCGCCGACTGGGCAATTGCTTGGCAGTCAGCCGGCAGAACTCCAGAGCCATGGATTGGCCCAGACATTCTTGATGTAATTGACACCATTGCCGCAGATAAACAAGCAGACGGTGTGTTGGTGAGTGCGTGCGGTTTCGTTGCCGACCACCTTGAAGTTCTGTACGACCTCGACATTGAAGCCAAGCATCGATCCGATCACCACGGACTGAAGTTTGACCGCACCACTTGCGTCAATGACGATGCAACGGTCATGGCTGCACTCGCCAAACGGGTACTCACCGCCGCGCAATCATGAACGACAAACATGTTGTCGTTATTGGGGCCGGCATCACCGGTCTTGCCGCCGCGTTGCGCATTCTGAGTGAGCCAAACCCACCTCGCGTCACCATCTTTGAATCTCTCGACCGCGTTGGCGGAGTTATTCACGCATCACCATTCGCAGGAATTGCATCACTCGATGAGTCGGCAGATGCGTTTCTCACTCGAACACCATTTGCAATGGACTTGATAAAGCAAGTTGGTTTGGGTGACGCACTCACTTCACCAGCAACTGGTGAGGCTTACATCTGGCAGAACACACTGCACCCCATTCCTCACGGAACCATGCTTGGAGTTCCTGGCTCGCTTCGTGCGGCATGGTCAACACCCATTCTGAGCACAACAGGAAAATTGCGCGCCTCACTTGAGCCGTTGCTTCCGCGCCGTGTTGGCAGGAACACCGACAACCTTGGTGCAGCCATGCGCGCACGCTGCGGCAGTCAGGTACTTGAACGAATCATTGATCCACTCGTTGGAAGCATTTATGCAACTGACACCGATACATTCAGCGTGAAGGGCATGCTACAAATTGCCGACTTACTTGCGCAACCGCGCAGCCTGATGTGTTCAGTGAAAGATTCGTTGGCTAAGCGTGTTGCGAGTGGACCAATTTTTGCTGCACCACTTGCAGGAATGCACGCATTCACCACGTCGATTGCAGACCGTATTCGTGAGCTCGGTGGAGTTATTGAGTTATCTGCACCAGTGCGCGCGATTGAACAACCAAAACGCGGGCAGTACTTCATTCAGACCGACGATGGAAC
>JAPOKO010000044.1 GCA_029977615.1 bacterium
GACTTCTTTAGCGAGAACGCGGGACTCATAAATGCGTCCGTTGCGGTTCTTGATGTCACCTTGTAGAAAGGGACCTTTGATGTAGAAAGTCTTCTTGCCGTCTGTTTCCTCAACGAGGAGTTCAACTGCTTCGACTTCTTCTCGGATAAGTTTCATGGTAGTTCTTACTCGGAATCGGTAGGTTCGCCGGTTTCTTCAACTTCACCAGTTACCGCAGAAATGGCAACCGAGCCTTCATTTTGCGAAAGCAAACGCTGGGCAGTCTCTGGCGCCAAGTCGGCTTTGTTAAACACCAACAGTTCGGGCACTGCGCCTGCACCAATTTCTTGCAGCACTTCGTGCACCGCGTGAATTTGGCTTTCTGGGTCGACTGCCGTGCTGTCCACCACGTGAATAAGCAAGTCGCTGAGCACTGCAACTTCGAGTGTGCTCTTAAATGACTCCACCAAACCGTGCGGAAGGCGCTTTACGAATCCAACAGTGTCGCTGAGCAATACGGGCTCTCCACCAGGAAGCGCAAGCCTGCGTGTGGTTGGGTCGAGTGTTGCGAACAATCGGTTTTCAGCAAGTACACCAGCATGCGTTAGATGATTGAGCAATGTGGACTTCCCTGCGTTTGTGTAACCAACAATGCTTACCGAGCCAAGACCACTGCGTGCACGACTCTTGCCCTGCTCTCGCCTGTTCTCATGCAAGTGCTTCAAGTCGCGAGTGAGCTTGGCGATCTTGTCTTGAATACGACGACGGTCAACTTCAAGTTTCGTTTCACCAGGGCCACGCGAACCAATGCCAGCACCCTGTTGCGACATGGCTTCCGAAATTCCTCTACGAAGACGCGGCAACTTGTATCGCAACAACGCAAGTTCAACTTGAGCTTTACCTTCAAGCGTGTGTGCATTCTGCGCGAAGATGTCCAAAATAACTGCGGTGCGATCAATCGCAGTTCGACCCAATAACTTTTCCAAGTTGTATTGCTGTGCAGGTGCTAATTCGTTATCGAACACTACGGTGTCGGCGTCCACCATAAGGCAGAGTTCTTTTAGTTCATACGCTTTGCCTTTACCGATGAAATATGCAGGATCTGGTGAGTCTCTACGTTGAGTTAGTCGGCCAACTTCATCTGCACCAGCGGTGTCAATGAGGCGCGACAATTCATCGAGGCTTTCGTCGACTTCTAGTTCATCATGTCCATCGAAGATCACGCCAACGAGCACAATGCGCTCGCGAACGGTGCGGTAGATGAGTGTTGAACCCAGCGCTTGCTGGTACGGGTTACTCACAGAATGATCTCTGCCTGATGCGTGCTGAGGTACTCGGCAGGACCAATCAGTGTGACGTGACCAGATTGCGGCTCATTCACCTTCACGCGCACATCGCCACCATCCATGTGCACGATTACTTCATTCGACTTTGCAGGAACTAATCCCCATTGCACTGCAGCCCATGCACTTGCACACGCACCCGTGCCGCATGCTTGTGTAATGCCCGCGCCACGTTCGTGCACCCGCATAGTGATGGCGTTGTTCTCTGGGCCGGGCTCGATGATTTCCAGGTTTACTTGCGGAACTTTTTCGCCAAGTTCCTTCAGTGGAACCACACGCACATCTTCTACGCCTACTACTGAATGCGGATTGCCGACAGAAATGTGCGCAACTGGTCGGTCGGGGTTGGTGCCAAGCGTGTTCCAGTTGGCCGGTTCATCAAGCGAACCAATCAGACCCATGTCAACGGAGGCATTAATTGTGGTGGAATTCACCGGTTGCACTTCAACGCGTCGAGGGCCAGCATCGGTCGCCACCATGTAGTTCACATGGCCGGTGTGGCCGTACAACATGTATGCGGCTTGGGCTAAACAACGAATGCCGTTACCACTCATTTCGGCAAGCGATCCATCGCTGTTGTACAAACGCATGGTGAGGTTCGAGTCATCAATTTTGCTCAGTAACAACAATCCATCGGCACCAATACCCGACTGGCGGTTGCACAGCGCACGCGCATTGGACGGCCAGTCTGCAACCTGCTCGGCCGGCACTTCCACAACAAAAAAGTCGTTTCCAAGCCCTGAATGCTTGGTGAGGGTGACTGGAAGTGACGACATGTGCATGTATTTCTAGTGCAAGTGCTTTGCCAACACCGAACCGATTTCGGAAACTGGGTCGCGTTCAATATTTACCCATGTAATGCGTGGGTCACGGCGGAACCAGCGCTCTTGGCGCACAGCGAATTGACGTGTGTGAATGACGATGTCGCCAACCGCTTGTTCAAGCGTGCATTTACCTTCAAGGTGACGAAGCAATTCTGCATAGCCAAGAGCCTGCTTCGCAGTTTGCGACATGTTTCCGTCTTTGCGCAACTGCTGCACTTCATCAAGGAAGCCTGCTTCCATCATGTTGTACACACGTTGTTCAACGCGTGCCACCAACATTTCACGTGGCCATAACAAACCAATTTGCACCACCCCATTATCGGGGTACGCACCAGTTCCTGGGCCAGTAGCACTAAACGGTTTCCCGCTACCGATGCACACTTCAAGCGCGCGTTCAATGCGTCGGCGGTTACTGCGTTCAATTTTGCTTGCAGCCTCTGGGTCGAGTTCTTTCAGTTGGCGATATAAACGCGACACTTCAGGTTCTTGTTGTAACTCGCGGCGAATCTCGGGCCACTCGCCCGGGAAACTCAATTCATCAATAAGCGAGGTCAGATACAAACCGGTTCCAGCAACGACCAGCGCGTTCTTTCCTCTGCCCGTAATGTCGGCAACTGCTGCGCGTGCCTGCACCTGATAATCGGAAACGGTGAATCGCTCATTTGGTTCAACCAAGTCGATGCAGTGGTGTGGCACTTGCGCCTGGTCTTGTTTGGTTGGCTTGGCAGTACCGATGTCCATTCGCTTGTACACCTGCATGGCATCGCACACCACTAATTCGGTGTTGCCATTTGCCATTGCGGCGGCCATACAGCTGTCGCTCTTACCGCTGGCCGTTGGGCCAAGTACTACTACAGGCTTCATACTGACTGAACCGACAAGCGCACTTTGTGTGTCGGCATTTCGCCAACTTCGGTGAGCACGCCCGACAAGTGGAAACGTGCTGCATCATGAATTTCCACCATTGCGTACTGACCCACGCGCAACATTTCATTACTTGAAAAATGCACCAGTTTGTTCTGGCGTGTACGGCCAGTCCACTTTTCTTCGTCGCGCTTATTGCGTCCTTCAACAATTACTTCTTCAATGCGACCAATGCGTTCGCGGTGCTTTTGTACAGCTGAATGATCAAGCACCACCTTCAAGCGGTCATAACGTTGCGACACCACGGCAGGATCGCAAAATTCTTCAGTCATCAATGCAGCTGCAGTTCCTTCACGCGGTGAGAAGATATATAGGTAGGCAGCATCGAATTGTGCTTCCGCTGCAACTTCCATGCTGCGCAAGAAGTCATCCTCGGTTTCGCCTGGGAAGCCAACGATGATGTCGGTAGTTACGGCAAGGTCGGGAATAAGTGCACGAGCCTCTTGCATGCGCGACAAATATCGCTCTGCCGTGTAGCCACGATGCATCAACGACAACACGCGGTCTGAACCCGACTGCAATGGGTAGTGCAAGTGCTCACACACTGCAGCCGTTTCGGCCATTGCCTGCAATGTTTCCAAGTTCATGTCTTTCGGGTGCGGGCTTACGTAACGCACGCGACGCACACCTTCTACCGAACCAACTGCGCGCAACAACTCGGCAAACTGCGGTCGCACACGAATATCTATGTCGCCACCACGCTTCTTCGCAAGTGACAAGTCACGCCCGTAACTGTTTACGTTCTGACCCAACAGCGAGATCTCAGTAACGCCCTGCGCAGCTAACCCCTGCACTTCAGCAACAATGTCGTCAAACGGACGCGAGATCTCTTCTCCACGCACGCTCGGCACAATGCAGTATGTGCAGCTGTTGTCGCAACCAATCTGAATAGTGACCCACGCGTTATACGAACGCTCACGCTTCACCGGCAACGCACTTGGAAACAATGCGTGGTCATCGATGACGGCTTCGTCGAAAATTTCGGTAATACCACCCTTCACCGAAGCCATGTCGAGCAAATCAATGGCGCGGTGCACGTTGTGAGTGCCCATCACCACGTCTACATACGGCGCTTTTTCACGCACGAGTTCTTTGTCTTTTTGTGCCAGGCATCCGGCAACAACAATTTGGCGCTCACGACCAAGGTTCTTGCCGGCTTCTTTCCACGGCTTCAACCAGCCAAGTGTTCCGTACAACTTCTCATCTGCGTTTTCGCGAATGCAACAGGTGTTCAACACCACCACATCGGCGTCGTCTTCATGTTCGGCCATTTCCATGCCGTCTTCTTCGAGCAATCCAGAAATTCGCTCGGAGTCGTGCGCATTCATTTGGCACCCAAAGGTGCGCACTACATATTTACGAGTCACAGTGGCTTAAGTTTACCGCCGTAAAAAATGGCAGCCCCGCCGGCCAGCGCGGAGGCACTGACCAGCGGGAAACTATGGCGGACTAGCCGCGCGAATTAGTCGAGATCGATTGGCTCGTCGTCTTCTTCGGTGAATGCAGGGGCTTCATTCACCTGACCTACACCTGACACTTCACGAACCTTTTCGGCCATTTGCACCATGATCTCTGGGTTTTCAATGAGGTATGTCTTTGCATTCTCACGACCCTGACCAAGCTGTTCGCCTTAGTAGGTAAACCATGCACCCGACTTCTTCGCAATGTTCAATTCCACTGCCATGTCGAGCACTGCGCCTTCGCGGCTAATTCCCTTGCCGTACATGATGTCGAATTCTGCTTGGCGGAATGGTGGAGCAACCTTGTTCTTCACCACCTTCACGCGTGTGCGTGAACCAACGACTTCTGGGCCGTCTTTGATGGATTCGATACGACGAATGTCGAGACGAACTGATGAGTAGAACTTGAGTGCACGACCACCTGTGGTGGTTTCTGGAGATCCAAACATGACACCAATTTTTTCGCGCAATTGGTTAATGAAAATGAGGATGGTGTCGCTCTTGTTGAGGTTTGCAGTGAGCTTGCGCAATGCCTGACTCATGAGTCGTGCTTGCAAGCCCATGTGGCTGTCGCCCATTTCGCCTTCAATTTCGGCACGTGGCGTTAGTGCTGCCACCGAGTCGATAACGATGACGTCGAGTGAACCTGAACGCACCAACATGTCGGTGATTTCGAGTGCTTGTTCACCAGTGTCTGGCTGTGAAATGAGCAGGTTGTCGCAGTCGACACCAATGGCGCTTGCATACACCGGGTCGAGCGCGTGTTCGGCGTCGACGTAGGCGCAGATGCCGCCGTTGCGTTGGGCTTCGGCCACCACGTGCATTGCAAGCGTTGACTTACCTGATGACTCAGGGCCGAAGATTTCGATGACACGACCGCGTGGCAAACCGCCAACGCCGAGGGCAATGTCGAGAGGGAGTGCGCCGGTTGGGATAGAGGCGATGCGCATTGATTCTTTTTCGCCCATGCGCATGATGGAGCCTTTACCGAACTGCTTATCGATCTGGCCAAGTGCTGCGTCGAGAGCCTTCAGGCGCTCGCTGCCTTCCTTGGAGTTGTTCTTTACTTCGTGGTGCTTGCTCTCTTTGCTTGCCATAACTGCCTGCTTTCGCTGTTTATCTGTTTTCCTGTGGACTGCGCACCCTAAATGTGGGGTGTCGCAGGGTTGACCCTGGTTTTACCCACATGTGTGCATCCACTTGGCCAAGCGGATGTAGTGACCCTAACCCCGAACAGGTGTTCGGTCAAGCATTTGAAACCCTTACTGGGCTTGGGTTTGCAGTGTTCGTTTACGAACGGGCATGTGCGGCCGCATCGGCCACTTCTGCTTCATCAAGCGGACGAAGGCGCAAGTCGATTGCCAGCCACACGGTGTAGCTGGTGGGGAAACCACCAATGCCAACAATCAGTGCAACCGACCCAACAATTGCGATAAGGGGCCATGTTGGTACTTCTGGATAT